>NZ_JBDGTV010000021.1:0-119549 GCF_042216475.1 Halosegnis sp.
CATCCTCGTTGGCGTCGACGATCGTGGCGCACACCATCTCTGGGACCGCGAGACCTACACCGTCCACATCATCCGGGCGGACGGCGGCCGCGGGCGGAAGATCCTCGATGGCGGCGATATCTACGACTACGCCGACGCGGTCGCAGAGGCCCACGGCTGGCAGACGCGCCGGCTCTTTGAGACGCTCGGTAACGCGATCTCCAGTCGGGTGAGCGCGTGATGGGCGACGTTGACCTGGACGTGGTCAAGACGCAGTTGGCCCAGGCCTACACGCGGGCGTTGCAGCCGGCCGCGCGGGAGCATATTCACGCGGCGCTGCTGGAACTGGATGCAGAGGTGCCGAAGAGGCTCGCGGAGTGTCCCAGTTGTGGGCGCGTTGGATTGCCTGATCGGGTGCGAGAACACGACTGTTGAAGCTTCGCCGTAGTTCCTGTTCAAGGGGGGTGCTGTATACAGGGCGCGTTCCTGTACAGTTTCCTCGACTACGACCAGATCGCGACCGCCAAAGCACTGTCTCTGCCCGCGTTCGTCTGTCAGGGCGAGCGCGACTGGCAGGTTGAGATGCGAAACTACGAGCGCTGGATAGAGGCATTCTCCACAGGGTCGGCACGAAAGCGGTATCCGGCACTGAACCGCTTCTTCCAGCCTGGAACCGGTCCTTCACTCAACATGGAGTGTTTCTACTTCGACAACGTGGCGAAGCTGTCGTGACCGAGCTGGTGTCGTGACTCAGCTGCAACGACCGACCTCTTCGTTCCCACGGCGTGGCGTGCTCTCAAACTCGCTCACAGCCACTCTTTCGGCGTGCCAAACACGTATATCGGCCGGGTTGACAGCAGAGTCGCTTGGCGAGTGTGTGACCTCCTCCACGGCCTGAAGGCCGTGGCATCCGGCCACCGGATGACCGGCCTGTCGAAACAGACCGTTGCGGTTCCAACCCGCACTCAGAGGGAACCGGCAGCATACCGGCGAAACTCTCGTTTTCTCCCTCGCTGTAGGGCTGTGGCCCGGTCACGCAGGCCCCATCGGAATCGATGTCATTGCCGTGTGACGAACAGACCGCGTTCGTCACCGCCCCTTGTCTGTTGGGGGCCGGCGTCTCACCGATTCCGTAGCAGGCTCCAATACGTCGGGCCACGACAAAAACATTCGGTTGGTCATCCAATTCGGCCACAGTACGGCGGTTCCTCGGTAGGAGTGTCCGCTTGACCCCCGCCTGTTCACTCCTCGGTTCCGACAGAGCGTCGGAACACTCGTCGCTCACGGGAAGGCGGGGGTATGCGCTCGTATCTCTATCAGGCGCGTAAGGATGTCACGCCCCGGTAGCGGTCGACCAGCGTCGCGACCAGTCGCCGTTCGACGGGGGCGAAGCCGAGCCACAGCAGGACGCCCGCGTAGGCGGCCACACCGACGAGGGTGCCGACGAGCGCGCCGACAGGCCCGGGTGCGACGGTCCGTGCAACAAGCGCGACGGTCGCCAGCGGCACGGCGGCGACGAGCGGGCGGATATGCGCGCGCGTCAGTGGCTGGAGTCCCTCCAGCCGGTAAAGCACGAGCACCTCCAGCGTATTGTTGATGGTGAGCATCAGCAGATACGCGATGACGACGCCGACGAGCCCGAACTGGCGCACAAGCGGGATCGCGAGGATTGCCAACCCGGCGGTGATGGCGGTGTTAACGACGAGCAGTGCCCGCTGGTGGTCGGTCATCATCAGGAGGATGCCAACGCTGCCGGCTGCACAGGCGACCCACTGTGCGAGCACGAACGCCGGCAACAGGTCAGCGTAGGTGACGAAGGTCGGGCCGAACAGCGTCATCACCTCGTGGCGGAACACGACGACCGGCACGGCGAGTGCAGTGACGCCGACGAGGACGAGCCGGCTCGTCGCGCCGTACACCGCCGACAGCGCGTCGCGGTGACCGCTGCCGTGGAGTGCAGCAGCCACCGGCGGCATGAACTGGTTGATGCCCATCAGCGGGAGCCGGACGAGCATGCCGACGAGCGCACCGACGGCGAACACCCCACCAGCGGTCCCGGAGAGGAAGACAGCGATGAGCGGATAGAAGCCGAGCCGCTGGACGGTCGTGGCGATAGAGCCGGCAAACACGGGAGCCGTGTACCGGGCATACTGGCGGTGGAGTCGGCTGGCGTTCGTCCCGCGGAGCCGAGGGCGGAGCCCCCGCTTGCGGCCCAGCCACCCGATTGCGGTGAGCCCGGCCAGCGCAGCGACCACCGGGGCGCCGATGGCCGCAACGAGCAGGGTATCGGTCGCGACGGCGATTCCCGCGACGACGAGTTGTGCGGCCGGGAATCCCAGTCGCTGCGTGAGATTCAGCGGGCCGACCTCTTCGAGGCCACGTAGCAGCGCCACCGCGGTCTGGAGCGCGACGGTCGCTGGGAGCGCGACTGCGAACACGCGGAGGAAGATCCCAAACCGCGGGGCTGTCCCGGCGAAATCGGTGATGACCGGCGTGGCGAGGTACAGTCCGCTCCCGAAGACGACGGCTGCCGACAATCCCAGGAGACTCCCGATGGTGGCGACGATGTCGCGTTCGGTGGCCGTATCAGCGTTCGGGAGATACCGGCTCAGTCCGGTTCCGAAGCCGTTCGTGAGCGAGACGAGCACGAACTGACATCGGCGGGCGAGTACGAACAGGCCGTATGCAGCCGCCGAAAAGCCGTTGGTCAGCAGCGCGGTGAACGCCAGCGTCAGCAGCCGTTCGACGAGGATACTCGGGACGCTAACGACGGCGCCATGGGCGACCCGTTCGAGCGCGTCGGCCACCCTGTCGTCGGTCGGGTCGGACGGCTCTTCGCGCACACCCGGTCGGGGTGGCTGCGACGGGAAAACGTGACGATGCGTGCGACTCGGGGTGGGCTACGAGCGTGAGGACTCGACCAGTCGGTCGAAGGCAGCTGGATCCTCCCACAGCTCCCGAAGCGTCGCAGCTGCGAGAAACCGCGTGGGCGCGGCGACCCACTCCGTCGTGACATCGGCATCGGGGGCCGGCGTGTCACCGGCCGTAAACCACCACGCGAGATAGCCGCCGTCGTGTAGTTCGGCGGTCGGGTAGAGCCGCCCGTCGACAGCCACGTCAAGCCGCGATCCATCGACGACCGACGGCCGCTCGTCGTCATCGCCGGCGAGGGTCACCTCGATGGGGACGCTGCGGTCGTCCCGGCGAGACGGCTGGCCGTTCATACCCGCTCCGTACCTGACCGGTGGACAAAAATCCCCGTCGGACGCGCGGCACACGGGCCTCACTCGACGGCGTGTGCCTCAAGCGTCGCCCTGTCGAGCGTGTCGAGGACGGCGGCGTTCGTCGCCGCGAGCACGACCGGTGGCGCGACGCCTGCCTCCTGGGCCTCTGCCCACCGGGGGACACAGAGACACCAGCGGTCGCCCGGCTCTAGTCCGGGGAAATTCAGCGCCGGCCGCGGCGTCGTAAGGTCGTTGCCACGGCGCTTCGAGAACTCAAGGAACGCCTCCGTCAGGACTGCACACACTTCGTGCCGGCCGGGATCGCGGCGCAGGTGCCGACAGTGACCGTCGCGCTTGAAGCCGGTCGTCGGCTCGTGCGAGCAGGGCTCCAGCGGCTCACCGAGCAGGTTCTCCTCGTCCATACAGCGACGTGGGCCGCCGGGCAGAAAACTACAGGGCGTCGTCCCAGTCGATCCACTCCTGCTCCCAGCCGCGGCGACGCTGGTCGGCGCGGCGAGCGCGTTCGCCCTCTTCACGGCGGGTCCGGTTCCGCTCGAGGGTGTTCGCCTGCTCACCCTCGACTAGCATCGGCGCGAAGGCGACAGAGCCGAGCCGTTCGCGGTCGTCGCCATCCGGGCCGAGGGCCGTCAGCGTCTGTGTGCCAGCGCCAAGCGGGAGGACGAGTCGGCCGCCGTCGGCCAACTGTGCGAGCAGTTGTCGCGGCGGCTCCACGGCGGCCGCCTCCACGAGCACCCGGTCGTAGGGGGCATATTCCGGGAACCCCTCGGCGCCGTCTCGGCAGTCGACAAGCACCGCGTCGTAGCCGGCCTCGCGGAGGTTCTCGCGGGCCTCGTAGACGACGCGGCGGTCGATGTCGACAGCTTGGACGTTGCGGCCGCCAACGAGTTCGGCAATGACGGCAGCGGTGTAGCCGACGCCGACGCCGACAACGAGCACCTCGTCGCCCGGCTCGACAGCCAGCGCTTCGAGCAGGCGGGCGGCGTCGGAAGGCGCGAGCACGCGCGTGCCGAGCCGCTCTGCCGATCGGTCGGCATAGGCAGCTCCCTCGTCGGGGACGAACGGCTCGCGTGGCACTGTCCGCATTGCAGCGGAGATGCGCTCGCTCTGGACGACAGCCTTCGCCTCGTGTTCGAGGCTGTCGACCATGTCGTCGCGCAGTACCACCGGGTCCATACCACTGTTCGGGGGGCGAGGCTATTGAACCCGACGCCCGACGGCGGTCGTCACTCCGGCTTGAGTCCGTCGTTCTCGACGCGCATCACGCTCTCGCCGTCGGGGAGGTTCGGCGCGTCGACCAGCTTTACGATGCGTTTGTTCCCCTTGGATTTCTTCAGATAGAGTCGGAAGGTGGATTTGTGGCCGAGGATGTTGCCACCGATGGGCTTCGTCGGGTCGCCGAAGAACGCGTCCGGATTCGACTGCACCTGATTGGTGACGAGAACGGCGGCGTTGTAGAGGTTGCCGACCCGGTCAAGGTCGTGGAGGTGCTTGTTGAGCTTCTGCTGGCGGTTGGCGAGCTCACCACGGCCGACATACTCCGCTCGGAAGTGGGCGGTAAGTGAGTCGACACACAGCAGCCGGACCGGGTAGTCGTCGTCCTCGTGATCTTTGGCGATGTCGAGCGCCTTCTCGGCCAGCAGGATCTGGTGGTTAGAGTTGAACGCCTTCGCGACGTGAATCTTGTCGAGGAAGTCCTCGACAAGTGCTTCGAGTGCCCCCTCGTCGTCGACGTTTCCGTCGATTTCTCGGTGGTCAAGCTCTGCTTCGAGAATCTCGTCGTCAAGTCCGCGGACCATCTCGTCGATACGCTCCGGGCGGAACGTGTCCTCGCTGTCGACGAAGATACAGCGGCCGTGAAGCCCACCAAGCTCGTCTTGGAGCTGGACGTTGACCGCGAGCTGATGCGTCACCTGCGACTTGCCAGCACCGAACTCGCCGTACACCTCGGTAATGGATTGGGTTTCGACGCCGCCGCCGAGCATCTCGTCAATCTCGGGGACGAGCCACTCCAGCTTCCCGATCTCTTCGCGGCGCTCGAGCACATCGGCGCCCGTCTCGAAGCCGCCGATGTCAGCGGCCTCGCGGGCCGCGTTGATGATGTCCGATGCTGATGACTCGCCGACGTCCGCCTGGTTCGAGAGTTCGGCCGGCGACGCGACGGCGATAGACTGGTAGGATTCGAAGCCGTTCTCTTGGAGTTTGTCGGCCGTCGCGGGACCGACACCTGGGAGTTCTTCAAGATCCTCTGATGCTGCCATACCCGTTGCTACTGTATCCGGGATGATAAAGGTACGTTAACAGCCAAGTGAAAGTGAAATCGAACGACAGGACGGCACTGAGGGACTCGAGAAACGGAGAGGTGACGTTGAGGAGCGGGTGTTCGACCCGAAGCGTAGGGGTTCAGTCGTCGGCCGAGCCGGACACCTGGAGTTGGTCGTCCATGGTGGCCGCGTACCGCTCATCTTGGAGGTGACACGCGACGCGGCGCCGGCCGTCGTCCTGCATGGCCGGCTCCTCGTTCGCGCAGACGGTCGGGAATGCCTCGCGCAACGTCGCCGCGGCGGCATCGCCGTCGCCGGCCGTCAGCTGGTCGACTGCCTCCGACACTGCCGACTCTGCATCGGCGTCTGCGAGCGTCTCCGGCAGTTCGAACTCTTCGCGGATAGCCGCGTCCACCTGTTCGCGGTCGTAGCCTGTTTCGCCGGGGTCCTCGACATCGAGGTGGCTCTCGACCACGACATCTGCTTCAATCCCTTCACGGTCTGCCCGACTGCGGAAATCCATCACCCGCCGCCAGACGGATTGCTCGAGGTCGATATCCTCGGGCGGGATGACGAGCGGACACCGCGTGTGGAACCGACAGCCCTCCGGTGGATTCGACGGGTTGGGGACGCTGCCGGTCAACTCGACGCCCATCCCTCGTTTGCGCGGGTCTGGCTGAGGGATGGAGCTCATCAGCGCCTGTGTGTACGGGTGTTGTGGGTCGTCGAACACTTCTTCGGTCGGTCCGCTTTCGACAATCTGACCGAGATACATCACGTTCACCCGATCGCACACCTGCCGAACGACCCCCATGTCGTGGCTGATGAGCAGGAACGAGAGGTCGAACTCGTCTTGGATGTCTTCGAGGAGGGAGAGAATCTCCGCCTGGATGGAGACGTCCAGCGCGCTCACCGGCTCGTCGGCGACAATGAACTCGGGGTTGACGGACAGCGCCCGCGCGACCGCGATGCGCTGTTTCTGCCCGCCGGAGAACTCATGCGGATACCGGTCGGCGTCACGGGCGGACAGGCCCACCCGCTCGAGCAGGTCCTCCACGATGGCGCGGCGTCGGCTCTTGTCGGACATGCCGTGGATGCGAAGCGGCTCTGCCACCGACTCGGCGATACTCATCCGCGGGTCGAAGCTCGAGGACGGGTCCTGAAAGATCATCTGAGCCCGCCGCCGGAACGCCTTCAGTTCCTGATCGTCGTACTCGGTGACGTCTTCGCCGTCGAACCAGACAGCCCCATCTGTCGGCTCCTCCAGCCGGAGGAGCGACGTGGCGGCCGTCGACTTTCCACAGCCCGACTCGCCCACCAGCCCGACCGTCTCGCCGCGGTCGATATCGAAGCTGATACCATCCACTGCGCGGACGGTGCCGACCTGTTTTTTGAGGATTCCCTCGGTGATAGGGTAGTGTTTCTTCAGCCCGTCCACCTCGACGAGCGGGTTGGGGCGACTCACTGCTCGCTCACCTCCCCTTGGACGGCGTCGGCCGCCGCAGCTGTCCCGCGGACGACGCTCTCGTCGTATCCCTCGCCGTAGTAGATACACGCCGCCCGGTGGCTGTCCTCGGCCCCGTCGACCCCGAGCAGGTCGGGATGCTCGCCTGTTTCGCACTCGCGGACAGCGTGCGGGCACCGCGGCGCGAACCGACAGCCGTCTGGCGGGTCTGTCGCGTCGGGCAACGAGCCGCCGATGGCCTTGGTGGTGTCACCCCGTCCAGGGAGACACTCCAGCAGCGCCTTCGTATACGGGTGGGCTGGGTCCTCGAACAGCTCATAGACGCCACCCCGCTCCATCACCTTGCCGGCGTACATCACCACGACACGATCGGCAATCTCCGCGACGACTCCCAGGTCGTGGGTGACGAACAGCACCGCCATACCGAGTTCTTCCTGGAGGTCACGCAGGAGTCGGAGGATCTGGGCTTGGATGGTGACGTCCAGTGCTGTCGTCGGTTCGTCGGCGATGAGCAGATCCGGTTCGGCGGCCAATGCCATCGCGATGATGACTCGCTGTTTCATACCGCCGCTCATCTCGTGGGGGTAGTCGTCGACGCGGGTCGCCGGCTCCGGGATACCGCACCGGTCAAGCAGGTCGATGGCTCGCTCGCGGGCCTCAGCCTTGCTCACGTCCTTGTCGTGGATACGAATCGTCTCGCCGATCTGCCGGCCCACGCGGTAGACGGGGTTGAGCGTCTCCTGTGGGTTCTGGAAGATGTGGGCGATACGGTCTCCTCGGAGCTTTCGCAGCTGCTTATCTGAGTAGGTCGTCAGGTCACCGCCGTCGAAGTAGACGGAGCCGCTGACGATTTCGCCCGGTGGGATGGGGATGATGCGCGTAATGGATTCGCTGGTCACTGACTTGCCGGAGCCGGACTCGCCGACGAGACACACCGTCTCGCCACGGTCAATATCGAAGCTGACACCGTCCACCGCGCGGACGGTACCAGAGTCGGTGTGGAACTGGGTCCGGAGATTCTCGATGCGTAGCAGTGGTTCGTTCGTGCTCATGAGCTACTCCGTGGGTCGATGGCGTCGCGGAGTGCGTCGCCGACGAAATTGAACGCCAGTACAGTGAAGAACAGGAAGAAGCCGGGGATAGTGCTGATCCACCACGCCGTCGCGAGGTCTGATCGGCCGGCGCTGATTGTACGGCCCCAGCTGAACGCGCCGGGGTCGCCGAAGCCGAGGAACGACAGTGCCGCCTCGCCGAGAATGAACACCGGGATCGAGAGCGTCGCAGCCGTGATGACCGTGCTAGAGACGTTAGGGATGATGTGGCGCCGGACGACCCACAGCCGACTCGCGCCGGCAGCCTCGGCGGCCCGTGAGTACGCCTCCTCGGTGCGCTGGAGCGCCTCCGACCGGACGAGCCGAGCGGTCCCCTCCCAGCCGAACAGCCCATACAGCGCGATGATGAGGAAGAGGCTCGCACCGTACAGGTAGATGAGCAGCACCAGCAGGATGAACACAGGGAACGTCTGCTGGAGGTCGACGTAGCGCATCAGTGCCTCGTCGACCAGCCCGCCGAAGTGAGCCGCGACGGCGCCGACGGCCGTCCCGATGGTGATGGCCAGCGCCATCGAGATGAGGCCCACCTCGAGACTGATGCGCATCCCGTAGACGATGAGATGCCAGAGGTGCCGCCCCTGTGCGTCCGTGCCGAGCGCGTGGTCCCAGGAGGTCGCCTCCCCGCCCATGAAGATGGGCGGCGAGTAGGCGGTCCCGTAGCTAATTGTCTCGTTGGGCGCCGCCCAGATGAGCGGGCCGAGCATCCCGATGAGGAAGATGGTGACGAGATATCCCGCCGAGAGCACGGCGATACGATTTTTCTTGAACTGCCGCCAGTAGTAGGCGGTCATCCGCCGGTTGCGCGCCAGCGGAATCACCACGTTGAAAAAGCCGACGATGAGCACCGCCCCCAACAGCCACTCGACAGAAGTGACGTTCCACTTGAGAATCAGTGGATTGCCCTGCTCGACCAGCAGGTAGTCGTAGGCGAACGCCGCCCCCAGGGCCATGAATGCCAGCAGTTCGGCAAACAGCGTGACTTCCGGGCCGCTTGTCTCGGCGTCGATTGCGTCCCAGTCGACCGTGTCGAACGTATCGGATGATTGTCCCGTCGCCATCAGCGATCACCGTAGTCGATTCGTGGATCGAGGACCACGTATGCGAGGTCCTGCAGGAGGTTCCCCACAATAGCGAGGAACACCGGGATGAGCGTTACCCCGAGCACCAGTTGCGTGTCCTTCTGGTTGATTGCCTCAAGCGAGAGCCGGCCGAGGCCGGGAATCTGGAAGATGGCCTCGATGACGAACGACCCCGCGAACAGCACCGCGAGGATGTCGACGATCAGAATCGTCGAGAGCGGCACCAATGCCACCCGGAGCACGTGCGCGATGAGCACCCGCCACATCGAGGCACCCTTCGAGCGGGCCGTCTTGACGAAATCGGAGTTGGCGTACTCGAGTGCCTGCGCCCGCGAGTAGCGCATCTGGCTGGCGACACTTGCCGTCGACAGCACGATGACCGGCAGTATCAGCTGTTTGGCGTTCTTCCAGCTGAAGATTGGGAACGACACCTCGTAGTAGGTGCGGAGGCTGTACGGCTCCAACGAGATGCCGAGTATCGAGGCATCCCGGAACCACACCCCTACCACCAGTATCAGCACGATGGCGAACCAGAAGTTGGGGATACTGATGCCGAAGTAGGCGACGAACGACCCGAAGTAGTCGGTTAGTGTGTACTTGTTGAGAGCGCTGTACAGCCCGATAGCGTACCCAACCAACGCGCTGATGAGGATACTGGGGATAAAGTACTGAGCCGAATAGACCCACGCGTCCCCAATAGCGTCCAACACCGGTTTCCCTTGGCTTTCAGCGTACCCCCAGTTGAGCGTGACGATGCCAGTCATATAGTCGGCGTACTGGACCGGTATCGGGCGATCAAGCCCCCGCTCCTCAAGGTAGTTCTGCCGACAGACTTCGGGGTCCTGTCCCTGTGAGGCACACTGTGCAGCGGCGGCCTCGGCCCCTGGGTTCGGTGCTGCGACCAGCAACAAGAAGGTCAGGCTGACCGCGATCCATGTCGCGAAGACGGCCCAGGCGAGCCGTCTCGCCACGTACCATTTCATTCCCATGCGTGAGGTTGACTAGAGTGTCTCGCTGAAGCGTTTAAATTCGACGGTTGTTGGGCGCTGACGACGAGAACAGCCGACGCCGGCCGGGTTATTCAGCCGAGCGCAGATTCAGCGTGCGCACACTCGGCCGGTCCCAGAAGCTGTCTGCCTCCGGCAGCCCGGACACCGCATTCCGGTAGCCGATGGAAGAGTTGTCGTTGAACAGCCACGTGAGCGGCTGGTCTTTCGCGAGGAACTGGAACATGTCTGCCATGATCTCTCGGGTCGTCTCGGGATCCTCGGCTGTCGTCGCCTCCTGGATGGCCGACGAGAAGTCGTAGTCGTCGGTCGTGTAGCCGATGTAATTGAACGTTCCTTGCTCCGTCAGGACGAGGTCGATAATCTGCCACGGCGAGAACGGCGCCGCCGAGAAGCCGACCCCCTGTAGGATGTCCCACTGGTTCTTGCCGATAGCCTCGTCGTACGCGCCGGCGTTGTACGGCCCGGAGTTGTACGACGGCTCGCCGCTGTAGTTGGGGTTGTTCTCGACGCTGTTCTGCAGGTACTGGGTCAGCTGCTTGGTGAAGTTCGTTCCCTCGATGTTCACCGCGATGCCGGCTTCGCCTAGTCGCTGTTTGATATAGTTGCCCTGAATCTTCCCAGACTTGCGCGTGTTATTGATGACGAGCGTCAGCTCGACCTGTTCGCCGTTGGGGCCAATGAACGTGTCACCGTCGTACGTGTAGTCGCTGCCAGTGCCGTTTTCGAACTTCTGTTTGGCCTTCTCGATGCTGGGCTCGAACGTCTGAATCTGGTCGGGGTAGAACGGCCCCCAGTTGGGATGGAACGTTGAGGCCGGGTTGGCGTGGCCCTGGAAGATCTGCTCGATGAGCGTGTTCTTGTCGATGACGTGGGCGAACGCCTGCCGGACCTGCCGGCTCTCGCGGATGGGTGCCCAACCGTTGACCCGGTGGTTCAGGTTTAGATAGAAGACGCCCGTCCCGAACTTCGACTCCCACACCTTCGCGCTGTCGGTGCCGTCGATTTCCTCAATCTTGCGCGACTCGACGCCCGTCGCGGTGATGTCGCCGGCCTTAAGCGCGGAGTAGGCCGTCGACTGCTCGTCGAAGACCTGGTAGGTGAACTTCTCGATGTTCGGACCAGCCGGGCCGAGCCCGTCGAGTTCCGTCCCGGTGAGGTAGTAGTCCTCGTTCTTCGAGACGACGAGCTTCTGCCCCTTCTTCCAGCTCTCGAAGTTGAACGGGCCGAGGTTGCCGCTGAGCGTCGCCTCCTTGACAGCCGGGTCCTGGCCAATCTGGGTGATGACGTTTGCCTTCTTACCGTTCACTTTTCGCTTCTTTACCGGCTTGTACTTCTTGATGAGGTCTGCCGGGAGGATGTACGCCGTCCGGAGCGGGTCTTCGACGAGCCAGAAGCCGCGCGACTGCGGCAGCGTGGCGCGGAACTCACGTTTGCCGAGTTTCTCGACCTGGATGCGCTCGCCACCAAGGAGGTAACTGTCCGTCTGCGTGTAGCCGACTGGTCGCGATTCCTTCCCCCGGTCGCCGTAGACGATGGTGTTGAGGAACTCGATGTAGTCGTCGGCGGTCACTTCGCCGTAGTCAGCGCCCCACTGGAGCCCCTCGCGGATGGTGTAAGTGACCGTCGTGGAGTCGTCGGAGATCTGATAGTCCGACAGCATCCGGCCCTCGAACTCAAGTCCCTCGATAGTGACGCTTCCCGGGTCGTAGAGCAGGTTGAGGCGGTTCGTCGTTGCCTCGTCGCTGATGTTGACTGGATTGAGGCTTTGTGCTCCGGAGGTCGTGCCAGTAATCCACTCCCGGTCGCCTGGCCCCTGTGGCTCGAAACTCTCCTGTGTCGGCGTCGAGGTGTCGGTTTCTTCCGACGTCTCCGTTCCCGTTCCCTGGCCCCCGCTGCTACACCCGGCAAGAGTAACCGAAATGCCGCTCGCGGCAACCCCCTGCAGAAGGCGCCGTCGTCGCTGGTCTATGGTATCTTCGGACATGCGAAGCTACCCGTTACGTGAATGCAAGAACATAAGTATCCATCGGTAAAAAACAATACAGAACTGCGGTCTCTCAAACAATACCGGCGCCCCCTCTTGCGGTTCGGGCGCGCCTGCCGACGCGACGCGAGGTTTAACTGGCCGAACCGACCAGTGAGAGTAATGAGCGAAACGCGGCAGTTCTGTCCTCGGTGTGGCGACCCCGTCGAGCGGGCGCCAGACGCGGCTCTCCCGGACGGGCCGGACGCCCGCCTTTGTGACGACTGTTACTTCACAGAGTTCGAGCTGGTCGACGCACCTGACCGCATCGAAGTGGGCGTCTGTTCTGGGTGTGGCGCTGTCCAGCGGGGGAACCGCTGGGTCGACGTGGCTGCCGACGACTACACCGACGTTGCCGTTGATGAACTCGTCGAGCGGCTTGGCGTCCACGTCGACGCCCGCGAGGTAACGTGGGGCGTCGAGCCCGAGCAGGTCGACGAGAACACAATCAGGATGCACGCCACCTTCACAGGGTTCATCCGCGAGACACCACTGCAGGCGGAGGTAACTGTCCCGGTCTACATCGCGCGTGGCACCTGCGACCGTTGCGGCCGGATCGCTGGCGACTACTGGAACGCGCTCGTGCAGGTGCGCGCTCGGAATCGCGCGCCAACCCCGGCAGAGATGGAGCGCGCCGAAGAGATCGCCGAGTCGTATATCGCCGAGCGCGAAGCGAAGGGCGACCGCAACGCATTCATCACGAGCGTCGCTCGCGAGGAGGGGGGGCTGAACATGAAAATAAGCGCGAACCAGATGGGTGAGGCCATCGCCCACCGAATCGTCCGCGAGTTCGGCGGCGAGGTGTCCGCAGCCGAGACGCTAGCGACCGAGGACGGCGACGGAAACGAGCTCTACCGGGTGACGTTTGTCGCCCGACTCCCGGAGTTCACTCCCGGCGACGTAGTCGCGCTTGACGACGGCGACGGTCCGGTGCTCGTCACGAGCGCCCACGGGAACCTGAAGGGTCGCCGCGTCGAGACGGGTGCCCGCTACGAGGCCAGTCACGAGGAGGGTATCGCGCCCGACGGCCGCAAGCTGGCCGACCGCAGCGACGCCGAGCCGACCACGCTCGTCGCCGTCGAGGACGACCACGCTGTGCAGGTGCTCGATCCCGAAACCTACGAGCCCAAGACCGTCCCCAGACCAGACTATATGGATCCCGACGCGCAGGAGGTGCTCGTCCTGAAGTCACGGGCTGGGCTCCACGTCCTTCCGGAGTCAGACGAGTGATGAGCAATCTCGCAGCCGTCGTCGAGCGGGAGCGGGCTGAGGCCGTCGCTGAGGCGCTGACTGCCGAGGGTGTCTACGACGACACCCGCTCGGTTGCTCCACATGGCGATGGGGTCGCTCTCCCGGTGACGACGCCACCAATAGAAACGGACGTACGCGGGGTTGTCCGGGTCGACCTGCCGACTCGCGAGCGTGGCCTCCGCGATCTGCTGGCGGCCCGCGGCTGGAGCGATGCCGAACTTGCGCGGGCCCCCGGCTCGTGGGCCGTCGTCGGCTCCTGCGTGCTCGTGGATGCCCCCGACGAACCATTCCCCGACCAAGCGGCGGTCGGTGAGGCCCTGTTAGAGCTACACGGCGCGGCCGACACCGTCCTCGTCGCGCAGGGTGTCTCTGGGGTCCGCAGAGAGCCCGAGGTAACGGTCCTCGCCGGCACCGGCGACACCGAGACCATCCATACGGAACACGGCACCCGCTACGCGCTTGACCTCGCAGAAGTGATGTTTTCGCCGGGCAACAAAACAGAACGCGCACGCATGGGCGGGGTCGTCACGGAGGGGGAGCGTGTCTTCGACATGTTCGCCGGCGTTGGCTACTTCACACTCCCGATGGCGCGTGCCGGGGCGACCGTGACCGCGGCGGAGATCAACCCGACGGCCTACCGGTACCTTGTCGAGAATGCCGTTCTGAACGGCGTCGAGGAGCGGGTGCGCGCGCTACGTGCCGACTGCCGGGATGTCGAGGCGAACGCCGACCGGGTGGTGATGGGCTACTACGATGCCCCCGACTACCTCGAGTCGGCGGTTGCCGCGCTCGAGGCGGGTGGTATCCTCCATGTCCACGCGGCGGTGCCAGAGCCGGAGTTGTGGGCGCGGCCGGTCGACCGGATTCGGGCGGTCGCCGGCGAGGTGACAGTCCTCGACCGCCGGATTGTGAAGAGTCACGCGCCGGGCGTCCAGCACGTTGTCGTTGACGCCCGGATGGATTCGGCTCCGCCTATATGACTGCGGCCCCACCCGTTGGAGTATGTACGTTGATTGCGGGACACTGTTCACTGGCCGAGAGCTCATCGAGGAGGGCCGACTCAGAGTCGAAGACGGCCGGGTACATGCGGTCGGCACCCAGGAGGGAATCGAACCGGTCGGCGAGCGGGTCGACCGCTCGGGGGCTGTCGTAACACCAGGGTTCGTTGACGCCCATCTCCACTTAAAAGGGGCGCGGTCGATGGACCCGATGCAGTGGGTGACGGGGACACGGGCCGAGGATGCTGCCCGTGCCGTCGCGGATGCAGAAGCGCTCCTCGAGTCGGGATTCACGGCCGTTCGTGACGTCGGCAGCGATGTCGCAATCGGCCTCCGGGAGGCCATCGATGCCGGCGAGGTCGACGGCCCGCGTGTGTTCACGTCCGGGCGGTCAATCTCACAGACGGGCGGCCACGGTGACCTCCACATGTTCCCCCGCGAGTGGGTGGATGATGGAGCGGGCATCTCGACGCTGGTCGATGGCGCCGACGAGTGTCGCCGGGTCGCGCGCGAGCGCCATCGCGACGGCGCAGACCTACTGAAAATCATGACGACTGGCGGTGTCCTCTCCCAGAAGGACTCGCCGCAGGAAGCGCAGTTCACTGACAAAGAGGTACAGGCGCTCGTTGAGGAGGCCCACCGCGTCGGGATGCCGGTCGCGAGCCACGCACAGGGCGCCGCGGGCATCAAGCGCGCGCTCGAGAACGGCGTCGACACCATCGAACACGGGTTCCACATCGACGAGGAGTGTCTCGACCTGTTCGCGGAGACGGGGGCGACCTTCGTCCCGACGCTTGCAATCATGTACCGTATCGTCACCCGCGGCGAGGACCACGGCGTCCCCGAGCATGGCCTCCGGAAGGCGCGGGCAGCCCGCGAGGCGCACTTCGAGTCGGTCAGACAGGCGAAGGAGGCGGGCGTGCCAATCGCTGCTGGCACGGACTTCATCGGGCCAGAGTTGGTCCCGCACGGCGAGAACGCGCTGGAGCTCGAGTTGCTGGTCGAGGAGGTCGGGTTCACTGCCGAGGAGGCCGTCGCTGCGGCGACCAGCGTTGCCGGACAGACGATACCGGGCGACGTGGGTGGGCTCGCCGAGGGGACCCACGCCGACTTCATCGTGCTTGGGGGCGATCCTCGCGACGACATCGGACACGTGCGGGACGTCGAAGCCGTCTACAAGGGCGGCACACGCGTTCACTGACCGGCGAGTCGGCGTTTCGAAGCGTTTAATCGCGGACCGGCTAACCTCGTAGACGACTATGGTCAAGGTTAGCATCATCGGTGCGGCCGGCACCGTCGGCGCGGCGACGGCGTACAACGTCGCGCTGCGTGAGGTGGCCGACGAACTCGTTCTCGTTGACATTCCGGACATGGAGGCGGAGACGGTCGGGCAGGCGGCCGACGTCAACCACGGTATCGCCTACGACTCTAACACGACTGTCCGGCAGGGTGGCTATGCAGCTACGGCCGGCTCTGACGTTGTCGTCATCACGGCCGGAATTCCTCGCAAAGAGGGCCAGAGCCGGACGGACCTCGCGGGCGACAATGCCCCAATCATGGAAGACATTGGCTCGTCGCTCGCCGAGCACAACGACGAGTTCGTCTCTATCACTACCTCCAACCCGGTCGATCTGCTCAACCGCCATCTCTATGAGGCGGGTGACCGCGACCGCCACCAGGTCATCGGGTTCGGTGGCCGGCTCGACTCTGCGCGATTCCGCTATGTCCTTGCCGATCGGTTCGAGACGCCCGTCAAGAACGTTGAGGCGACCATCCTCGGCGAGCACGGCGACGCGCAGGTGCCCGTCTTCTCGAAGGTGCGCGTCGACGGTCGCGACCCCGACTTCAACGAGACCGAGCGAGAGGAGATCCTGGGCGATCTGCAGGAGTCAGCGATGGACGTCATCTCGCGGAAGGGCGCGACGGAGTGGGGGCCGGCAACCGGTGTCGGTCACATGGTCGAGGCAGTCGTCCGGGACACGGGTGCAGTGTTGCCTGCCTCACTGAAACTCGACGGCGAGTACGGTTACGAGGACACTGCCTTCGGTGTCCCGGTCAGATTGGGCGCCGACGGCGTCGAGGAGGTACTTGAGTGGGACCTCGACGACTACGAGAGCGATCTGATGGACGAGGCCGCGGAGAAGCTGTCGGCCCAGTACGACGAAATCGCGTAGTCGCTCACTCCTCCCGGCCGTCACCATCCTCGTCGCCGACCCGAGCGTCGACGAAGCCGGCCCAGTCATCGACGTGCGACCCGCGGTCCGGTTGGTCTCGGTTCGGTGACATCCTCACGTGCGGAGGGTCACAAGCGTCGTATATAATGATTGTGCCGGGAGTCAGACCAGTCGCTCGCCGTCCTCGTACACCCGGATGGCGTCGACGGGACACGAGCGGGCGGCGAACTTCGCGTCGAGTTCGGCCCCCTCGGGGACCTCGCGGACCCGTACATCCGCCCCCCAGTCGGCGCTTGTCTGCTCACCGTCGACGAGCACCGCCTTCCCGGCCGTCTCGTCGCGCTCGAAGGCGTCCCACTCCGCGACGCACTGGAACATGCCGATGCAGGTGTCGCGGTCGTACTCGACTCGCATACGGGTCGGTGGGCGCGTGCGGGCAAAGGCGTGTCGGGGCGGCCGGAACGACCGTTTAAATCCACGGGGACGCTACCCGCCGGTAATGGACGTGTCCGACGTGCCCGCGGTGCCGGAGTGGCTCCCCGACCACCTCCGGGCCGACGGCGTGGAGTCGCTGTATCCCCCGCAGGCCGAGGCGGTCAGGGCCGGCGTCACCGAGGGGGAGTCGCTGGTCGCTTCCATCCCGACGGCATCAGGCAAGACGCTGATTGCCACGCTCGCAATGCTGGCGGCTGTCCGCCGGGGCGGGAAGGCGCTGTACATCGTTCCGCTGCGGGCACTCGCCTCGGAGAAACGCGCCGAGTTCGAGGAGTTCGAGCAGTATGGCGTCTCTGTCGGTGTCTCGACTGGGAACTACGAATCTGACGGCGAATGGCTGGCCGAGAAGGACATCATCGTCGCTACCTCGGAAAAGGTCGACTCGCTCGTCCGCAACGGCGCCCCGTGGATCGACGCCCTTGACTGTGTCGTCGCCGACGAGGTCCATCTCGTTGACGACCCAAACCGGGGGCCAACGCTCGAGGTGACACTTGCGAAGCTGCGGGCGCGCAACCCCGCCCTCCAGACGGTCGCGCTCTCGGCGACCATCGGTAATGCAGACGAGCTGGCCGACTGGCTCGATGCTGCGCTCGTCGACTCCGACTGGCGGCCCATCGACCTCCGGAAGGGAGTTCATTTCGGACAGGCGCTCCACTTCGACGACGGAACACAGGAGCAGCTGTCGGTCGGCAGCTCGGAGAAGCCGACTGCTGCCATCGTCCGAGACACGCTCCGAGACGACGACGCCGGCGAGGGCGGCTCGACGCTGGTGTTCGTCAACTCTCGGCGGAACGCCGAGGCGGCGGCCCGCCGGCTCGCGTCGACGGTGAGCGCGGAGCTCGACGGTGACGAACTCGCCACGCTCGCGGAGGTCGCCGAGGAGATTCGCGGCGTGAGCGATACGGAGACGAGCGACGATCTCGCAGACGCCGTCGAGCAGGGGGCGGCGTTCCACCACGCCGGGCTCGCCCCCGAACACCGTGAACTCGTCGAGGCGGCGTTCCGCGACCGACTCGTCAAGTGCGTCTGCGCGACGCCGACACTCGCGGCCGGCGTCAATACCCCGTCGCGGCGGGTAGTCGTCCGCGACTGGCGCCGCTACTCCGGTGAGGCTGGCGGAATGCAGCCGCTGTCGGTATTGGAGGTCCACCAGATGATGGGCCGGGCGGGCCGGCCGGGTCGGGATCCCTACGGTGAGGCGCTGCTGCTGGCGAACAGCCACGACGAACTCGACGAACTGTTCGAGCGGTACGTCTGGGCCGATCCCGAGCCGGTGCGGTCGAAGCTCGCTCGCGAGCCGGCGATGCGAACCCACCTGCTTGCGACGGTTGCGTCTGGCTTCGCCGACTCTCGCGAGACCCTCCGGGAATTTCTCGAGGGCACGCTGTACGCGACCCAGACAGACGAGCAGGGCCGGCTCGACCGCGTGATGGACGACATGCTACGGTACCTCGAGCGCAACGAGTTCATCGAGGAGACCGACGCGGGGCGACTCCAGGCGACCGGGCTCGGCCATACCGTCTCCCGGCTCTATCTCGACCCGATGAGCGCCGCGACGATGATAGATGGACTGGCAGACGCCGAAGACCCCTCTGCGCTCGGGCTGTATCATCTCGCCTGCCGTACGCCCGATATGTACGAGCTATACCTCCGGTCGGGCGAGCGGGAGGCATTCACTGAGGAGGCCTACGAGCGAGAACCAGAGCTGCTGGGCCAGACTCCCTCCGAGTTCAACGAATCGCGGTTCGACGACTGGCTGTCGGCACTGAAGACGGCCCGGCTGCTCGAGGACTGGGCCGGCGAGACCGACGAGGATCGCATCGCCGAGCGGTACGGTGTCGGTCCGGGCGATATTCGTGGGAAGGTCGACACCGCGGAGTGGCTGCTGGGTGCTGCCGAGTCGCTGGCGGGCGAGCTCGGCTACGGGAACGCGACGGCTGTCCGCGAGGCAAAAAAGCGCGTCGAGTATGGCGTCCGCGAGGAACTCATCGATCTCGCCGGGGTGCGCGGTGTCGGCCGCAAGCGCGCTCGCCGGCTCTACGAGGCCGGCATCCACACCCGTTCGGAGCTCCGCAACGCCGAGAAGTCGGTCGTGCTTGCAGCCCTGCGCGGGCGGCGCCGCACCGCCGAGACAGTCCTCGAGAACGCTGGTCACCCCGACCCCGACATGGAGGGCGTAGAGCCGGACCCGGACGCGGCACCGGACACAGACTCGGGGCCGGAGGCGGTAGAGGCACCCGCCGGCGACGGCAACGATCAGTCCAGCTTGGGGGACTTCTGATGAAGCTGGTCGAAGGAACGGTGACAGTCGGCGGAGAGCGGTTCCCGGACACAGGGGCATTCGTAGACGCACTCGCGACCGTCGGCGACGAGTACGGCGTGACGACACAGGCGTTCGATGCCCGCTATGTCGTCTCCGAGCGGCATCTCCAACGGGCGGTCGAACTCGCGGACCGCGAGCGGGCCCGCGGGAACGCTATCGCTCGCGAGCGGGCGGTGGAGATACTGCTGTACGCCGCCGGCCGCCGACAGATCGACCGCGCGCTGGCGATGGGCGTCGGCGACGGTGAGACGCCCGTCGTCGTACTGGTCGATGGGGACGCAGAGTCGGCTGCATCCGAGGCCGTCGCTGACCTGCTTTCGCCAGCCGCGACGCTGGGCGAGTACGACCCGGCGCGAGTCCGCTCGTACTTCGCGATTAGCGAGCAGGAACTGGCAGCGACAGACGCCGATCTTGCGGACCTCGTGCTGGAGCGGGTAGCACTGCTCGTCGTCGAGCGGTAGGCCCGGTCTTTAATTCCCCGGACGGCAAACTGTTGTGTGGTGAGATTATGAGCGACGGCGACCCGAATCGTGAAGCCCGTGAGCGTCAACACGAGCGGGCCGCAGCCGTCGAGCGGGTGTTGACGGCAGTCGAGCGCGGCGTCGACGCGTATCCCGCCAACAGCGATGAACTCGCAGCCCAATATCGGGCGGCGGAGGTAGACGTGGTGAACGAGACAGAGAGTCTCGCGGACGCGTTCGACCGACTGGCCGACGAGTACGACGAGTTCGCCGACCCGGAGGAGGCACGGGCGGCACTCACGGCCGAGCTACGGCGGGATGAACGGTTCGACGAGACGTTCACAGACGCGCCGGAGTAACAGCCGGCGCGCATCCGGAGAGGAGAGTCAGCAGCGGTCGGCAAGTACCGGGGCCTGTTCGCGCGGCATCGAAAGCCACGCACCGTCCCGGGAGATGTCGGCGATGAGATAGGCGTCGCCATCGACTGACGCCATCACTTCGCCGTGCTCGGACGCGCCGTCGGAGACCGCTGAGTCCGGAGCCATGCTTGCGAGTAGTTAACACGAGCATATAAACGTGGCGAAGAAACGCAGGCCCAACGGCCACACGCGCCCCTGTGTCGACGAGGCTCGGGGAAGTGTAAGGACTTAGTACGCGGCGGCCAGCGTGGGTGTATGAACGTCGCAGACGCCATGACGCCGCGGGAGTCGCTGGTGACGGCCGTCGTCCCGGGCACACGCGAGGACGTGCTCGAGCGGCTCCAGGACAACGAATTCTCGTCGGTGCCAGTGGTCAACGAGGAGTCCGGTGACTTCCGCGGGCTCGTCTCGCGTGAGCGGCTCATCGATGAGCCGGATGAAGACCAGCTGGCCCTGCTCGTGGAGGAGGTGGAGTCCGTCGCAGCCGACGAGCCGATCGGCGTCGTCGCGGCGCTAATTAACACCAGCGGCCAGCGGCGGGTGCCCGTCGTTGACGGTGAGACGCTCATCGGCATGGTCACGGTCACCGATCTCGTGCGGGCGATGGCGAACGGCGACGTGGCGGTCGACGCCGATGCTGGCGAACTGATGACCGAGCGTGTCAACGCGACGTTCCGCGAGACGCCGCTCACCGTCGCCGAGCGGGAACTGGCCTACGCGGGCGAGGCGTACGCCGTCGTTCTCGACACAGGCGGACGGCCAGACGGCATCGTGACCGAAGTCGACGTGCTCGACGTGGCCCGCATTGTCGAGGGCGAGGAGTCGACCGGCGACGCCATCGCCGACGATGACGACGACTGGAAGTGGGAGTCGGTCAAGGCGGTCGGCGCACGGTATCTGCCGACACGCAACGTCGAACTGCCGGCTGAGCCGGTGGCGGGATTCATGAGCGACTCGCTCGTCACCGTCTCCCGGCGCAAGTCTGCCACCGAGGTAGCGCAGCTGCTCATCACCGAAGATATCGAGCAGGTGCCGGTGACGGGCGGCGACGAGCTGGTCGGAATCGTCCGAGACACCGACCTGTTGGAGGCGCTCGTATGAACCGGGAGGACGAACTCGCGACAGTAGGTGAACTCGGCAAGCGGCGTGGCTTCTTCTTTGGCACTGCCGAAGCATACGGCGGTGTTGGCGGCTTTTTCACCTACGGTCCGGAGGGGGCAGCGCTGAAGCGAAACCTCGAGGACGCCTGGCGCGACCGGTTCGTCACGCGCCCGGGCCACATGGAGGTCTCTGCACCGGATGTCCTCCCAGAGCCGGTGTTCGAGGCGTCGGGTCATCTTGACGGGTTCGACGATATGATTGTCGACTGTCCGGCGTGTGGCACGGCCCACCGCGCGGACCATCTCGTCGAGGACCATCCCGACTCCGAGTACGAGGACGCCGAGGCGCTCGGCATCGAACGGGTCGCGGAGCTGCTCGGTGAGCTGGGCGTCGACTGTCCCGACTGTGGTGCGTCGCTGGCCAACGAGTCTGTCGAGGAGTTCAACCTGATGTTCGAGACAGACATCGGGCCCGGCAGCTCACAGCCCGGCTATCTCCGCCCAGAGACCGCACAGGGCATCTTCGTCGAGTTTCCCCGACTGAAAGAGTACGCCCGCGGACAGCTCCCGTTCGGCGTCGCGCAGGTGGGTGCGGCCTACCGCAACGAGATTGCTCCGCGGCGTGGCCTCATCCGTGTGCGCGCGTTCACACAAGCAGAACTCGAGCACTTCATCGACCCCGAGACTGACGAACCGCCGCTTGACGACGTCGCGGATGTCGAGCTCCCGCTTTACTCGGCGGCCGCCCAAGAGGCCGGCGGCGGTGTCGAGACCCGCACCGTCCGTGAAGCAGTCGACGAGGGCGTCGTCGCGCCGTGGATCGCCTACTACCTCGGTATCGCCCGCGACTGGTACGCGTCGGTCGGCGTCGACATGGATCGGTTTCGCTACCGCCAGCATCGCTCGGGCGAGCGGGCCCACTATGCCGCGGACTGCTGGGACGCCGAGACGGAGATTGCCGGCGACTGGGTCGAGGTGACGGGCTTCGCCATCCGGGGCGACTACGACCTCACGAACCACGCGGCGGCCTCCGGCGAGGAGTTCACTGTCTTCAAACAGTACGACGAGCCGAAGACGGTCGAGCGGGCGACTGTCGACCCAGACATGGCGACGCTCGGCCCAGAGTACGGCGACGCCGCGGCCGAGATCGCTGCTGCACTCGAGAGGTTGGCCGCGCGAGACCCAGACGCCTTCGAGGCTGCGACGGTGCCCGTCGAGGCCGACGGAGAGACGTACGAGGTCGACACCGATCTCGCCAACTTCGGGGTCGAGACAGTCACCGAGTCCGGCGAGCACATCACGCCCCACGTCATCGAGCCATCGTTCGGTATCGGCCGACTGTTCTACACCATCCTCGCGCACAACTACCACGAAGACGAGGTAGACGGCGAGCCGCGCCGGTATCTCTCGTTGCCGGCGGAGCTCGCGCCGACATTCGCCTGCGTCGCACCGCTTGTGACCGACGACGCGCTCGTCGAGCAGGCCGAGTCAGTGCGTGAGGAGTTGCGGGCTGCCGGGTTCGCCGTCGACTACGACGAATCCGGCTCCATTGGTCGCCGCTACCGCCGACAGGACGAGATTGGGACACCCGTCTGTGTCACCATCGACCACGAGACGGTCGAACAGGCGGAGCACGATACCGCCACGGTGACGCTTCGCGACCGCGACACGACTGCACAGGCTCGCGTTCCCGTGGCGGATCTGCTGGAGCATTTGACCGCGCTCCGGGCCGGGACGGAGTTTGCAGCCCTGTTCGACCGCGACGGCGTCGAGCAGGTGTGAGATGGTGCGCTGCTGGCTCGTCGAGCGGTCGTACGGTGACCGGAATCTCGTCACGCTCGTGTACGCGACCCCGGACGGCGAGCGGGCGGTGCGGAAAGAGGTGCCGATGACAGCCATCTCGAACGGGACGGTGACCGTCACGGCCGCCAAAGAGGTCGACGAGACGGCCCTCAACCGCGTCGAGGGCAGTCGGGTCGAGCGCTACCAAGCAGAGGCGGCCCGCGTGTCGGCAGCTCACGACCCCGACGACGAAATATAAAAGCGGTGGCCGGCCGCGGGTGTGAAACCCTTTATGAGGTCGGAGAGAACTGGGTATATGGCTGCCATCGACCTGTCCGGCGTCACCAAACGGTACGGTGACGTCACCGCCCTCCACAATCTCGACATGACCGTCGAGAGTGGGGAGGTGTACGGCTTTCTCGGGCCGAACGGCGCGGGGAAGTCGACAACCATCGATATCCTGCTCGACTTCGTCCGACCGACGAGCGGCGAGGTGCGCGTGCTCGGCCGGGACGCCCGTCAAGAGAGTGTCGCCGTTCGCGCGCGGTGTGGCGTCCTCCCGGAGGGGTTCGACACCTACGACCGGCTGACGGCCCGCAAACACGTCGAATTCGCCATCGAGTCGAAAGGGACTGACGACGACCCCATTGGCCTGCTCGAACGGGTCGGGCTCAGCGAGGCCGTCGACCGGAAGGCTGGGGGGTTCTCGAAGGGGATGACCCAGCGGCTTGCGCTGGCGATGGCACTGGTCGGCGAGCCTGACCTGCTGGTACTCGACGAGCCGTCGACGGGGCTGGACCCGAACGGCGCCCGCGAGATGCGTGCCATCGTCCGTGAAGAGGCCGACCGCGGCGCGACCGTCTTCTTTTCCTCGCACGTGCTCGGGCAGGTGGAGGCCGTCTGTGACCGCGTGGGCATCCTCCGGGAAGGCGAGTTGGTTGCAGTCGACTCCGTTGAGGGGCTCCGCGAGAAGAGCGATACCGGCACCCGTCTTGAAATCGAGACGAGCGGCGTCGACGAGGCGGCGCTGACAGCGGTCCGGCGGACCGAAGGCGTGAGCGAGGCCCGCGCGGAGGGGACGCTGGTTGTTGTCACATACGCGGGCGACGCGAAGATGGACGTGGTGAACGCGCTCGAGGAACACACCACCGTCGCGGACTTCACGACCCACGAAGCATCCCTGGAGGATGTCTTCGCCGCCTACACGGAGGGAGAGCGATGACGAGTCTCGACCCCGACTCCGTGCGCGCGGTCGCCCGCAAGGACTTCGAGGACGCACTCCGGTCGCGGGCACTGCTCGTGCTTGCAGGTGTGTTCGTCGTGTTCTTCCTTGCGGCCGCTTACTTCTTTACCGACAGCATCGGCCAGGCGGTCCAGCAGGGTGGCCAGAACGCACCACCGATCACCTCCAGCAGCTTCTTGCGCGAGTTGACGAACGTCACCCGGCTGCTCGTCCCGCTGACAGGCGCGGTGGTCGCGTATGCGTCGGTCGTCGACGAGCGGGAGTCCGGCTCGCTGAAGCTGCTGCTGTCGCTGCCTCACTCCCGGCTGGATGTGCTCGTCGGGAAGTTACTTGGCCGCGGGGCAGTCCTCGCGTTGCCCGTTGCGCTCGGCCTGCTCATCGCGGTGCCAACGTTCCCGCTGGCCGGCATCGACTTCATCGCCACCGATTACCTGCTGTTCTCGGCGCTGACGGTGCTTGTCGGGCTCACGTTCGTCGCGATTGGGCTCGGAGCGAGCGCGGCAGCCGACAGTTCCCGGCGGGCCGTCGTTGCGACGTTCGTCCCATACGTGGTGTTCACGCTGCTGTGGGGACAGGTCGCTCGCCGAATCACCTCGACGCTGCGCGACCGGCTCGACCTCGGTCAGCAGGCAGTGTTAGAGGCGTTCTTTGGCGCCCGCGCGCTCAATCCCATCGCGGCCTACCAGATGGTTGCGTCGACCGTCGGCTCGCCGCAAGCACAGCTCTCGCTGTTCAGTCCACCGACCCGACAGAGCTACGTCCGGCAGTTCGGTGAACTGCCGTGGTATCTCTCCGACGGCGCACTGGTGGGCGTACTCCTTCTGTGGGTAGTCGTCCCCGTTGCGGTCGGCTATCTCGTCTTCGAGTCGGCCGATCTGTGATTTCCTCCCACGGCTAAAGCCGTGGGCGTTCGCCTCGCATTGCTTTGACATCCTCCCCGCTCTTCATGACGGGGCTTGCTCGTTGCTTCTCCGTAACCACAGTCGTGTACACTTTCGGCTGCGAGCGAACCGAAACCACCATACTCGCACAACCACGGGTAGGGGTCATGAACCGAGCCGAGAAGGCCGCGCTCCAGCTGCAGGCCGTCGACGTGCTGCGGACGCTGAAGGAGACGCGGACCTACGACGAACTCGCCGCCGAGACAGGGCTGCCGGCCGGCGACCTCAACCGGTACGTCAACGGGCACGTGCTGCCGGGTGTCGAGCGGGCAGAGGCGGTTGTGAGAGGGGTAGGCCGCGAGACGCTCGCGGCTGAACTGGAGGCACGCATCAAGCGGGATGCAGACGGGTACATCGACAATTCTCGGGTCGTCTTCGACCAGTCGTTGCTGGATCTGGTGGCGCCGGTCGCGAGCAGCAGCTTCGACTTCGAGCGGCCAGACACCGTACTGACGGCGGCGACAGACGGCATCACGCTCGCGGCTGCGATGGCCTCCCACTTCGGCGCTACCACCGCGTACGCCAAGCAGTCGAAGGAGACGGCCGTCGAGGAGTTTATTGAGTCACGCCAGCGGCTCGACTCGGGAATCGAACTTACCTATTATTTGCCGGCGAGCGCGCTCGAGACCGGTGACCGTGTCCTCGTCGTCGACGACCTCATCCGATCGGGCGAGACCCAGGAACTGCTGTTGGACATCACCGAGCGGGCCGGTGCGGAGGTGACGGGCGTATTCGCGCTCATTGCCGCCGGCGCGGAGGGGATCGACCGGGCGCGCGAGCGGGTCGACGCCCCCGTCGGTGCGCTCGTCGAGCCGTGATTCACTTTCGTGCACATCTCGTCGCCTGAGAGAGCAATTCTTAACACGAGCCTGCACGCAGGCCGGGGTGTAGATGGCGCTACCAGACACCGTGGCGGCGTTCTTCGAACTCGAGGAGCACGGGACCGACGTTCGGACGGAGGTGCTTGCCGGCCTGACGACGTTCCTGACGATGAGCTACATCGTCGTCGTCAACCCGGGCATCCTCGTCGGCATCGAGGGGGAGAAACCGGGTATCATCGTCGATGCCCTCTCGTACGGGGAGACGGTGCAGGCGGTGGCGGTTGTCACCATCATCGCGGCGTTCGTCGCGACGATTACCATGGCCCTGTACGCCAACAGACCGTTCGCACAGGCGCCCGGCCTGGGGCTGAACGCGTTCTTCGCATTCACCGTCATTGGCGCGCTCGGTGTAGCCTGGCAGACCGCCCTCGCTGCGGTTGTCGTGGAGGGAATCATCTTTCTCGTACTCACGCTCGTGGGTGCCCGGCGGTACATCATCGAGGCGTTTCCCGCGCCGGTGAAGTTCGCGGTCGGCGCCGGTATCGGTGCATTCCTCGCTATCATCGGCCTACAGGCGATGAACGTCGTCGTGGCCGACCCGGCAACGTACGTGACGCTCGGCAGCGTGGCCTCGGATCCGGTAGCGATTCTGTCCGTGCTGGGGCTGTTCTTCACGTTCGCCCTGTACGCCCGCGGCGTCCGCGGGAGTATCCTCATCGGCGTGGTAGCGACGACCGTCGCGGGGTACGCTGTCGCCGCCAGCGGGCTCGTCACCGGTGAGTCGGCGCAGGCGCTCAGGGGGAACCTCAACGCCGGCGCAAATTACGATATCACGCCGCTTGCGGGGGCGTTCATCGACGGACTCGGCCTCGTCGAGCCGTTCTCGTTCGCGCTCATCGTCTTCACGTTCTTCTTTGTCGACTTCTTCGACACCGCCGGGACGCTCACCGGCGTCGGACAGGCGGCCGGCTTCCTCGACGAAAAGGGCGATCTCCCCGAGATCGAGCGACCGCTACTGGCTGACGCTATCGGGACGACTATCGGCGGGATGCTCGGGACCTCGACGGTGACGACGTACATCGAGTCGGCGACGGGCGTCGAGGAAGGCGGTCGCACCGGGTTGACGGCGCTGGTCGTCGCGCTGCTGTTTCTTGGCTCGCTCGTGCTCGTGCCGCTGGCGGCCGCCATCCCGCTGTACGCCAGCCACATCGCGCTGGTCGTCGTGGCCGTCATCATGCTCGGTAACCTGACCGACATCGATTGGGACGACGTGACCCAGGCCGTGCCCGCCGGGATGACGGTGCTCATCATGCCGTTCACGTTCAATATCGGCTACGGCATCGCTGCGGGAATCATCTCGTATCCGGTAGTGAAGGCGGCCGTTGGCGACTGGGACGAGGTCGGCGCAGCCCAGTGGGGGCTTGCGGCCGCGTTCGTGGTCTACTTCATCGTGCGGACGGGCGGCGTGCTCTCGGGCGTGGGTGGCTGAGCCGCGGCGGAAATCCCGACGGGTATCAGTAGCTTAAAGCGCGCCTGGTCCCCCGCTTTTCGTAATGACTACCCTCGGCACGGCCACAGCCGCACCCGGCGAGCAGGCGGTGGGCCGGCTGCCTGTCGGCGAGGCCCGCGACGGGACCGAGGTCTCACTCCCAGTCTGTCTCATCAACGGTGAGCGGGATGGGAAGACCCTCTACATCCAGGCCGTCTCCGACGGCGACGAACTCAACGGTCTCGGCGTCGTCCAGCGGCTCGTCCCACGCATCAATCCGGCGGAGTTAGCCGGTGAGATCATCGTCGTCGGAATCGTCAACTGGTACGGCTTCCAGGTGGCCGAACACCGCAATCCAATCGACGACACGAAGGTCAACCGCACATATCCCGGCGACGAGAACGGCACTGCAAGCGAACGCATCGCAGAGGCCACCTTCTCGGCGGCCGTCGGTGCTGACCTCGCGCTCGATCTTCATCAGGGCTCCACCAGCCGGATGATAAACGAGGTGCGCGTGCGGTGTGGCCGCCGTCACCGGCTGCATCGGGAGTG
This sequence comes from Halosegnis sp., assembly GCF_042216475.1. Taxonomy (NCBI): domain Archaea; kingdom Methanobacteriati; phylum Methanobacteriota; class Halobacteria; order Halobacteriales; family Natronomonadaceae; genus Halosegnis; species Halosegnis sp. The sequence goes on from NZ_JBDGTV010000021.1 coordinate 28,224, forward strand.
TCTCGAGCTCGCCAAAACGTTCGACTGCGGCTACGTCCTCGACCAGAAGGGGCCGGACGGCCAGCTTGCGCGGGCACTGCCCGACGAGGGCGTCCCCACCATCGACCCGGAGTTAGGGGGGGCCGTCGGCTGGGATGAAGAGTCGATCCGGCTCGGCGTTCGGGGCGCTATGAACGTTCTCACGGCCTACGACTTTCTCGACGGCACCGTCACCGCGAGCGAGCAGACCCGCGCCGGAGGGTTCGACCAGTACGGTGCGCCCGCGGGCGGGCTCGTCGACTTCCACGCCGAGTTGGGCGATGAAGTGACCCGCGGTGACACGCTGTTCGAGGTGACCACCCCCTTCGGCAACGTCAAGGAGACGGTCACCGCCGACGGGAGTGGGCTGTTCTGGCGCTCCCGGCGGCTCCCGCAGGTGGCGACCGGCGAGTACGTCTGTTCGGTCGGCACCGACATCGACCAGTACTGACCGAGTGGGTCGCTAAGCGACTGCCTCACCGCTGGCAACAGATGGAACATCTGTGCACGTGCGTCAATCATGACGCCTCTGTCACTCGCGGCGCGAGAATCCGCACTCGCGTCACTCGCCCGCTTGTGCCGGGCTGGGTCGACATCGACACCGACATACTCCGAGCCGACCCAGCCCGTGTATGCTCGCGTGTGCCGTCTGCGGGGAGACGTACGCGGACCGCTGGCGCTGCAGGTGCGGCGGCCCGCTCGACTTCGTTGCCCAGCCGACTCCGAACGGCAATCCCGCGGTTGACGCCCGCCGCGGGCTATGGGCCTTCGAGTCGTTCTTGCCGACCGGCCCCGCGGTGACGCTCGGTGAGGGGTTTACTCCTCTCACGCCGAGCGAGATGTGGGACTGTTCGTTCAAGCTGGAGTACGTCTCGCCGACAGGGTCGTTCAAAGACCGTGGGGCGACGGTGACGCTGTCGCGGGCCGTCGAGCTGGGCGTCGACCGAGTGCTCGAGGACTCCTCGGGCAATGCCGGTGCCGCAATCGCGACGTACGCTGCCCGTGCGGGGCTGGATGCGCGGATTTACGTGCCGGCCTCGGCCAAGCCCGCGAAGCTCCGGGCCATCGAGCGGACAGGCGCCGACGTGCGCCGGGTCGAGGGGCCACGAGCGGCTGTAACGGACGCCTGCACCGCGGCTGTCGAGGCCGACGATGGCTGGTATGCGAGCCATGCCTGGAATCCCGCCTTCTACGCCGGGACAGCGACGTTCGCCTACGAACTCGCTGCTCAGCGCGACTGGACCGTCCCCGATGCCGTCGTCGTCCCCGTGGGCCACGGCACGCTTCTGTTGGGAGCCTACCGTGGATTCCGGGCGTTGCGTGCGGCCGGCTGGATTGACGAGATGCCGCGGTTGCTGGCCGCGCAAGCGGAGGGATACGCCCCTGTCGTCGAACGGCTCGGCAGGACGGCCGAGGGGCAGAACGATCTCGCGGATGGCATTCAGATACGCGACCCAGCACGACTCGAGCAGGTCGTCACAGCGGTCGAACAGACAGGTGGTGCCGCGCTGGCAGTCTCGGCGGCGACCGTCGAGTCGACGCTCGACCGACTCCACGAGCAGGGATTCTACACAGAGCCGACGTGTGCGGTTGCGCCGGCCGCCCTCGAGCAGTTCCGCGAGCATGGGGTTATCAGCCCAGAGGAAGACGTTGTCGTCCCGCTGACCGGCTCCGGGCTGAAGAGCTGACTCGACTCACCGCTCGGGGTGGACCGGTGCGTCGAACCCCCCGCGGACCAGCGGCTTCGCCACGTGTCGGCGGGCGCTCGGCGGCACCTCGTACCAGCCGCGCTCCAGTCGCCGGTCGAGTTCGCGGGCGACCTTGCCGGGGGCGGTCCTGTCACAGTCGCCGCGACACCGGTAGCCCTGTCCGCGACCGGCAGACTCCATCCGCCGGCCGCAGTCTGGACACGTCGGTGTGACCTGCTCGGTGCGGACCAACGAGCGAGCGGCGAACTTCTCCAGCTTGAGCGTGCTCTCCGAGACCTCGCCACAGACAGTCACGCGGTCGCCGACACGGAGCCGACGCACCCGCTCGCGGAACCGGCCGGTTGGCTCGAAGGCCGCACACGCGAGTTGCAGATCTCCGTCGGCAATCTCGAGGAAGACGTGGCCCCCCTCCCGTGTCTCCGGCGGGTCGGCGACAACTCCTTCAACCCGATACGAGCGGCCGTCGACCGCGGTCGCGATGGTCCCCTCGGTCAGGTGAGCGTCGGTGCCCTGGTTGGTCGTGAACGTGGTGCGCCGTTCGACCGGCTCCGAGCTGACGGCCGCTGCACACGCCCGGGTCGCCGCGGGGTCGTCGCCGCGGATGCCGTGCAAAACCGGCCCGGGAGTATGTGGGACCGCGACTGTCTCGCCGGTCTCCCGGTCGACGGTATCCCACACGCGGGGGTAGAACTCGTCGGCAGCTGCGAACAGCGAGTCGGCATCGACAGCCCGTCCGGTCCCCCAGCGGTCGCGTTCGCGGTAGGAGATGGTTTCGTACGTGGGGGAGAACTCTGCTCGCGACCACGCGCGTGCGGCACCGATGGCCGCGAGCGCCCCAACCAATCCGCGGCCCAACCCCCAGGTTACCGTCCGGTAGCCGTGGTCTGAGCACACATCGCGGGCTTGGGCGGGGTCGAGTAGCTCGTGCATCGCCCGGTCGGTCCAGTCGGCGACGGCCGTCGGCACCTCCTCGGGGCGGCCGGGCGCGACGACGACTCCGGGGTGGGTCCGGTCGTCGTCGGTGACGGCCATCGCGTCGAGCAGGTCACGAGCGGTGATCAGCGCCTGATCCGGGGCGACATCGGTCACGACAGCGAGCGCGGCGTTGCCCCGCGTCTTGTGCGGGACGGCAGGGTTCAGCCGGACGAGATAACGGGCCGACGCATCGAGCCGCTCAGCAAGGCGGGCAGCAGCGTAGGTGGTGCACATCCCACGCTCACGGGAGTCAGTGTCGTCGAGCCCGACGACGGTCATATGCTGTGGTGGCCATGGCGATATAAAACCCCTTCTGCTCCGGTCGGAAACCGCCCGATGTGGCCGAGTGCGCCACAACCTATATATCCGAGGACAGGACTAGACTACAGTATGTCACGGCAGGCGCTGGTGGGGAACGTGACCGCGATGCTGGCAGACGCCGGCTTCGCGGTGAGCGACCGCATCGCGGTCCGCCCCAAGAGTTTCGACCTCGCGGCGCGGCGCGGCGAGGACGTCCTGCTCGTGAAGGTACTCGCCAACGTCGACGCCTTCGACGCGGCGACTGGCGCAGAGATGCGTCGGCTCGGCCACTATCTTAACGCAACGCCGCTCGTCCTCTCGCTGCGGACCCGCGACGAGGACCTGAAACCGGGGGTCGTCTACTTCAGACACGGTGTCCCGGCTATCTCCCCGGACACGGCCGTCGATCTGTTCGTCGAGGAGGTGCCGCCGCTCATCTACGCGGCACCGGGTGGCCTCTACGTCAACATCGACGGCGACGTGCTCGCGGACGCCCGCGAGGAACGCGACTGGTCGCTTGGGCAGTTGGCCTCTGAGCTCGGTGTCTCGCGGCGCACTGTCTCCAAGTACGAGGATGGAATGAACGCCTCTGTCGATGTTGCTGCGCGGCTGGAAGAGGTGTTCGACCGGCCGCTGTCGGCACCAGTAGATGTCCTCGACGGCGCCGAAGAGGTGCGCGACGGTGACCCGGAGCCATCGGAGCCAGAGCCGGATCCCGACGACGAGGGGGTCGTCGCTGTGCTCACCCGAGCGGGCTACACCGTTCACCCGACGGAGCAGGCGCCGTTCAAGACTGTCTCAGAGGATGCCGAGGAGTCGCTGCTCACCGGTCACTCCGACTTCACCCGTACTGCAGAGAAGCGCGCGCGCATCATGTCGTCGGTGGGCGACATCACGAGGACGCGGTCGGTGTACGTGGTCGACAGTGCCACCCGCGAGAACGTTGACGGGACAGCACTCGTCGAGCGGGAGGAACTCGAGCGGGTCGAGGACGCCGACGACCTGCGCGATCTCATCTACGGTCGGGTCGACCGCGAGCCGGAGTCTGCCTAACGGAACCCATTTCCAGGCCGGCGTGCAACTGCGCGTATGTCCGAAGAGCCACCCGACCGTCCCGGCGTCGCTGGCTTCCTGGCGGCGCTGTCGGTGCGGCGCAACGCTGCTGTTGGGTTCGCTGTCGGACTCGCCGTCGCTATCTTCCTTACATACGGCGCCGTGACGGGACCGGCTGGCGGTTACTCGGATATCGCGTATTTCGCACTCGGGTTCGTCCTCGCGGTGGGGCTCGGCCTGCTGGTGGCCGGATTGCTGACGCTCGGGCGGGCGATTCGGCTAGCGCGACAGTGAACCGCCTCGGGGTCAAGCCCCGTGGCATTCGCCTCGTACCGCCTGTAAACTACCCGACCCGCTCGCCCCGAACGCGGTTCGCTCCTTGCAGAAGGGGGTTAGCGCCTCAGTTCGGCTCCGTCAGGTCGGCCAGCCGCTCGGCGCCGGTGCGGGTCCCCTTCGCAATAAGCACGTCCCCGGCCGCGAGCTGCGTTGCTGGGCCGGGCGAGACGACCCAGCCAGGCTCTTTGCCTGACGGCGAGCGGGATTCGTTGCCACGCCGCACTGCGATAACTCGCATTCCCGTCTGCGACTTGACAGCGACATCGCCCAGTGTCGCGCCCGCCAACCGGCTGTCGGCGCTCACCTCTTGGCGAGTGAGCACCTCGTCGGATTCCAGCACCGCCTCCTGGATAACGGGGTGGCTATCCAGTCCGCGAAGCACCCCCTCGCTGATTTCGAGGGCCGCGTCGGAGATAACCTCCGTTGCGCTCGCGAGGTGGACGAGCCCCCGTAGCGAGACGGGGTCGTCAGCCTCCGCGGCCGCCCGCAACGTCCACGCCTCGAAGCGCGACTGAAGCGCATCAACCTCCGCCTCGAGTTCCAGTACCTCCTCGGCGAGTGCGTCGTCGTCAAACAGGACCGCCCCATACGCCAGGTCGACGGCCAGCTCGGAGACATCCTTCATCAGGACGACCGAATCCATCGCCCGGTCGAGATCCGCCGATGGTTCATCCGGGGGCTCGGGAGGTGTGTACGTCTCGCCGGAGAGCCGCTCGTAGACGCCGGCAACGCCGGTGTCGGGACCGCGCAGTAGCGCCACGTCGCCAGGTTCCAGCGCCGTCACCGGGCCGGGATCGGTGAGCCAGTCGCCCGCCCGCCGGATGGCGATGACACGAACACCGGTGTCCGTCTCGAGGGTGATGTCGCCGAGTTGGCGGCCCGCGAGCGGCGAGTCGGCGGCCACTTCGACACGGACGAGCGTCTCTACCGACTCCGGGAGTGCCGCCCGCATGGCTGCCGGGAGGCCGATATCCTCAAGCACCACCTTCGCGATATCGCCGGCGGCGTCGGAGATTTTCTCAGCAGCGCCGACGATACCAAGTACGGGAGCAAGCGCCTCCGCGTCGTCGGGGTTGCGCGCGGCCATCAGCAGGCTCATCCGGGCACGCAGTTGAAGCACATCCATCCGCGCCTCCAGCTCAAGGACTTCCTCTGCTACCTCGTCGGACTGGAGCAGCACGGCCGAGTACGAGAGGTCGACCAAGAGTTCGGCAGTGTCTTTCATCTCTGCCAGGAGCTCCTTCACGCTCACCGGCTCGTAGCCCACCTCTCGCTCCATGTGGGTGTCGGTTGCCCGGCCACGGTAAAAACGTACGCGACGAACGCTCACGGTCGTGCGTGAACGATAACCCTTAACGTATCCCCCCGGAAACGCCGAGGTATGTCCGAGGAACTCAAGAAGGGACTCGAGGGGGTGCTCGTGGCCGAGTCGTCGCTCAGTTTCATCGACGGCGAGGCCGGCCGGCTGGTCTACCGGGGGTACGACATCGAGGAGCTCGCAGCGGAGGCGAGCTTCGAGGAGGTGCTGTACCTGCTGTGGAACGGAGAACTCCCGACCCGCGAGCAGCTCGAGACCTTCGCCGCGTCGATGGCCGAGGACCGGGCTGTCGACGAGCGCGTCCTCGACACCGCTGCGGCGCTGGCGGAGGCTGACGAAGAGCCGATGGCCGCGCTCCGCACGCTCGCCTCGTTTCTCTCCTCGGACGATCCCGAAAGTGATGTTGCCGCGGACGACCTGGACGCTGCGCGCCGGAAAGGGCGCCGCGTCACCGCCAAGATACCCACCGTGCTGGCGGCGTTCGACCGTTACCGTCGCGGTGAGGAGCCACTCTCCCCCCGCGAGGACCTTGGCCACGCCGCGAACTTCCTGTATATGCTCACCGGCGAGGAGCCAGACGATGTCGCCGAGGAGACGTTCGATCAGGCGCTGACCCTCCACGCCGACCACGGACTCAACGCCTCTACGTTCACCGCAATGGTCGTTGGCTCGACGATGGCCGACCTCTACTCGGCAGTCACCGCCGGTGTCGGCGCGCTCTCGGGGCCGCTCCACGGCGGCGCCAATCAGGATGTGATGGAGATGCTACTCGACATCGACGCGGCCGGTGAGGATCCCGTCGAGTACGTCGAGCGGCGCCGATCCGACGACGACGGCTGGCGGGTGCCAGGGATGGGCCACCGCGTTTACTCCGTGAAGGACCCCCGGGCGGTCATCCTCGAGCGGAAGTCGGAGGAGCTTGGTCAGACGTCTGGTGAAGCGAAGTGGTACGAGATGGCCGACGCCATCGAACATCACTTCCAGGCGGCCGGCCTCGCCGAGAAGGGAATCGCCCCCAATGTCGACTTCTACTCTGGTACCGTCTACTACCAACTCGGTATCCCCGTCGACATGTTCACCCCGATCTTCGCGATGTCACGGGTCGGCGGCTGGATCGGTCACACGCTCGAATACCAGGCGGAAAATCGGCTTATTCGGCCGCGAGCCCGCTACACCGGACCCACTGAGGCGACGTTCGTCCCGCTCGACGAGCGGTGACATCCACCCGGGCTGGAGGGCTTGGCGCGGTCGGTATTGCTCGGCCACGACGAGAAACCACGAATCGAATCTGACCGGAATCAGGCGACCGATACCGCAATTTATCGGCGTCCCGGTCGTACGCCAGAGCGATGACAGAGCGAGCTTCGCGGCGGTGGTTCTTGGGGAGCTTCGGGGCAGCGGCGACGGCCGGGCTGGCCGGCTGTGCCGGCGCATTCGGACGGACGAAGCCGACCCTCACGATGATCGACTGGGGGTACGTGTACAACAACGACATACTGGCCGACTTCGAACAGCGCCACGACTGCAAGGTCGAGCGGCAGGCTGCACAGGGATCAGCGGAGACGCTGTCGCTGTTGCGGTCAGGTCGATCAGACCACGATCTCGTCCCACTGGGCAATTACGCGGTGACACCGGCGATGAACGAGGGGCTCATCGAGCCGATCGACCTCGGGCAGGTCCCGTCGTACGGTGATGTGTTCGACTTCCTCAAAAAGGACTACTTCGAGATGGGCGGTGATGTCTATGGCGTCCCACGCAGCTTCGGGCAGACGCCGCTGGCGGTGAACACAGACATCGTCGACCAGGAGGTGACGGCACTGCGTGACCTCTGGAGCGACGACCTGGCGGGCGTCGTCGGCGGCCGCGACGACGCCCGGCTTCAAGTCCTGTACCGTAACGCCGCGTTCGACCAGCCGTTGAATCCGACATCGCGCGAGGAGGTCGACTTCGAGGCACTGAAGACCGACCTGATTGCCCGCCTAGAGAACACCGCCGGGCTGTGGAACTCCGGCGGTGACTCCGAGCAGTTGTTGCGAAACGAGACGGTTGGCGTCCAGCCGGTGTGGAACTACGTCGTTGTCTCTCTGCAGAGCGAGTTGCCGATCCAGCGAGTCCGGCCAGCCGAGGGGACGAAGGCGTGGTTCATCCAGCACTGTGTCCGGGCCGGCGCGGAGAATCGCGAACTGGCACACACGTTCATCGAGGAGTGGCAGAGCCGCTACGGCTACCGGTCGTTGATGGCCCCGTTCAGCATCGCGATCCCCAACGAGCGTGTGTTCGAGGAGCATGACGTCGACCCATCGACGTACGGTGTCGACAACCCTGACCAGTTCATCTACGAGGAGCCGAAGCCGCCCGAACTCGTTGAGGCGTACTCAGAGACCTGGAGCGAGGCGAAGGCGGAGGCCGACATTTAGATGGCCGTCCTCGAGGCCGACGGCCTCCACAGGTCGTTCGGGACCGAGCGGGCTGTCGACGATGTCTCCTTCGAGGTCGACGCCGGGGAGTTCTTCGCGCTACTCGGGCCTTCCGGGTGCGGGAAGACGTCGACACTGCGGTTGCTCGCTGGCCTCGATGCGCCTGACGCTGGGAGCGTCAGGCTCGCTGGCGAGGACATCACCGACCGGCCGGCCCGCAATCGGGCCACGAACATCGTGTTTCAGGACCTCGTATTGTTCCCGCACATGACCGTGGCAGAGAACGTCGGCTACGGGCTCGCACGCGACGGCGTACCAGCCGGCGAGCGGGCACGCCGGGTCCGAGAGGCGCTGTCGCTGGTCGACTTAGCGGGGTTCGGTGAGCGGGACCCGACGGCGCTGTCGGGCGGCCAGCGGCAGCGGGTGGCGCTCGCCCGGGCACTAGTCAATGACCCCGCAGTACTTCTGCTCGACGAGCCGCTCTCCTCGCTGGACCGCGCGCTGCGGGAGGATATGCAGGCGGAGTTCCGACGTATCCAGCGGGAGTCGGACACGGCGTTCCTCTATGTCACTCATGATCAGGAGGCTGCGTTGAGTATGTCAGACCGGGTGGCCGTGATGCGAGACGGTCGGCTGGTCGAATCAGGGGCCCCTGACCGGCTGTACAGCCGGCCGCGGACCGGCTTTGTCGCCGCGTTCCTCGGCGACGCAACGCCACTGACCGCCACGGTCGTCGCTAACGAAGAGACCGAGCGTGCGGACGGGCATGTCCAGCTCCAGCGAGCGGGCGCCACGTTCACAGCTGCCGCGGACGGGTCGGCCCCTCCAGTTGGGACGGAGACGCAGGCGGTCGTCCGGCCAGAGGATATCGCGCTCGGTGAGGGGCCCTTCGAGGCCCGTGTCGTCGCGGACGCCTACAAAGGGTTCTACGAAGAGTTCGAACTCGAGCTGGCCGACGGGACCCGGCTCCGTGCCCGCCGGACAACGCCGACGACGGGCAAACGGGCCGAGGCAGGCCGACCTGACGGTGGTCGCGACATCGAGCCGGACACAGTCGTCCAGTTCGATGTAACCGATGCAGTGCTCGTGACTGATGGCGACGGCTGAACGGCCGCGGCGGGACCTGCTGTTGGCTCTTGCGCCGACCCTGCTCGCGGTGGGATTGGGTGTGGTACCGCTGGTCGTCCTGCTGGTCGAAAGCATCGGCGCACCCCCGTTGGCGAACTATCGGACGGTACTCAGCCTTGAGGAGCCGCTGTATCTGCGGTCACTTGGGCGCTCGCTGGGCGTGGGTCTCGCCGTGACGGCCGTCTGTTTAGTTATCGCCTACCCGGTGACCTACTGGCTCGCCCATCGGTGTCCGAAGCGACACCGATTGGCGGCGCTGGTCGCGCTGACGCTGCCGCTGTGGCTCAACTACGTTGTCCTCAACTACACATGGGTCTGGATACTCGCGCCCGGTGGGTTGGTAAACGAGACGCTGGCGTGGCTTGGGCTCCGTGAGCGGCCGCTTGAACTCCTGTACACGGACGTGTCGATGTTCATCGGCTTCGTCTACATCTATCTCCCGTACGTTGTCCTCACGATGTACGTCTCGATGGAGCGGCTGGATAGCCGGCTCATCGAGGCAGCCCGCGACTTAGGTGCGACGAACCGCCGGGTGTTCCTTGACGTGGTGTTGCCACAGACACTTGCAGGGGCGGCTGCTGGCGCGCTCATCGTCTACGCGCGCATCGCCGGGGCATTCGCGACCCCAGAGATACTCGGCGGCCCAGGGAACGTGATGGTCGCACGGTTGATTGTGAACGCGTTCTACCAGTATCTCGACTACGGGTTCGCGGCAGCGCTCTCGTTCGTCTTTCTTGCCATCGTCGCCGCAGGATTTCTCGTCGGGGCATCAGTTCGGCCGGTCAGGGAGGCGTTGAAGCGATGGTAAGCCGGTGGCTGGCGCGCGCGACCGCTCGGGTGCCGAGTCTCACGACCGCGGCCGTCGCGGCCTTCCTGTATCTGCCCATCCTCACCGTCGCGTACCTGTCGCTATCGCCGGCCGCACAGCCGACCATTCCACTCGAGTCGGTCTCGCTGCAGGGGTACCAAGCAGTGCTGTCGGACCGGCGGTTCGTCGAGGGACTGGTCACCAGCGTCGGTATCGGTGCCGTGGCCGCCGTCGGCGGCACAGCGCTTGGGCTGGCCGGGGCACACGCCATCACACGGAGCCGACTCCCGCCAGCGGCGAAGGCAGCCGTCGGGCTACTCGTCGCGCTACCACTGTTCGTCCCTACCGTCGTCGTCGCGCTCGGCATCGGCCTCGCGGCCGGCGCGGCAGGCGTCGGCTACGGACTGGGACCGGTCGTGGTCGGCCACCTCTTCTGGGTGTTGCCGTTCACGACGTTCCTGCTCGCGGCGCGGTACGCCGAGCTCGACGAGGCGCTCGGCGAGGCGGCCCGCGATCTGGGCGCCGACCGGACGACCGTCTTCCGGACCGTTACCCTGCCACTGCTCGCGCCGGCGCTGGCGGCCAGCGCGCTGTTCGCGTTCGCACTGTCGTTCAACGAGTTTCTCATCACGTTCTTTCTCGCAGGCAGCAGCGTGACGACGATGCCGCTGGAGATATTCGGGAAAGTACGGGTCGGGGCAACGACGTTTCTTAACGCGGCGAGCGTTCTCGTGTTGGTCGCGAGCGGGCTGGTCGCGAGCATCGCTTCGTATCTTGAGCGGCCCGTCTGACCGGGGAAGCGAAGTCAGCCGCGACCGTCCAGCCGGCATGGACTGTTTCGTCTATGGGACACTCACCGACCCTGAGCGGGCGACGACAGTGGTCCCGGATGCCCAGTTCGGGCCGGACGCGTGTCTCAAGGGGCTCCACCGGGTCGAAGGGCAGTATCCGACGCTCGCGCCCGGTGGCCAGACCACGGGCCGCATTCTCCGAACAGACGCGCCTGCTCGACTCGACGAGTACGAGGGAGTCGACCGGGGGCTCTACACCCGGGTGACCGCCCCGGGCGAGACAGGCGACGTCACCGTCTACGTCGGTGACCCGGCACGACTCGACGCGCCGGTCGAGTGGCCAGGTGAGGGGCCGTTCGGTTGCCGCGTCAAACAGTACGTCCACGAGGCGGACGTGCGCGTTCGGGTGACACCCTCTTCGGATTGACAGCCTCCCCGCTCTGAAGGGCGGAGGCTTTCTCCTTGCTTCTCCGTGGACCGCCTCGGGGTCAAGCCCCGTGGCATTCGCCTCGTACCGCCTGTAAATGGGCCCGTTCGTCAGACTCGCGTGATACCGGCCGCTCAGAAGGAGACGTTCGTCTCCATCCCCTCGGTAGCGTCCTCAAGGCCGTCTTCGGTGGCCTCCTCAGTCATTCGTCCCGAAAGGTCGGCGTCGGGAACGGCATCGGCGAGCGCTGAGCGGAAGCGCCCGGAGACACGCCGCGACTCCGCACGGGCCGCAAGAATGCGGCGGTAGCGTCTGATTGTCGACTCGGAGACACCGAGTTGGTCGGCGGCCGTCGCTGTCGAGACGTCTTCCTCGTGGAGGTCGCGGAGCCGCGACAGGTCGATTGGTGCGTCGGTGTCGCGGTCTCGCAGGAGATGCAAGTCGAGGCGGGCGCGAACGACAGTGTCACGAGCAACGCCGAGTTCGTCTGCCAGCGTCGCGTCGCTTGCACCTTCGAAGTAGCCACGGACGACACGGACGAGGTCGCCGTCGGGCAGTTCCGTCGAGAAGGTGTATCGGTCGCGCATCTCGGCGACGACCGATCTGACCTGCTCGTCGACGTCGCCATCGTCGGTCAGCGAGCCCCGGTCGTCGTCTTGTTGCTCGGTGACAGTCCCTTCTTCAGAGACGTCCATGAAGATGTCCCGGAGCTCCTCAGTCTTCTCGTCCATCGGAACGTAATGGTTCGCCGGCAAGCGACTTATGCCTGGGGGGCTGTCCGGAGCCGACAGGCGGCTAAACCAGCCTGTGGGCGGGGGTTGAGAAGATTTAACCGACCGGTCGCCCGTGTGTCGGTATGGCACCCTTTGCGCCGCTCCAGACGGGTGAGACCGTCACACGGGAGACGTTCTGGGGTATCTCGCCGGTCGGCGAGGTCGTGTTTTACTATCTTGCGGCGGTGACGCTGGTCGTCTTCGGGTACGGCGTCTACGACCGGTTCGCGCGGTACGCGCGCGGCGATGACGACTGGTTCGACCGTCTCGACGACCTCCCGGGGCGAATCGTCCGGGCAGCGAAGATCGTCGGCTCCAACGAGAAGCAGTTCAACCGCGACCTCGTCGGCGGCGTGATGCACGCGTTCATTTTCTGGGGCTTCATGACGCTGCTCATCGGCACGACCATCCTCGCCATCGATATCGACATTTACCGCACCCTGACGGCGCTGCTGACCGGCGAGCAGCAGTCCTTCTTTGTCGGCGACTTCTACCTGTCGTACTCGCTGGTGATGGACGCGATGGGGCTGCTGTTTGTCGCCGGCGTCGCCGTGGCGCTGTGGCGCCGCTACGTCACTCGAGCCGAACGACTCCACGGGAAGCACACGAACTGGGAAGATGACTTTCTGGTCTGGTCGCTGTTCCTGCTCGGTGTCGGGGGCTACCTCCAGGAGGGCCTGCGTATTCTCGGCACCGCGGAGGTCGTAGACGGGACGGCCCAGTTCACCAGCTACGAGCAGGTCTCGTTCGTCGGCTGGTTCGTTGCGGACGTGTTACAGGTCGTCGGGCTGACGCCCGCGCTCGCAGCAGCCGCCTACCCAGTGATGTGGTGGTCACACGCGCTGCTGGCGTTCGTCTTCATCGCTGCCATTCCCTACGCCAAACCGTTCCACATGGTGTCATCGTTCGCCAACATCGTTACCCGCGACGAACAGGCCGGCAAACGGCTGCCGGGCGTCCCCGCCGCGCTTGACGCCGATACCGGCGCAGAGTCAATCGATTCCTTCTCGTGGAAGGAGCTGCTCGACCAGGATGCCTGCACCAAGTGCGGCCGGTGTTCGTCTGTCTGTCCGGCGAACGCCTCTGGCCGGAATCTCGACCCTCGAGACGTCATCCTCGATTTAAAACAGTATCGCGAGGCCGTCGACGCCGGCGGCGAGCCGAAAGATATCGTCGCTGACGGCGGGGAGAGTGTCATCGCCGCCGAGACGATGGAGTCGTGCATGTCGTGTATGGCCTGCATGGATGCCTGTCCGGTCGAGATCGAGCACCTGAAGAGCTTCACCCGGCTCAACCGCCAGCTCACCGATCAGGGCGATATCCAGTCGAGCCTGCAGGACGTGTTCCAGAACGTGATGCAGAAGGGCAACACCTTCGGTAACAGCCAGCGCAACAGGGGCGACTGGACCGAGACCGTCGATGTCGAGGTGGCCGACGCCCGTGAGCAAGAGGTAGAGTATCTCTGGTATGTCGGCGACTACCCCAGCTACGACGACCGGAACAAGCAGGTGGCGCGCTCGCTCGCCCGCATCTTCGACGCGGCGGATGTGAGCTTCGGCATCCTCTTCGAGGATGAAAAATACGATGGCAACGATATCCGGCGTGTCGGCGAAGAGTTCCTCTACGTTGAGCTTGCCGGCCACCACGTCGAGACGTTCGCCGACTGCGAGTTCGAGAAAATCGTCTGCACGGACCCCCACTCGTACAATACGTTCAAAAACGAATACCCGGAGGTCGACTTCGAGGAATTCGCCGACGACCCGATGATGCCGTTCGAGGTCGAAGAGCCGTGGAATCCCGACGGAGAGGTCGACGTGCTCCACTGGACACAGGTGGTCGAGGAACTCGTCGACCGGGGGGCGCTCGGCCTCTCGGGGACAGAGCTTAATTACACTGTCACGTACCACGACCCGTGTCACCTTGGTCGGTACAACGACGAGTATGAGGCGCCCCGCGAGCTCATCCGTGCGACCGGCTGTGATCTCCACGAGATGCCTCGCAACCGGTCGAACTCCTACTGTTGTGGCGGTGGGGGCGGCGGGCTCTGGCTGGAGCAGGACGAAGAGGAGAAGCCCAGCGAAGAGCGGCTCCGCGAGGCACTCGAGGACACCGGCGCCGGACGCGCTGTCGAGAAGTTTGTCGTCGCCTGTCCGATGTGTATGACGATGTACGAGGATGGCCGCAAGACCGGCGACTTCGAGGACGATATCGAGATTGTCGATGTCGCGGAACTCGTCGTAGAGGCAGTCGACACAGCGCCGGCGGCATCGGAGACGACGGCCGCGAGTGCGACGCCAGCCGACGACTAATCGGGTCGACTGTCGACCCGGTCGGTGCCGAGTCGACTACGGCTCCGTCCGGTAGCGGACCGTTCGGACCCCTTCGAACCGCGGCCCCTCCCCACGGTGTTCGAAGCCCGCCTTCTCTGCCACCGTCTGAAGATCATCGTCATCGACGGCGACGAGCAGTTCCACATCCATCCCTTCGCGGGCGGCGAACCGGACTGGCTCCTCAAGCAGCCGTTCACAGGCCTCTGCGGTTCCCTCGATCTGTGTCACGTGAACCGTCTCTCGCTGGGCGTCGTAGGAGACGAACCCAAGCGTCTCCTCGGCCTCCCGAGGGTGGTCGGCGGTCGGGTCCGGGTTCGGTTCTCCCTCGTAGGCGACGGCGACAGTGCGGTCGTGGACGAGGTTGCGCATCACGTCGGTTGGCGAGCCGGTGAGTTCGGCCATCCGCTCGGCGTCGGCCTCGACGGCATCGCGTATCTCCATGGACATGCAACGCGTGCGGGATACTTACAACGCTCGCCGAGAGACCGAAAGGCGTTCGGGAGAGGCCTGAATAGAACCGGTATGACCGAGGGGACCGACGGGACGGGGGTGGCCGACGACGATACGGCCGGCTGTGCGTTCTGCCGGCTGCCAGTGCCGGACGAACCGGTCGAGGCGACCGTCGAGGGTGTCGAGCGGACGTTCTGCTCGGCGTCGTGTCGCGACCGGCTGGTCGAGACCGGCGAGCCGTTTGACGATTACGCCGATCGCGGGCGGGTTCGGCCGGGAGTCTCGGCGCTTGACGCCTCGCTCCCCCAGGGGTTCCCGCGCAATGCGTTCGTGCTCGTGTCTGGGGAGGCAGGCACCCGCGACCGGGCGCTGGGGGCTGAACTCGTCTGGCGGGCGCTCCAGCGGGGCGAACCAGTCGTCTTCGTCTCCTTCCAGGAGCCGCCCAGCGCACTCGTCCAGCAGTTTCTCACGCTGGAGTGGAACGTACTCCCGTATCTGGAGCGCGAGCAGTTCCATATTGTCGATTGTTTCACCTATCGGCTGGATGACCGCGACCGACTGTTCGACCGGATGGATGACTGGAACGCTTACCTGTCTGACGTGGCCCGTGACGCTACCACGACCGTCCGTGACCCAAGCGACATCAACGAGGTGGGCAACAAGCTGGACAATGCCCTTGAGAAACGGGGGATGGTCGACGAGGGGCTCGTCATCGTTGACTCGCTGACGGAGCTGGGCACGCTTGTTCAGCCGGTGCAGGCGTACGATTTTGTGAAGGACATCCGTGCAGACGTCTGTAAGGGGCGGTTCGTCCCGGTGTTCGCTGGCGCGACCATCGGCGGCGGCGGGGGGGGCAGTGATCAGTTCCCACACGACCTCACATACGTGATGGACGGGCTCGTGGAGCTGCGGCTCAACGACGACCTCGTTGAGAACGCGCTCGTCAAGCAGGCCCGCATCCGGAAGCTCAACGGCGCTATCGTCGTTCCGGAGTGGCAATCCTACGAATACACCGCGGGAACGGGAATGGTGACGTTCGACCCAGAGGCGGCTGTCGCCGATGAGCCGCCCGCTGAGATGGCGGAAAGCCCCGCTCCAGACGAAGGGCCGGCCGAGACATCGACCACTCCCGACAGAGGAGATGAGGCGGCGACGACGGCGGAGGCGCCGACTGGCGGTGACGGGGCAGCCGCCGAGTCGACACCCGCACCATCTGACGAGAGCGGATGAGCGGCCGGATGGAAGAGATTATCACCTCCGATTGGATATGAGAGCCATGCACGACTGTACCACGGTACGGGTGGTTCGATGCGGGTCGTAGCGAAGTTCGGGGGCACGTCGCTTGGTAACGGCGATCGGGTGAACCGGGCGGCCGACTCTGTGGCGGCGGCCGTCGAGGCGGGCCACGAGGTCGCTATCGTCGCCAGTGCGATGGGGTCGACGACGGATTTCCTGCTGGACGCTATCAGCTTCGAGGCCGAAGAGGCTGACCGTGCGGAGATTGTCTCGATGGGCGAGCGGACCTCTGTTCGGATGCTGAAGGCAGCGCTGGCTGCCCGCGGTGTCGACTCGCGCTTCTTCGAGCCCGGCAGCGAGGGCTGGCCGGTCATCACCGACGAGCGCGGCGAGGTGGATGTCGAGGAGACGACTCGGCGAGCAAAGGCGCTCGCCGACGCTATGTCACAGGAGGACTTCGTCCCCGTCATCACCGGCTTCCTCGCGCAAGACCATGCGGGGAACGTGACGACGCTCGGGCGGGGGGGCAGTGATACCACTGCCGTCATGCTTGGTAACTACATGAGCGCCGACGAGGTCGTCATTGTCACCGATGTCGAGGGCGTGATGACAGGCGATCCCACCGTTGTTGAGGGGGCACGCAACGTTGGTGAGATCACGGTCGACGAGCTGCGGAACCTCTCGTTTCGGGGGGCGGAGGTGGTCGCGCCGTCGGCACTCGCCTACAAGAAGGAGCCGATGGACGTCCGTGTCGTCCACTACCAGCACGGCGACTTGCTGACGGGCGGTACTCACATCGAAGGGCAGTTCCAGAACCTCATCGACCTCCGGGACGGAAAGCTGTCGTGTATCACGGTCGCCGGTAGGGCCGTTCGGAACCAGCCGGGCGTGCTCGCGGAACTGTCGACGGCGCTCGCGGAAGCAGATATTAATATCGACGGCGTCTCCAGCGGGATGGACTCGGTGACGTTTTATGTCGACGCGGCCCGCGCAGAGGAGGCTGAGACTATCCTCCACGACGCCGTCGTCGAAGACGAGGTACTCTCGTCGGTGACCGTCGACAGCGACATTGCCGTCATCCGGGTTACCGGTGGTGGCCTCCCGAACGAGCCGGGCGTCATCTACCGGACCCTCACCCCACTGGCCGACGAGCGGGTCACCATCCACGATGTCATCAGTTCCGCCACCTCCGTCGCAGTGTTCGTCGACTGGGACGCCCGTGAGGAGGCGCTCGAGCTGATACAGTCCGTCGAGTTTTGACCGAAGGCGTTAGCTCCCCTTTCTGCGGAACGAGGCGAAGCCAAGCGAGTAGGGGTTGGTGGTTCAGCGGCCCTTTCGGAGCCGCGTCCCGATTTCGTCGGGGAGTCCCGCCTCGCGGACCGCCGTCACGACGCGTTCGATGTCGTAGGAGACACGCCGCTCCTCCACGTCAAGCGTGTCGGTATCCAGCAGGGCATATGCAGCGTCGGGATTCCCGTCGCGCGGCTGGCCGACGCTGCCGGGGTTCAGGATGACACCCGAGTCGTACTGTTCGTGATGCTGGACGTGAGTGTGCCCCATCACGAGCGCAGTTGTCTCGCCGAGCAGCGACTCGGAGAACATCGCGGGGTAGGTGTACCGGTCGGGATCGTCAGGGTGGCCGTGGACAAGTTGGATGTCGTTGACGGTCCGCTGTGTGGGGAGCCGTTCAAGCCATGCCAGCTGTGGTTTCGATAGTTGTTCGCGGGCGTAGCGCACGCCGGCGCCGGCCATCGAATTGAAGCCGAAACCCGTCTCGGAGACGACCGCGCGGTCGTGGTTGCCCATCACGGTCGGGACCTCTCGGTCGCGGAGTGCGTCAACGCAGGCAGCGGGCCACGGGTTGTAGCCAACGACATCGCCGGCACACACGAGCGCATCCACGTCGGGCATGTCCGCGAGTACGGCCTCGAGCGCGGGCTGGTTGCCGTGGATGTCAGAAAGGACGCCGACGAGCATACTCGTAGATAGAGGGGCGGGCCGCTTAGGTTTCGTGGCTCAGTTGACGACGGCCGTCTCAAAGCCGTCGCCGGCGGGCGCGACGGCGGCTGCACACACTGCGTGCTCGAACGGGAGGTCATACGCCTCGCGGGCGGCTGTTTCGGCTGTCGTGGCGTCGAACTCGAACGGTGCCGGACTGTTCTTCTCGTAGGTGGCCACGAGCGTCGGTTCCTCGACCCGCTGGACGTGAAGGGCATCTCGGCGGACACAGCCGATGTACGCCTCGCCCGCTGTCGAGACAGTGCCCGCGATTCGGGGGGTATCGTAGTCGTCTTTCTCGAAGTCGAGCGCGTGTAGTGCCGTTACGAGCGCGTCCCGGGCTGGGTAGCCGAGGCCGAGTTTCTCCGCGATAGGGTCGACGTGGCTCCCATTGCCAACGACGGCCACATCGGCCGCGGTGCGCACGCAGTTGTACGAGACGTATGGGTTGTCCGTCGCCGGCGCGTCGTCAGTAGGGCCGACGACCAAGGCATCCTCGTGTGCAGCCACACGCCGGTTGGGAAACGACCGCGAGGAAACGCGGTATGCGGCCACGGTCGGCGAGACGACGACGAAGCGTCCGACGTACATGTGTCAGTCTGGCCGTGTTCGCCACTTAGCGGTGCCGGTCCGAGCAGAGAGGTCTTTGCGCCGGGGCGACGAGCCATCCCATGAGCGAACCCGGACTCGGGAAGGTCGACGGGGAGTTCCTGCGCGAAACGGTGTACCCACATCTCGGGGCCGACCGGGCGGATGTTCGCGTGGGACCGCGGGCGGGCGTCGACTTCGGCGTTGTCGATGTCGACGGGGCGGCGCTCGTCTGTGCGACAGACCCGCTGTCGCTGCCGCCCGGGCTCGGCTTCGCGCAGGCTGGCCGGTTCGCCCTCGATATCTGCGTGGCCGATGTCGCCGTCTCGGGCGTCGCTCCCACACATCTCGCGGTAGGCTTCTCGCTGCCACCGGAGATGACCGACGCGGAGTTCGCCACGGCGTGGACCGCGATGGACGAGCGAGCGCGCGAACTCGGTATAAGCGTCGCGACGGGCCACACTGCCCGCTACCCGGGCGTGTCATTCCCGTGGGTGGGAGCAGCCACGGTGTTCGGCGTCGGCGCCCACGAGGACGTGGTCCGGCCTGACGCAGCCCGGCCGGGCGACGCGCTCATCGTCACGACGGGGCCAGCCGCAGAGACGGCGGGGCTGTTCGCGTCGCTGTTTCCCGACCAATTAGGCCTGGACGCCGCGACGACCGCGGCCGCCCGCGAGCGGCTTGCGGAGGTGGCCTGCGTCGAGGACGCGCTGGTGGCGGCCGACGCCGGCGCCCGGGCGATCCACGACGCCACGGAGTGTGGGGTGCAGGGCGGGCTCGTCGAGATGGCGGCCAGTGCGGGCGTTCGTATCGAGATCGAGCGAGCCCAGCTTCCGTACGGTGAAGGCGTCCAAGCAGTCTGCGAGACGCTCGGCGTCGACCCGCTGCAGGTCACCTCGGCGGGGACGCTTCTCGTCGCAGCCCCCGACGACGCCGCTATGGCGCTCGTCGAACGGCTGCGCGACCAGGGGACTCGGGCGGCCGTTGTTGGCTGCGTCGCCGACGGGAACGGACTGTACATCGACGGCGAGCGGCGCGAACATCCTGGGGCGGACCCCTCGTGGGCGGCGTATGAAGCGTTCGGCGAGGGCTGATTCAGACAGGTTGCCAGCGGACAAGGTGATCGCGGAGGTACGAAACTGTACGGTGTTGTGTGCCAACTGCCACCGGAAACATCACGACAGGTCACCGAACCACGAAAGCTCCCGAAGCGACAACGTTTAGTTTCGTAGCATCCTCGTTTCGAGTGCAGTTCCGTGGTGTAGTGGCCAATCATGTAGCCTTCTGGGGGCTACGACGGAGGTTCGAATCCTCCCGGAACTATCCTCCTGACGCCACCGGTGAGCGACACTGCTGCGCTACACACCGGAACCGTCGGTGTTTTACCGGCCGCCAGCACAGACCGGGTCGTGAACACGCGGATGCGGCGGGCCTGGTTCGTGCTCGCGGGCTGTTTCCTCGTCTCGACGGGATTCAACGCCTACCTATTCGGCACCGCCAGTATCGTCCCGTTCGTCGTCGAGGCGTTCGGCATCGACAAGGCGGCGGCCGGATTAGCTATTAGTGTCGTCTTCTTCGGGTGGGTTACCCTCCAGATCCCGGGGGGGCTCCTAATGGACCGGTACGATAACCGGCGGTTAGTGTGGGGCGGCGCGGGCGTGTTCGCGGTGGCGGCGCTGGCGGGCGTCGTCGCGCCGACGTATCCGACGTTTCTCGGGGCTCGGTTCGTCGGCGGGACGGCTGCCGTCGTGCTCTGGACGGCCAACGCCAACATTGTGAGCGATGCGTTTCCGCCGGCACGCCGCGCACTCGGAACGAGCCTGTTCGTGACGAGCGCGCCAGCGGGCGTGGCACTGGCGCAGGCGGCTGGCCCGCGGCTTACCGAACTGGTCGGCTGGCGGGCGGCGGTGGCTGCCTATGCGCTCGTGACCGCGGTCGGGCTGGTTCCGTTCGGCCTCGCCCTGCGTGGGCCAGTGCGCAATGAGACGCAGCTGTCGCTTGCCGGGTTTGCCGCGGCGCTGGGCGACCGGCAGGTGCTCGCAGTGGCCGCGAGCAGCTTCTGTGCGTACGCACTATTCGTCTTCTTCAATTCGTGGATGCCGACGTACGCAACGGAAGAGGTGGGTGTCAGCCTCGGGACGGCGGGGACGCTCGCTGCACTTCTGCCGGCGGTGGGGCTGATTGCGCGGCCCGGCGGCGGCTGGCTCTCTGACCGCGTCGGCGGCCGGCGGCCCGTGATAATCGCGGCGTTCCTGCTGGTCGTGCCGGCGCTGGCGGGCGCGGCGCTGGCCACATCGACGGCCGGGCTGGCAGCCGCGCTGCTGCTTGCAGGGCTTGGTTCGCAACTTGGAACGGGGGTCTTCTACGTGTACGTCGAAGAGGTATCTCCGCCAGAGTCCGGCGGGACGAGCCTTGCAGTGCTGATGACGCTGTCAATCGCGGGGTCACTCGCGGCGCCGGTCGCCGCGGGGTGGCTCATCGGTACCATCTCGTGGACAGCGGCATTCTGGCTCGGCGGCGTGCTAGCGGCCGGCGGCATCATTGCGGTGCTGCAGGCGCCGGAGCCGGCTCTCCCCGGTGAGTCGGGGTAGGTCAGAGACCAGCCACTTTTTTGCCACTCGTTTCCAATCCACGTGACTGTGCAGCCGAAGACCTGCGTCGTCACGGGATCGTCCACGGGTATCGGACGCGGTATCGCCGAGCAGTTCGCCGAGCGCGGATGGGAGGTGGCGGTGAACTATCGGTCGTCACGCGAGGCGGCCGAGGAGACCGTCGAGCGGGTCGAGCAGGCCGGTGGCGCCGGCATCGCTGTGCAGGCGGACGTGACGATGCCCGACGAGGTCGAGCAGATGCGTGAGACGGTCCACGACGCCTTCGGTCCGATTGACGTGCTGGTGAACAACGCAGGCATCACTCAGGACGTCCGATTCACAGAGATGAGTCACGAGGAGTGGGATACAGTCCTCGATGTCCACCTCGACGGTGCCTTCCACTGCACGCAGACGTTCTATGACGATCTCGCGGACGCAGACGAGGGGCGGCTCATCAATATCTCGAGTCTCATCGGCAAGGGAGGGAACTTTGGGCAGGCAAACTATGCGACGGCAAAAGCAGGCATCTTCGGGTTCACGCGGACACTCGCACTCGAACTGGCGCCCACGGGAACAACGGCCAACTGTGTCGCGCCGGGATTCATTCAGACCCGGATGGTCGAGGACATCCCCGAGGAAATCAAGGACAGACTCCGCGAAGACACCCCACTCGGCCGGCTGGGTACCGTCGAAGAGATCGCCGACGTGGTTGCCTTCCTCGCCAGCGAGCGGTCATCGTTCATCACCGGCGAGGTCATCGACGCCAACGGCGGAAAAGATCTCTGAGTCAGTCTTTCGGCTCGGTTTTGCCTGCGTACGTCTGGAACTCGATAGTTCTATCCGGAATGTGGAATGTGTCGGTGCAGAACTCGTAGACATTGTCGGGGGTCTCGGCGTGCCACAATAGGTAGCCAAAGTCGCCCTCGACAGTCATCTCGTCGACCGTCAGCGTCGTCCCCGGCAGGGAAAACTCCGCGAACAGCCCAGTGAACAACTCTTCTATCTCCTCACGGCCGCGGAACGTGCCGTCGTTGGTGACGACGACCGATTCGTCGGTGTAGTCGACCATCGTCTCTTCGAGATCCTGCTCGCCGAAAGCGTCGACGTGGTGTTCGAACACTGCGCGGGTGTCGCTCATGCGTGGGAGTTGTTCACACGCCGCCAACTTACCTCTTTACACACCGTCAGGGGTGAGAGGTTTGTGGGAGCGTCACGGAGGGGGGATATGGAAGCGACACACGACCACTACATCGACGGTGAGTGGACCGACGGCACCGGCAGGGAGACATTCGAGTCGACGAACCCGGCGACGGGCGATACATTGGGGACGTTCCGACGTGGCACCGAGTCGGACGTCGACCAGGCGCTCACGGCCGCAGAGGCCGCTGAATCGGAGTGGCGCGCGCTCAGTCGTATCGACCGCGCGGAGTACCTATGGGATATCTACCACGAACTCCGCGACCGCCACGAGGAGCTTGGGACGATCGTCACCCGGGAGTGTGGCAAGGAGATAAGCGAGGGGAAGGCCGACGTGACCGAGGCGTGGCACATGGTAGAGTGGGCCGCTGGTGACGCTCGCCACCCGAAGGGAGACGTCGTCCCAAGCGAAATTCCCGAGAAAGACGCCTACATGCGTCGGAAGCCTCGAGGGGTCGTTGGCTGTATCACGCCGTGGAACTTCCCGGTGGCCATCCCGTTCTGGCACATGGCCGTCGCGCTGATTGAGGGGAACACGGTGGTGTGGAAGCCCGCCGAGCAGACGCCACTGTGCGGGCACGTAATCGCCGAGATGTTCGACGACATCGGCATCCCTGACGGGGTATTCAATATGGTCCAAGGGTTCGGCGACGCCGGTGCGGCTATCGTCGAAGACCAGCGGGTCGACACAGTGCTGTTCACCGGCTCGGCGGAGGTGGGCCAGCAGGTGGCTCAGACAGTGGCCGAACAGCCGGGGAAGCTGGCTGCCTGCGAGATGGGCGGTAAGAATGGCATCGTCATCACGGACGAGGCAGATCTCGATATCGCAGTCCACTCGGCGGTGATGTCCTCGTTCAAGACGACCGGGCAGCGGTGTGTCTCCAGCGAGCGGCTCATCGTCCACGAAGCCATCTACGACGAGTTCAAAGACCGGTTCGTCGAGGTCGCCGAGTCCGTCGCGGTCGGTGACCCCCTCGAGGAAGACACATTCATGGGGCCACTCATCGAGCCGGAGCACGTCGAGAAGGTGACCCGGTACAACGAGCTCGCCCGCGAGGAAGGGGTGGACGTGCTCGTCGACCGGACAGAGCTCGATCCAGCGGAGATACCCGACGGCCACGAGGACGGCAACTGGGTCGGGCCGTTCGTCTACGAGGCCGACCCCGACGCCCCGCTTCGGTGTACCCACGAGGAAGTGTTCGGTCCCCATGTCGCCCTGCTGGAGTACTCAGGCGACATCGAGCGGGCTGTCGAGATTCACAACGACACCGACTACGGGCTGGCGGGGGCAGTCATCTCGGAGGACTACCGGCAGATCAACTACTACCGCGACCACGCGGAGGTCGGGTTGTCCTACGGGAACCTGCCGTGCATCGGCGCAGAGGTGCAGCTCCCATTCGGCGGCGTCAAGAAGTCAGGCAATGGCTACCCCTCCGCCCGCGAGGTCATCGAGGCAGTCACCGAACGGACTGCCTGGACGCTCAACAACTCCACGGATATCGAGATGGCACAAGGGTTGAGCGCGGATATCAAGACCGCAGATGACGACTGAACGGGACGGGCGTCACTTCGCGAGCGTTGCAAAAACCATCTCCGAGTCGCTGCCCAGTGGGTCAGTCACCGTCTCCGTACGAAGGTCGGTGAAGCCGGCCGCGCGCAACTGAGCGAGCGTGCGCTCGCGGCCCGGCGCAGAAAAGAACATCTCGCCGCCCATCCAGCCACGGCGGACAGTCTCGAACCGGCCGCCGGGGAGTGTCAGCAGGGCTGTTCGACCGGGTCGGAGTACGCGGGCGAACTCCTCGTAGACGGCAGGATGGGCCTCGCGAGGGACGTGGAAGACAGCGTGGTAGGCGGAGAGTGCGTCGAAGCGGTCGCTCGCGAACGGGAGCTGTAGCATATCTCCTTGGACGAGCTGCGCTCCGGGAACCGTCTCGCGAGCGAGTCCGAGCCCGACCCGCGAGACATCGATACCGACGCTCTCATTCGGCAGGTTAGCGAGGGTACGCGCTCCGTCACCACAGCCGATGTCGAGAACCGCAGGGTCGGGCGGTGCCGCTGCAAGCAGGTCGTCGATGAGGTCGGCATCGCTCCCATCGGGGTCACGCCGCTCGGCGTACGTCCGGCTTACATCGTCCCACGCGCGGCGCACGTCTTCACGATTCACACGCTCTGTATGAGAGCGGTCCACTTGACCTCCGGGGAGTCAGCCATCGCGGTCGACAAACAGCGCGTAGAAGATAGCGGCGAAGCCGGCAGCGGTGAACGCACTCTCGACCACGAAGGCGAGCTGCCGCGGAACGGGTGCGAGCGTGTCGAGCGCGCCGGCGAGGAACGCCCCCAGGGTGACGATGCCGAAGCCAAGCGCGAGCGCGCCAAGCGACTCCGCGTCCGTTCGCCGATACGCCTTGTAGCTGTAGTACGTGATGACGGCGCCGAGCGCGAGTGTGAGCGTCTTCAGCGCCGCCACGACGAGTGGGTGTGTCATGTCGAGTCTCGCACCTCCTGCCACAGTTCCGCAACCCGCTGTTCGGGTCCGCGTGCCGGCCGGTCGACGTCGAGGTCAAACTCACCGTCTTCGAACAGCACGTGGACCGCTTCGAAGTCCGGGCTATACTGCGTCGCGTGGTGGCCGTCCGCGCGCACATCCGTCGACTCCTCGACGAGCGAGGCCTCCGCCAGCAGGTCCAACTTCCGGTAGGCCGTTGATCGAGGGATGTCACACGCCGCCGCGACCTCGTCAGCGGTGAGCGGCTCCTCAAGCGCCCGGAGCACGTCGCGACAGTCCGGGTCCTCTAGGGCCGCAAGTACGGCCTCCATGTCGGGGTCCTCGTCGCCGAACGCACTCACGGCTGGTCACCTCCAGAGGCGAGGTGGTCCGCGAGCAGTTGTCCTTCCGCCCGCCGGAGCGTCTCGCTGACGGTCGATTTGGCGAGCCCGAGCGCGTCCGCAAGGTCGGTGAGCGAGCAGTCACGGGGCGTCTCGTAGTAGCCACAGTCGACGGCTGCGCGGGCGACGCGCCGCTGGCGGGGCGTGAGCGGTCTCGATGGTTCGACGCTCGCGGTCACCTCCTGCACCTCGAAGGCAAGTCCGGCCGTGTCGAGCCGGTCGGCCAGCGCTGACAGTGCCTCGTTGGGGGCAAGCACCGTCCACTGGGCGACGCCGTCAGCGACGACGAACGGGAACGCCGGTGGGGTGCCCGCAGCCGCAGCCGCCGATAGTGGCTCTGTTGTCGTCGTCTGGACGCGACAGAGCGCGCGGTCAGCCTCACGGTCGAGAATATCCAGTCCGACCACGTCAGGGGCATCGGCGAGGGCTGCGGTCGCCGTCGGGAGCATGTCGGGGGCCATGAGGTCGACTACTAACGCCGCCGGATCGCCGAGCGTCGCGCTCCGGATCCGGAGTCTGGCGGATTCGTCGCGCGTGAGCCGTCCGACCCAGAAGTCGGGCGGCGGTGTTACTTGGAGGCGTGCGCGTGCCATCTCCCCTCGGCCAGAGGTCACCGGTCGCAGTACATTACCCTGCCGAAGGCGCGGCGGCCGCGCGGGAGGGTACTTAAACACAGAGCCGAACACGTTCGCTGTATCGTCGCGCGGTGGGACTCGCCGGTGGGGGATACAAGAGGCCTGTGTGAACCAGGAGATATGACGCCACCAATCGGCGCACCGGGGGACGGCATCACGCGACGAGAGTTCGTGGCTGCGACCGGGACGGTCGGCGCAAGCGCGGCAGCCGGCTGCACGACCACCACAGAGCCCACTGTTGAGGAGCGGGGCGCAACTCGGACGACGGCGACTGGGACGGCGACGAGTCTGCCCACCACGGGTCCGCCGGAGGTTGTCGACCTCAACGAGCAGGGGAATTCGGTAACGCTCCGGACGGTGAAGGCAGCCCACGCAGCCCATCCGGGCGACACGATGGGGGGCCCAGTCGAACTGCCGGTCGTGTGGGCGTGGCAGGCAGACGACGGCACGCCGTCGGTACCAGGTCCAGTCTTGCGCGTCTCCGAGGGGACCAGCTTCGAGGTGACCCTCGACAACACCGGGATGAGTATGCCCCACACTTTCCACGTCCACGGCATCCAAAAGACGTGGAAGAACGACGGCGTGCCGACGACGACCGGCATTACCGTCGAGGGCGGTGAGAAACACACCTACGAGTTTACCGCGAACACACCGGGCACCCACATCTACCACTGCCACTACCAGACGCCACGGCACATGGAGATGGGGATGTACGGGACGCTCCGGGTCGACCCGGAAGGCTACGAGCCGGCTGACAAGGAGTACTTCATGACGGTGAAAGACTGGGATAGTCGGCTCTCTCGGCAGTTCGCTGGCGAGGACGTGAGCTTCGATCTGACAAACCGTCGGCCAGATGTGTTCACTGTCAACGGGAAGTGTGCCCCACGGACGCTCCACCCAGAGGACGGCAGCCCCATCATCGTCAAGCAGGGCGACACCGTTCGAGTCCACTGGACCAACGCGGGGTTCATGAGCCACCCGCTGCACACCCACAACCACCGATTCCGGGTCGTCGAGCGCGACGGCTCGCCGGTGCCCGAGGCCGCTCAGTACGCGCGTGACACTCAATCCATCGGCCCCGCGGAGCGGTACACCGTCGAGTTCGAGGCCGACGCCGACCCGGGCATCTACCTGATGCACTGTCACAAGGTCGATCACGTCCGCAACGGCGGCTCGTACCCTGGCGGGATGCTGACGGGGATTGTGTACGAGTCAGCCATGAAGACGGACCTGTTCGCGAATCTGATGAAGTACGCCGGCTACGAGGTGTAACTATGCCGACGCGACGCGAATTCGTGACGGCGCTGGCTGCCGGGAGTGCGGGCGTCGGCCTCGCGGCCCGACCGACCGCCGCGGAATCGGTCGACCTGACAAAGTGGCTCGCGGACACGGACGGCGTCAATGGCGTCGTCGACCGTCGTGGCCGCGAGGAGGTGGTCGTGACGGTCGGCGCCGAGGGGAACGGTGGCGCGTTTGGATTCGGACCACCGGTCGTCCGCGTCGATCCTGGCACGACCGTCCGCTGGAAGTGGACCGGAAAAGGTGGCGCACACAACGTGGTCGCGAGCGACGGTGCCTTCGAGTCTGATCTCCACAACTCGCAGGGGGCGACATTCACACACACGTTTGAGTCGACGGGTGTGACCCGCTACTACTGTGGCCCCCACCGGGCGATGGGGATGCGCGGTGCCGTCGTGGTCGGGTCTGTATCCGTCCAGCTCCCGGGCGAAGTGACGCCGACGCCAGCAGCGGGCGGAGGCGGCGAGGAATCGAATGCCGCCCGCTCGTTCGACGGCTGGCTCTCGGAGACAGACAACTACGACGGAGTCGTTGACCGTCGTGGCCGCGAGGAGGTGATTATAAAAGTGGGCGCCGAGGGGAACGGCGGGCCGCTAGCGTTTGAGCCGGCGGCCGTCCATGTCTCGCCAGGCACCACGGTCCGCTGGGAGTGGGTCGGTCCGCGCCGCTACGACGTAGTCGACCCCGAGCTGGGCTACGAGTCACGGCAGGTCGCCGGTGCGGGGTACAGCTACGCCGTTGAATTCGGCGGCGACGGACTCTCAACGTACGAGTGTACAAAATACGGCGATCGTGGGATGCGTGGAGTCGTCTTGGTCGGCGAGGGGCCCCGCGAGACGCTGAGTTGGCAAGGACTCGGCGCCGCCGGTGTCATCGGCGGGCTGCTGGCCGCGCCGCTTGCCGCGGGCATCCGGCTCCACAACCGTACTGCCACCCGGTCGGGGAAGTCATTCGGTCCCGAGGAGTAAATCGCCGCGGGGTCAAGCCCCGAGGAGTGAAGCTTAGTTGCTCCCGGTCATCCACGGGAGTATGTGGGAGGTGTGGAGCGTCCTGCCGGCAGTCGGACGGCGGGTGCTGACGGTTGCGGTGTTCATCGCCGTCGGGGTGAGCCTTGCGAACCTGCTCGTCGCCTTCGGCCTCATCGAACAGATTGCCCGTGGGTCGAAGTATCTCACCCGGCCAGCTAACCTCCCCGACGAGGTTGGGTCGGCCATCGTCACGACTGCCGCCTCTACGACGGCCGGGTACGGGATGTTGGCAGACTTCCGTGAGGCCGGTCGGCTGTCAGACCGCGCGACGCTCGTCGCCGTGACGGTGAACACGTTCTTCGGCTTCGTCCAGCATATCTTCACCTTTTACGCTCCTGTTCTGATTCCGATCCTCGGGGTGGAGGTTGGGCTGCTGTATGTCGGGTCACGGGCCGCAATCGCGCTCGCAATCACGCTCGCGGGCGTGCTCGCCGGCGCGCTCCTCCTCTCAACGCCCGACGGGCGCGGGTCCGCGATGCCGGTCGAAGCTGATGGCGGCGGCGTTGGCCGCGAGTATCCCGAGACCACCCGCGGAAAACTGTCGTACGCCGCGCGCACTGGCTATGAGAAGACGCGGTCGATTCTCCCGCGGCTGGCTGGAATCTACGCCATCGTTGCCGTGCTAACAGCGAATATTGACGTGACGCGGGCGACGAGTGCGGCCGAGCCGCTTGTCGCGGTGTTGGGGCTGCCGGGGGCGGCCCTCCCCGTGGTCGCCGTGTTCGCGCTCGATACGACCAACGGGGCACTGTTCCTCTCGTCGCTGCCTGCCGGCACGTTCACCCCCCGTGAGGCCGTCGCGACGATGCTCGTCGGCGGTATCGTCTCCTTTGCTGTCTCCACGTTCAAGCGGTCGATTCCGTTCCAGTACGGTATCTGGGGTGCCGAGTTTGGCTCGAAGGTCATCCTCGTCAACACGACGCTGAAGCTGGGATTCATCGCGACGGCCGTGGCGTTGCTGTTGTTCAGTCCAGTGTGACCGCCTCCTCAGCGTGAACCGCCTCGGGGTCAAGCCCCGTAGCATTCGCCTTGGACCGCCTGTAAACGACGGGATTCTCGCCTCGAAGAAAGATGTCCCTCGGATCGCTGTGATCCATCTTCTGGGCCCCACGCTCTCACGGCACGTGCCCGACCGTAGAGGCTGGTTGTGGCGCTTGCCAATGACCCACATGAACGACCATGTACGAACAGGAACATTCATTACAGACCCGCTCATCGTGATAGGTAAGGATGCTCGCTGTACACCCGCTTCGTTGCTAGTTCTTCCCGTCCCGCGTACAGCACCCGACCGACCACTTCCCACCCCAGATGAGCACGACAACACCCACCCAAGCACGCCCCGGCAGCCGAACAGCGACCCGCGTTGACGAGACGCGCTGGAACGACCAGCGGGCCGTCACCGCCGCCAACGCGCCCCGCACTTTTGACTACCGCCGCCCTGAGCGGCTCCCGAACACGACCGACCGCGAGAACGAGTCCGTTCCCCGTTAGGGCTGTTCGTCAACGAGCACGCGCGCCTCGCCGTCGAGGACGACCCGCTCGTCGCTGTCGATCACTAATGTCTGGAGTCTAAACTGACCGTCACCTAGCGACTCGACCACCTCCAATTCGACACGCACGCGCTCACCGGGGCGGACGGGAGCGGTGAATTCGCAGTCCTGGCCGAGGTAGATTATCATGCCAGGGAGTCGCGCGACAGCCGCTGAGACGACGCCCGCGGTGAGCAGACCGTGGGCGATACGGCCACCGAACCGCGTCTCGCGGGCATACTCGTCGTCGAGATGGAGCGGATTCGTGTCGCCGGACGCCTTTGCAAACGCCTCGACATCGGCGTCCGAGAGCGTCTTTTCGAAGCCGAACGTCTCTCCAACCGCCAGCGTCGCCTCGCCGGCGTCGACGGGAGAGTCGGTGCTCCGGCCCTCAAAGCGCCAGTCGGTCGCGTCGTACAGTTCACCGGGGTCGACCGGGGGCACCGTTGGCTGGCGGTCTGTCTCCTCGAGATGCGGGAGTGCGTACGCGAGGTCTGTCGCCGTCAGTACGCCCGCTAGCCCATCATTCTCAAGGACGATGAGATGGTGGACCGCGTGGGTACGCATCGTCGCGGCCGCTTGGCCGGCAGTCGTGTCGGGGCCGACAGTGACCAACTGTTCGGTCATCGTGCCGGCGACCCGCTCTTGATCCAGGTTCGCTCCTTCGGCGACGGCTTGGCTCAGATCCCGACTGGTAACGATGCCGACGGGAACGCCCTCGTCATCCGTCACGACCACCGAGCCGACGCCCGTACCATAGAGGTGCTCGGCGACGGCACGCAGTAGCGCAGCCGGCCCCACTGTCTCGACGTCCGTGCTCATCAGATCGCGGACGGACAACGGCGGTGACATACCCGGGGGGAAGTGGGGACTACACTAAAGCGTCCGGACAGCGCTTACGAGGGTCCCCTCCGTAACAGATGCGTGAGCGAGGACAAACAGGGCGGCGACGAGCCGAGCGACGCGGAGCTCCGCGCGCGTCTGCGGTTCCTCCGAATCCAGAAGCGGACGGCCAACATCGAGAACCGCGAGGCGGTTGCACGAAAGATACGCGAGCTCGAGGCGAAGTTGGACTAACCGTCAACGAACAGCAGTGTCGCAACACCGACGAGGATAGCCGCGGCGTATGCGGGGTGGCCCGTTGCAAACGCGAGCAGGTCGGCGGCCGTCGGCGTCGGGCCAGCGGCGAGATACGCTGCGGTGGTTCCGCCGAGGGCAGCGAGGCCACCAGACAGCCGCAGAGGGTGGTCGCTCAGCCAGCCACCGACGAATGCGAGGGGTCGTGCGAGGAGCCGCATCTACCCCTCCATTTCACGTGGAACAGCAAAAACTCTCGTACGACGACCGAACGACGTGTGTCAGACATCGGAATCCAGCCGCTCAACGGGGGCGTTGGGCGCGTGGCGCTTGACGCCGTTGACCGCCTCGATTGCGCCGGATCGCGAGGTGTACCCCTCTCCAGACGTTGCGAGGATTGTGCCATTTCGATGGCGGAGCCGCCAACGGTACTCGCCGCCGGCGTCCTCGTACACCTCGACAGCAGCCGTCGTCACCGTTAGCCGGTCGGCCTCCGGGGCGTATTCGCGTACCCGGTCAATCGCGTCCGCGAGCGCCGACCGGTCGGTGTATCCCTCGCCGGAGTCGGCAACGGATTCGCCGTTGGCCGCGACGAGCCGCCAGCGGTGTTCGCCGGCGGCATCCTCGTACGTCTCGAATCGGGGGCCTGTCTCGGCGTCTCGCTCGGCGTCGCTGGCGAGTTCCTGAAACCGATCCGCGGCCCGCCGGGCGTTCGACCGGGAGGCGTACCCTTCGCCGGAGTCGGCGAGGATATTCCCGTTGCGGTGGACGAGCCGCCAGCGATACTCACCGGCGGCGTCCTCGTACACCTCGACGCCCGCAGGGTCGAACTTGAGGTAATCAGCGGGGCCGACCGTTGCCTGCACCGTCTCGACGCCGGTCTCGGCGGCGCCACGCGAGAAGAATCCTCGCGTTGCGGCCGCGAGTATCTCGCCGTTATTGTGGCGGAGCCGCCAGCGGTACTCGTCGGTCTCGTCGCGGTACAGCTCAATCGTCGCCTGTGGTGCCTCGGCGACCGGGTCGGGCTCGGGGGCAGGCTCTTGCTCATCGCGCTGCCAGACAATTGCTGCGTCGAACGCGTTTCGCTGGACGCTGCGCATCCCGCGGCGGGCGTTGCAGTCGCTCGCGTACGATTCGCCGGAGGTCGCGATGATGTTGCCGTTGCGGTGGACGAGTCGCCAGCGCCATTTGCCCGACTTGTCGCGGTAGACATCGAAGGTTGCGCTGCTGTCGGCCAGCCGCTCGGCATGGGCGTGGGCCGCCTCAAGCTCCGTCTCCAGTTCCTCGACGCGTGCCTCGCGGTCAGCGATGGTCGCCGCGTCGGTCTCGTCGTCAGCCCGCGCGGCCGCCAGTTCACGCTCAATGCGTCGGCGGGCAGCCGACTGACCGACCGAGATGGGTGCGAGCGCGCCCGCCAGAGTGATCAACGCAACACCGACCACGTACAGGAGAACGACGCCCTGTGCGCTCCCGGAGGCGAGCCGCCATCCCTGCGGGAAGACAGTCAGGAACCACGCCATCGCGGCCAACGCCACGAGCACGCCCACGTAGACGAATAGGCGGGCGCGTCGGTCAACCGCCTTGGGGTCACGCCCCGAGGCTTGTCAGTGGACTCCCGTTCTACAGGCTGAGTAGGGCGAGTGCCTCGGGGCTTGACCCCGAGGGTGAAGCCCGTCAAAAGGTTTTAATTTACCACTTCTCGTATCGTGGATTAACGACCGTGACGGACATTAAAGACCTTAATGTGAAACGCTCGTTAGAAAGATTGGAAATGCGACTCCTCTCAAAACCCGCCACTGGCGGTGCGACAGGAGTTGTCGGGTCGTGGTGGAGCGACCGACCCTCACGGACACCAGCGGGGTGTTCGGGTGTTAATTCCAACCGACTTCGGGAGAAGGAGGTCGAGGGGAATTAAATTCGCCTGTGTCCATCCGTCCGTTTCTGGACGGCACGGACAAAAACGGTGGAGCCTCGGGGCTTGTCCCCGAGGTACTTCACCCCAATTGGGCAGGCGTGTAGTCGCCGTTCACGGTCAACGTCCCTGACTTGAGGGCCAGTTGACTGGTGGCCCATCCACCGCGAGACGTCTGCCCGCGATGGATATGCCCGCAGTACCGGGTGGCGATGTTCTTCGCCGCGTTGTAATCCGCATTCACCGCATACCCACAGTCCTGACACGCAAACTGCTTGTCGTCGCGGTTGTCCTCGTGGGTAAACCCACAGTGCGAACACCGCTGACTCGTGTACGCCGGATTTACGAAGTCAACGAACAACGCCGTGGATTCGATCTTGTACTCCACGAGTTCTATGAACGTCGCATACGCCCACTGTTGGAACTTTGACCCGTTGGCGATGTTCTCGCGGATGTGGTCGAGATTCTCGAAAATGATGCCGTCCACATCCGCGGCGTGGGCTTCCGCGATAAGATCGTTGGCGCGGTTGTGGAGCCAGTCCAGCGACCAATCCGAGAAGCGGCTGCCGATGGACTGAATCGTTTGGTGTGCCGACCGTGTCCCCGTCTGTTGCAGGCGTGCGCAGCGTTGTTCGTACTGGTCGCGTTTGTGGGCGAGGTAGTCTGCACTGCCGATGAACTCGCCCGTGGAGGTGACGGCGAACGCGCCGGTCACGTTCAAGTCCACGCCGAGAACCACTCCGTTCTCGGCACCATCATCATCGTGACTGGCTTCTTGGCGTTCCGTTCCGTCAACTGTGTAGTCGGGGTTCTTCAGCGTGACGTGCAGGTAGAACGTGTCGGTCTGCTTGTCGTACTGGAGCGTGGCACTTGAGGCGTCCCAGTCGTCGCTCTCGTAGTACCTGTCGAACGGCGTGTCTTCACGGTTGTCTTCAGGCGGGAGGACGTACTCGCAGGTGACTCTGCCGTTCGGCGTGGAGAGCGTGGCGTGGTCGTCGTTGAACGTTGCACTCCGCTTGTCGTACACGACGCTCCACGAGTCGAACTCAGGTTGACTCGTGTTTTCGCCTTGCTTCAGTTTCTCGACGCCACTTTGGACGGCGTCGATGGCGCGACGGATGCCTTTCTGGACGAGGTTGGCGGTGAGGTCAGTTTCTTCGCGCAACTCGTCGTATAGAGCGTTTTCGGCCTTGCTTTTGCTGGTGATGCAGAGGTCGTCGTAACGCCACGCCCACTCGCTGGTGCGGTTGGCACAGTAGATGAACTGGTCTTTGGTCTGGTGGAGGTCGTCACGACGCTCTCCGGGCACGTCGAGTCTGATCGGCACGGTGCGTCGTGGCGCGTCGTCCATCCGTCGTTCACACTCACGTTTGTTGGCTAATGAAAGGTTACGTGTGGGAGTCGGCCTCGGCATTGAGCGTGGTTTGTTTCATCTGGTGTCGGCTTCCTCCCCGACCGCAAGGGTCGGGGCATCCGCCTCGTACCGCCCGTGAAACGACTGACCGACGACGAGCCCGGCCAGCGCGGCGACGAGGCCGCTCCCAGCGAGCAGGTACGCTACCTCGCGGGTTCCGGACCGGCCGGCGCCCATCGACACGAGGAACAGCGCCATCCCGAGCACCGCGACGACGGTACCGGCGACGAACAGCCAGTAACCGTACACCTCGTCGGTTGTGAATGGCTCGCCGAAGCGATCCGAGTAGATGGCGACGAGCGCATTTTGTTCTCTCTCTGCGAACATATCTATTAAAATGATGCTGGGGAGATAAATAAACCCCGACGTTGGGTATTAAACGAGCCCGCGGTCGGCAAGCAGCGTCTCAAGGGCGGCCATGGAGTCGACCGTGACGTCACAGGCGGGCGCGACGGCCGGTTTGGGCGCGAACCCGACAGCGAGTCCCGCGGCCTCGAGCATCGGGAGGTCATTGGCTCCGTCACCGACCGCGACGGTGTCTGCGACGGGGACACCGTACTCCGTCGAGAGTCGCTCGAGGGCGTCGTCTTTTGTTCCTTCGATGAGTGGCCCCTCGACGGTGCCGGTGAGTTCGCCGTCGACGACGGGAAGCCGGTTAGCGACAACGGCGTCGACGGTGGTGCCAGCCCGCGCGAGCGCCGCCTCGACCCCGCGCTCGAACCCGCCTGTAAGCACCGCGACAGTGTGGCCAGCCGCTCGGAGTGCGTCGATAACGGCGGCGGCGTCCTCGCGGAGCCGCACCTCGTCGAATGCAGCCGCGGCCGCTTCCTCCGGAAGCCCCTTGAGCAGGGCCGCCCGCTCGCGCAGCGATGTCGCATAGTCGATCTCGTCGTTCATCGCCCGCTCGGTGATAGCGGCCATCTCATCTGCGACTCCCTGTCGGTCGCCCAGTAGGACAGTCATCTCGGAGTCGGAGAGCGTCCCGTCGAAGTCGAAGGCCACGAGCATACTCGCCATCTGCTCGGGACCGGCATGAACCGTGCGGTCCCCGTGTGTTTATGCCCGCCGCGTCGAACCGGGTGGTGTGGAAGAGCCCGCCACGGACCCAGAGGATCTCGACGAGGAGCTGGCCGAGTACGAGGGTGACCTCGCCGACGTCGATTCAGAGGTGCGCGGGCTCGTCTCCGCGCTGCGTGACCACCCCGACGCCTCCCTTCGGCTGGCGGTCCGCTACAGCGGCGAAGAGTACGACGCTGTCTACGTCCGCGAGGACGTTCGCGAGCGGTACACGGATGCAGAGCTGGAGGAGCGTATCGGCACGCTCGTATTGAAAGGCCACGGCGACCCGCCAGAGGAGGCGCCGCTTCGGGACTTTGGGTCGTTAGAGGCGGTAATGCGGTTTTACGAGGGTGTCATCGTCGCCCACTTTCCGGTCCGGGAGTGGTCTGGGCTCGTGTTCACCTTCGATCGTGAGGCGTCGCCTATCGTCGACCTCGCGAACCAGTATCTCGACGATTGACTGGAATTAGCTGAATGCAGGCGCTAAGCCCCCTCGCTTAAGGAGCCGCCGACGGCGGCGAGTAGGCAGGGGTAGTTCACCCGCTGCGTCGCCTTCCGCAAGGGGCGAGGCGAAGCCAAGTGACTAAGACGGGGTAGCTCACGGGTTATACTCGGTCCATGGTCGGGGGCCAAAGTCACCGCCACGCACCCGGAGCTGTGTCGTCGCGTCGGTCTCGCGTGTCTCCACGGCGGCGTCGAACAACTGGAGGAGCCGCTCGCGGGTCTCCGAGTCGCCCGCACTGGTGTCAAGGGCGAACGCGCCTGCGAAACCGGCCGACTGGACCCGCGTGGTGAGCGTGTGGACGAACTGGTAGACCCGGCGGATGTCGGCGTACATCAGCAGTGTCGACAGCGAGTGGATACCGACACGCGTACGGCGCCGGGTAGAGTCGTGGTAACAATCCTGCATGAATCCGGAGAGAGCGATGCCCAGCCCTGTCAGGTCGGCGGGCGTTGAGACGTAGCGGGTCACGTCGTCTTCGCGGGCGCTTCCGAAGCCGCCCTGGCTCACGCAGTCAACGACCGACAGCGACCAGTTGTCCCCGGGGAATTCCCGGCGAACCCGGGCGGCGTCGGCCTTGGTGGTTGCAACGACGGCCGACTGGTCGGGGCTGCCCGACAGCAGTTCGAAGACGAGCCCGCGCTTGTCGGTCATCGACGGGCCAACGATGAGGACGGTCGTCCCTGCTCGACTGCGCTTGGTTCAAGCGGGGAGTCGGAGGGCATCTGTCCGAACGGAACCGTTGGAGGCTTATCAAACCCGCCGCCGGCCGGCGACGGTGTCACGGAAGAAAGGGTTAACCACGGGCCGCCCGGCCTCCCGGATATGAAGGTACTCGTCACCGACCCTATCGCCGATGCCGGTCTCGAACGGCTCCGCGAGGCGGGCCACGGCGTCGAGACGGGCTATGACCTCGCGGGCGATGCGCTGTTCGAGGCCGTTGCCGACGCTCACGCGCTCATCGTCCGCTCGGGGACCGAGGTGACTCGCGAGCTGTTTGAGGCCGCCTCGAACCTCGTCATCGTCGGCCGAGCCGGCATCGGCGTCGACAATATCGACATCGAGGCGGCCACCGACCATGGCGTCATCGTCGCGAACGCTCCCGAGGGAAACGTCCGCGCAGCGGCGGAACACACCGTCGCGATGGCGTTCGCCACCGCGCGGTCGGTGCCACAGGCGCACATCCGGCTGAAGAACGGCGAGTGGGCGAAGGGCGACTACCTCGGCACAGAACTGAACGGCAAGACGCTCGGTGTCGTTGGACTCGGCCGGGTCGGTCAGGAGGTCGCGAAGCGACTCGCCGCGCTAGGGATGGAGTTGGTCGCCTACGATCCGTACATCTCCGAGGAGCGAGCCGACCAGATTGGTGCCGAACTCGCCGACCTCGACGAGACACTCGCGCGGGCGGACTTTCTCACCATCCACACGCCGCTGACGCCAGAGACGGAGAACCTCATCGGAGAGGAGGAACTCGCACAGCTGGAGGGCGGCTACGTTGTCAACTGCGCCCGCGGCGGCATCGTCGACGAGCCGGCGCTGGCGGCGGCCGTCGAGGACGGTGTACTGGCGGGCGCAGCAATTGACGTATTCGGTGAGGAGCCACTGCCAGCCGACTCACCGCTGCTCGATGTCGAAGACGTCGTCGTGACGCCCCACTTGGGCGCGTCCACTAGCGCTGCACAGGAGCACGTCGCTACCTCCACGGCCGAGCAGGTACTCGCGGCGTTCGCCGGCCAGCCAGTGGTGAACGCGCTCAACGCTCCTTCGATGGACGAGGCGGCATTCCCTCGCGTCGAGCCGTACATCGATATCGCAGAAACGGCCGGCACCATCGCCGTCCAGCTACTTGACGGCCGTATCGAGGGCGTCGACGTCACCTACGCGGGTGATATCGCCGAGGAGGACGTTGACCTTGTCACGGCCTATGCGCTGAAGGGCGTCTTCGAGCCCTCACAACTCCAGGTCAACAGCGTCAACGCTGGCCGAATCGCCGAGGAGCGGGGTATCGACGTCTCGGAGACGAAGCGACGCCAGTCGGCCGACTTCCAGAGTCTCGTTACCGTCACCGTCGAGGGCGACAGCGACTCGGTGTCGGTCTGCGGGACACTGTTCGCCGGCGATGACCCTCGTATCGTCCGCATCGACGGCTACCGGGTCGACGCCATCCCCGGCGGGAAGATGGTCGTCGCGCGTAACACCGACGAACCGGGCGTCATCGGGAAAATCGGGAGCGTGATGGGCGAGTACGATATCAATATTGCAGGGATGTACAACGCCCGCGAGACAATCGGCGGTGAGGCCGTTACCGTCTACAACGTCGACCAGCCCATTCCCCCGGAAGCTCGCGAGAAGCTGCTCGCCGACGAGCGTCTCCTTGACATTACGTATATCGAGTTGAACGGGACGGACGCCGTAGCGGAGCTACAGTAACCGACGGAGCCGCCCGAGCAACCCCCCGTCCACGTCCTTGCCGGCGAGGTGTGCAAGAATATCGTCTGTGTCGTTGGGCACCGGCTCTGGCTCGCTGCCCGCCTTTGCAGCGGCGTCGGGGTCTTTCAGCAGATGGCCGGTGGTGAGACAGACGACGTCTTCGCCGGCCGACACCTCGCCAGCGTCGGCGAGCTTGCGCAGCCCGGCCAGCGAGGCGGCGCTGGCTGGCTCGACGCCCACTCCCTCGCCCGCGAGCTCGCGTTGAGCGTCGGTTATTTCCGCGTCGCTGACGGCGACGGCCGTCCCGCCCGTCTCGCGGATGCCCGGTAGCGCCTTTGGTGCGTTCACCGGGTTGCCGATGCGGATGGCCGTCGCGATGGTCTCGACATCCGGCCAGCGGCGGGTCTCCGCGTTCCCCTCGCGGATTGCTTCGACCATCGGGGCGGCCCCCTCCGCTTGGACGCCCGTGAGCTTGGGGACATCGCCCGGCGCGAGTGCGCCCGACTGGACTAACTCGCGGAAGCACTTGTACAGCGCCGCGGTGTTGCCCGCGTTCCCGACAGGGAGAACGATACGGTCGGGGAACCGGCCTTCCTCGGCGTAGAACCGCTCGAGAATCTCGAGACCGATCGTCTTCTGGCCTTCGAGCCGGAACGGGTTCAGCGAATTGAGGAGGTACGCCTCCCCACGCTCGGCGAGGTCCTGTACCCGGTCGAGACAGTCGTCGAAGTTGCCGTCCACCTCGAGAATG
Organism: Halosegnis sp.; assembly: GCF_042216475.1. Taxonomy (NCBI): domain Archaea; kingdom Methanobacteriati; phylum Methanobacteriota; class Halobacteria; order Halobacteriales; family Natronomonadaceae; genus Halosegnis; species Halosegnis sp. Next base: position 67,189 of record NZ_JBDGTV010000021.1, read on the forward strand.
CGCGCGCCGTGGAGACTCGCTTGGGCGATTTTGCCGGCGGCTACCTTTCCTGCGGGCAGGAGGACCAGCGTCTCAAGACCGGCACGAGCGCCGTAGGCCGCGAGGGCCGCGCTCGTGTTGCCTGTCGACGCACAGGCGAGCCGGTCGACGCCCAGTTCCTGTGCGACGCGGACACCGACGGTCATCCCGCGGTCTTTGAACGAGCCGGTGGGATTCATGCCCTCGTGTTTCACTCGGAGGTTGCGTACGCCGACCGACTCCTCGATGCGCGGGACTTCGTGGAGTTGAGTCCCGCCCTCAGGAAGCGAGACGCCCTCCTCGAAGGGGAGGGCTGCGGCGTACCGCCAGACACGCTCGTCGCCCTCGAAGTCTGCGAACGTCGGGTACGTTGCGTACCGCACCTCGAGTAGCCCGTCACATTCCGGGCAGGTGAACACGACGCCGTCGAACGGCGGGAGGGTGTGTCCACACTCGATACAGTGGAGCCACACGTCCTCGGCGCCCTCAGGCGGCTCGGGGCGGGTGGGCAGCGTCAGGTCAGCCATTACAGGCGTTCGACACCGCGCGCGCAAAAAGCGGCCGGTCCCGTCCAATCATGCGTCCGGGTCCGCGTACCCTTGCTGTTCGATACAGGCGCGCATCTCCGCCTCATCGTCGTGCTTGTGAAGCCGCGTCGGCGTGTCACAGTAGAACGTCTCGCCGTCGTACCGGAGCGTGACCTCGCGAAGCTCACCCAGAAATTCAGTGCGGACGACCACCCGCTCGCCCTCGCGGAGTCGCTCGATGAGTTCGTCGGCGTCAAACTCGCCGGCGTCGATAGTAATCGTCATACTCGGGCCAGGACCCGGGTCGATATGAACGCGGCGACCGGGCGTGGTAACGCTTAACAGATGGCCAATCGAATTCACGGAGTCGCCATGAGCCTGCCCGACACGGTGGACGCGGGGCTACCGGTCGTCAATCGCTCATTCACGGCCATCGACCGGCCAGATGGCGGGCTGGTCGTCTATGACCTCTCCAAGCCAGCCGCGTGGCTCCGGACGGACGCCCCGGTCACACTCACAGAGTGGGAGTGACGCGACTCAGGCCGGCGCGAGGTGCGTTTGGCCCCACTCCCGCATCGACTCGATGACTGGCTCCAGCGAGCGGCCCCGCTCGGTCAGCGAGTAGCGCACTCGGAACGGCTTCTCCGAGACCACTTCCCGCTCGACCAACCCGTACTCGTCGAGATCCTCCAGCGAGTCCGACAGCACCTTCGAAGAGATGCCGTCGACCGAGCGTTTCAGTTCGTTGAATCCCTGTGGCTCCTCGAACAGCCGGTGGACGATGACTGGGTGCCACTTTTTGCCCAGAACGGTCGCCGTCGCCGTAATAGCACACCACTCCTCACCGGAACACCACACGGAGAGTGGCTCGTCGGTCTCGCTCATACGCGTCGTTGGGACGGCGAGTAGATAAGGTTACCTCGTGTCATCGGGTTACCGTTTGTCACTTGCATGGCTCGCAGCGCCGATAGTCACTCTCCGAACTCGTCGATGCGGTCGTGGACGTAGGCGGTCCACTCGTCGAGCGTCTCGTGCATCAGCTCGCGCGCCTCGTCGACAGGCGTGGCGGTGTACTGGTAGACGTGGCCCCCGGAGTCGAGCAGGCGGCGCTCTCGCTCGGCGAGCCCCTTCTCGCGGAGTGTCGACAGCGATCGGTTCACGTTCGATCGGTCGCGCTCCAGCGACTCGGCTAACTCCTCGACCGTACTGCCAGGCTGGTCGACCAGCGTCAGGTAGGTCCGGACCTCGTGGCGCTGGATGCCGAACACGCACGCGAGAACGTCCTCGAATCCCGGCTCTTCGTCAAGCATCAGCTCCCGGAACCGCTCCGGACTCGGGTCGCTTTGCATACCACCACTACAGGCTCGGACGTAAGAAGTCCTCGCTTCCCGTCATATCGGGAGACGTGCCAATCGAGTGGCTGGTCGCGGCCGCGACACAGCCACACAGACACACGGTCGCCACGGGTACTTTCCGGGGACGGCCGTCGACCTGACCGACGATGGGTATCAATGAGACGACGGCAACTAGTATCGACACGGGTATCTCCTGGCAGCGGGGCGTCCTCGCCGGTCTCGCGGGTGGTCTCGCGATGACCGCACTGATGCTGGCGATGGGAGCGACACCAGTCATCGCCGGCGCGATACCCGGCTTGTACGGGTTAGCGCTCCCGCCGAACCTGCTGGCCGGGATCGTCGTCCACCTCTCACATGGGGCGGTGCTGGGCGTCGTCCTCGCTGGTCTCGTCAGCGCAATCGACCTCGACGCTGCGGCGGCGATTGTCAGCACAGGCGTTGTCTACGGCGTCGTGACGTGGCTTCTGCTTGCAGCACTCGTGATGCCGCTGTGGCTGAGCGCAGTCGGGTTCGCGATGGCACCGCCGTTCCCAAATTTCGCTCCTCCGAGCCTGCTGTGGCACGTCACGTATGGCGCCGTCGCCGGCGCTGTGCTCGCGGGCGTCGAGCTATAGTAGAAAGGTCAGTAGTCCCTTCTGTGCGTGCAGGCGGTTTTCGGCCTGCTGCCACACCGCTGCATTGTCGCTCTCGAGGACAGCGTCGGTCACCTCCTCGCCGCGGTGGGCCGGCAAACAGTGCATCAGCGTCCGGTCGCCCAGCAAATCAGTGTCGACCTGAAACCCCTCGAAGGCCGCCAGCTTCTCAGCCCGCTCGTCCTCTTGGCCCATCGACACCCACACGTCGGTGTAGACGATGTCGGCGCTTTCGACAGCTGTCTCGGGGTCGTTGGTGAGCGTCGGCGCGCCGCCGAGGGCGGCCGCCCGGTCAACGACGACGGGGTCCGGCCCGTAGCCGTCCGGTGTCGCAACGGTCAGGTCGATATCCGTCATCGCGGCCCCCTTGATGAACGACTGACAGACGTTATTACCGTCGCCGACCCACGCGACGCTCGCGTCTAAGCCAACCCGCTCGCGCACCGTGAGCAGATCCGCCAGTGTCTGGCACGGATGAGCATCGTCGGTCAGCCCATTAATCACGGGAACGGTGGCATACTCGGCGAGTTCGGTCACGTCCGAGTGGTCGAACATCCGACCCATCACGCAGTCGACGTACCGGGAGATGGCGCGGGCGGTATCCTTCACTGGCTCGCCGTGCCCCAGTTGGATGTCGTCTGGCCCGAGGAAGAGCGCGTGGCCCCCCAGCTGGGTCATCCCCGTCTCGAAGGAGATGCGCGTGCGTGTCGATGGTTTCTCGAAGATCATCGCCAGCGACGAGCCCGCGAGTTCGGGGTGAGCCTTCCCCCGGCGAGTCCGCTCTTTAAGATCCTCCGCGCGGGTGAGCACATCCGCGAGTTCCGCGTGTGTCAGGTCGTCGACGTCAGTGAAGTGGCGGGTCATAGCCGCTCGACCACCTCCTCCAGCACGGCGGTCGCGCGGTCCAGTTCTGGCAGGGAGAGCCGTTCGTTGGGCGCGTGGTCCAGTTCGGAGTCGCCCGGACCATACGTAGCCATCGGGACATCCCACGCGGCGTAGAGGTTCATGTCGCTGGTCCCCGTCTTGCGGAGCAGCCGGGGGTCGCCGCCGGCCGAGCGGATGGCCGCGCGGAACGCGCGGGCAACAGGGCCACGCGGCGAGGCCATCACCGGCGGTACCCGGTCGTGCCAGTTCACGTGGCCGGCAGCCGCCTCGGCATCCGCGAGTTCTCGTACCTCATCGACGGTCATGGCCGGCGGCACGCGCAGTTGCACGTCGAGCGTCGCTTCAACGCTGAGCCCGTCGTCGCTGGGGCCACCGTCGACGGTGACTGGCTTTGCGGTCACCTGCTCGAACGTCGGCTCGTATGGATCATGCTCGAACCGCTCTTCGACGCGGCTCCACCACCGGAGTGCGTCCTGTATCGCGTTCGGTTCCGGCCGGGAGGTGTGGCCCGACTCACTGGTGGCGACGTAGGTGCCGGAGAGGATACCCCGATAGCCAAGCGTCACGCCGTCCCAGCCAGACGGCTCGCCGTTGATGACAGCGTCCGGGGCGGCGCGGTCGGCGACAAGGTGGCGTGCCCCTCGGGAGTCAACCTCTTCGCCGACGACGCCAGCGAAGGAGACACCTGTCCGGACGGCTGCGACGGCCATCGCCGCCAGCGGGCCAGTTGCGTCGACGCTGCCGCGACCCCACAGCACCGGTGGCTCGTATGTCTCATCTTCCTCCGATACGCGCACGGGGATATCGCCCGGTACGGTGTCGATATGGGAGGTCAGCAGTACAGCGTCGTCGGCGGGCGCGCGTACGTTGCCGGCCTCATCGCGATATGCCTCGCGGCCGTTGGCCTCGAAGAACTCGACCAGTCGCTCGGCGGCGGCCTGTTCCTCGCCGGTCGGGGAGGGAATCGATACGAGCGCACGCAGCAGGTCGCGGACCTCGCGGTCGGGGTCCGCGGTCAGCGTGCTCACGAGACCACCTCTGCCAGCGCGTCGACAACGGCGTCACAGTGTGTCTCTTCGGCAACGAGCGGCGGGAGCAACCGGAGCACCGTCCGCCCGGCCGGGAGTGCGAGCAGCTGGTGATTCAATGCGAGCTCGCGCAGCAGCCGGTTTGCCCCTCGCTTCACCTCGACGCCAATCATCAGTCCCTCACCACGCACGTCACGGACATCGTCACCGAGCCGCCGCTCAAGTTCTGCCCGCAGATATTGACCCATCTCTGCGGCGTTATCGACGAGCGATTCCGACTCGATGACGTCGAGTGTCGCACCAGCTGCGGCACAGACGACAGGGGTACCCGAGAATGTCGAGCCGTGGCTGGCGGCGCCGTCGGCCACCCAGTCGCGCACGAGGGTTGCCCCGAGCGGCAGCCCGGAGGCGATCCCCTTTGCGGACGTGAGCACGTCCGGCACCACGTCGTGACGCTGGGTAGCCCACATTGCCCCGGTGCGGCCGAGCCCGGTCTGGATTTCGTCCATCACGAGCGCGGCGCCGTGCTGAGCGGTGTGGACGCGGGCCGTCTGCAGGAACTCTGTCGACGGCGGGTTGATTCCCCCCTCCCCCTGCAATGGCTCGAGAATGACCGCCGCAGTCTCGTCGTCGATAGCGTCGGCCATCGCCTCGCTGTCGCCGTAGGAGACGAACTCCACGCCGTCGATGAGCGGCTCGTACGGCTTCTTATACTTGTCTTTCCAGGTGGTAGCGAGCGCGCCCATCGTACGGCCGTGGAAGCCGCGCGTGGTCGCGATTATTTTCGAGCGACCCGTTGCGGACCGGGCGAACTTCAGGGCCGCTTCGTTGGCCTCCGTTCCGGAGTTGCACAGCCAAACGTTGTCCACGTCGCCAGGGGCGATATCTGCCAGTTGTTCGTACAGCGCTGTCCGCGCAGCCTGCGGATACGACGCCTGTACGTACGTCAGTTGCTCTGCCTGCCGACCGATGGCGTCAACGACCGCCGGATGTGAGTGACCAACGGGGACACAGGCGTAGGAGGCACCAAAGTCGAGATACTCTGTCCCGTCTGTCGCGGTAAGATACATTCCGTCGCCAGATTCGATCTGAATCGGCTTCTCGGAGAAGACAAACGAGCTCATTGGACTGCCTCCGGGTAGACATGGGTCCCATCGCCGTCGAGTGCACCCGTGATGGGCGTCTCAGCGTTCGCGCTTGCAATGATGACCTCGCTGGCGCCCGCCTCCAGCGCCTCGGTCGCGGCCATCACCTTCCGTGTCATGAACCCCTCGGCGGCCGTTTTGAGGGTCTCATAGTCGGCGGGCGTCTCGACAGCGTCGATGCGGGTGGCGGGATCGTCAGGGTCGGCGTAGACGCCTTCGACGTCGGTAAGGACGACGAGGCGCGCGCCAAGCGCACCTGCGATGGCCGCAGCCGCGCGGTCGGCATCCGTGTTGACCGCGACACCGTCATCGGCCAGCATCGGCGGCGAGACGACGGGCGTGTAGCCGGTCGCCAGCAGCGTCTCCAGCAGGTCGGCGTTCACTGCATCAATGCTTCCGGAGTGATCGCCGCGGCGTATCTTCCGCTTGCCGTTCTCAATCACCCGTACGGCCGATTTGCGCGGGCCCGTCAGCAGGCCTCCGTCGACGCCCGACAGACCGACGGCGTCGACGCCTACCTCTTGGAGTCCCGTGACAAGGTCTGTATTGACGAGCCCAGGAAGCGACATCTTGAATACATCCATCGTCGCCTCGTCGGTGAATCGTCCAACGACGCCGTCGGGCGTTTCGACGTACTCCGGTTCCTCCCCCATCGCCTCAAGCGTATCGTCGACAGCGGTTGAGCCGCCGTGAACGACGACACAGTCCGCCTCAAGGGCAGCGACATCCGCGAGCGCCCCAGCGGGGTTGACAGCCCGGGCGCCGCCAATCTTCACGACGACCGTCATCAGGGCGCCCCCACCGGGTGGAACCCGGTCGACTCGAGTCCGGCAGTCTCCGCCAGTCCGACGGCGATGTTCGCGGCATGAATCGCTTGGCCCGCAGAGCCTTTCATCATGTTGTCGATAGCCGAGAAGACGACCAGCCGACGGTTCGCGGGGTCGAGTTCGAAGCCAACCTCTGCGAAGTTCGAGCCGGCGACAGCCTTCGGCTCCGGGTAGCGGTAAACCCCACCCCCGCCGGCGGCCAGCCGGACGAACGGTTCCTCCTCGTAGCTGCCGCGGTATGCGCTCCAGAGGTCTCCCTTCGATACCGGCTCGTCGGGGAAGACATGACACGTCGCGGCAGCGCCACGCACCATGTCGACAGCATGGACAGTAAAAGAGACATCGAGTCCAAGGAAGTCTTGAATCTCGGCCTCGTGGCGGTGGCCCGTTGGCGCATACGGCCGGACGACCCCAGACCGTTCGGCATGGCTTGACGCGCGGCCGCCGCCAGCGCCGCCCTCCGAGGAGCCCACCTTCACGTCCACGACCACCTGCTCGTCGCCCGAGAGCACGTCCGCCTCGAAGAGCGGGAGCAGGCCAAGAATTGTAGCTGTCGCGTTACAGCCGCCAGCGGCGATGAGATCAGCGCCAGGGAGATTCTCGCGGTTCAGCTCCGGTAGGGCATACTCGGCCTCGGCGAGCAGCTCTGGCCGGTCGTGGCCGTCGTACCACTCGTCGTAGGCGGCCTCGTTGCTCAACCGGAAGTCTGCCGACAGGTCGACAACAGTGTCAGCTGCCGCGCGGAATGCGTCGACATTGTTCATCGAAACGCCGTGGGGCGTCGCGGCGAACAGCACGTCCACGCGCTCCAACTCGTCTGGCTCCGTAAACCGAAGGTCAACGTGTCTGAGGTTCGGATGGACGTGGCCGACGGTCCGGTTGGCGTATTCGCGGGAGGTGGCCTGGGCAAGCTCGAATTCGGGGTGGCCGTCGACCAGCCGGCAGAGTTCGCCGCCGGTGAATCCGGAGGCGCCAACGACGCTCGCCTTCATACAGGGGCCTCCTGAACGCCCGCGCGAGCGCGTTCTTCGAGCCAGTCGACAACAACGCTCGGTACATCTGCCTCTGCAACCTCGTTGAGCGCTTTGAACTCGACGGTGTGGTTCACCTCATGGACGGTGTAAGCGTCGCCTGTCTCCATCAGGTCGACGCCGAGCAGGCCACCGCCGACCGCGTCGGAGGCCCGTTCGACTAATTCGCGCATCTGGTCGTCCACCTCGATGCGCTCTGTCTCGGCGCCCTTGGCGGCGTTGGTAAGCCAGTGGTCCGACGAGCGGGCCATCGCCCCGACTGGCTCGCCGTCGACAGTCACCACGCGGATGTCTCGGCCTGGCTTCTCGACGAATTCCTGCACATAGAACACCTTGTGTTCGTAGTGGCCGAGCGTCTCCTTGTGCTCGAGGATTGCCTCCGCGGCGTTCCGTGAGTCCACCTTCGCCATCAGTCGGCCCCATGAGCCGACGACGGGCTTGAGCACACAGGGGTAGCCGAACGATTCGATAGCCTCGAGAGCAGCTTCCTTTGTGAACGCCACTTCCGTCGCGGGCGTCGGAATCCCGGCGTCCGCGAGTACGAGGCTGTTACGCGCCTTGTCGGCACAGACCGCCGCAGTCTCGGGGTGGTTCACTACCGGCACGTCGTAGTGCTCGACGAACCGGGTAACGTACCGCGACCGCGAGGTCGCCAGACACCGGTCGAGTACGAGGTCACACTCTCCGATACCGCCCGGCGGGTCCGCCAGCCCGAACCGCTGTTTTCGGACGTCGATCTTGACGACATCGTGGCCGCGCTCGCGCAGTTCCGAGAGCAGCAGCTTCTCGTCCCGGCGGATGCGCGAGTAGAGCATTCCAATCTGCATCGGTCTGTGCCAGCGGGGGCTACTCGCCCCAGTCCTCCTCGAGTTCGGGCGCGGAGTCCAGCTCGACGGGGTCGGTCCCCAGCACTTCAAGCTCCGCACCGCAGGTTGCACAGTCGACTATCTCTCCCACTTCGAGGTTGTCGTGCAGGGTCACGTCGGCCCCGCACTCGATGCATTCTGCCATCACCTGTCTCTCCACGCTTCAGACCCTTAAGCGCATCGAACTTGTCAAGAAATAATAACAACACAGCGCCGCCGCTGACGACGGAATCGGGCGTCCGAGGTCGTGTCCTAGTTCGTGTATCAGGATGTTGTTAGGTGTCCCCCGGAGGGGACGGCGGCAGCGGTCGTGGGCCGGCGGCCGACTCACACATACGTTGCCACCTCCGCGGCCAGCCGCTCCTCGGCGTCCGCGAGCGCTTCACGGCGTGCTGCGACGGCTGTCTCTGCTTCGGCGGCATCGCTGGCCGCTCGCTCCACCGCGGCAGATACTGTCTCGGGCGCGGGTCCACCGAGCGAGTCACGCGACTGCACGCTCTTGGCAGGATCAAGCGCTGCCTCAAGGGCTGCGTCGTCCACCGCGAGCTCCACGTCGGCCGCGGCGGCTGCGGCCTCGACTGCCTCGCGGTCGCCGCCCCGCTCGGCCGCGTCAGCGACAATCTCGTGAGCCGTCCGGAACGGGACTCCCGCGGCCGCAAGCAGGTCTGCCACACCAGTCGCTGTCGAGAACCCCTCGCCGGCGGCCGCAGCGAGCGCATCCTTCTCCCACGTCGCGGTGGCGACAGCACCAGCCGCGACATCGGTTGCCTCGCGGACGGCGTCGACCGCTTCGAACGCATGGTCGTGGGCGCGCTGGAGATCGCGGTTGTACGCCCGTGGCAGTCCTTTCAGCGTCGTGAGCAGACCGTTCAGCCCTGCGGTCGCGTCGCCAGCACTTGCCCGGACCAGCTCCAGGGTATCCGGATTCTTCTTTTGGGGCATAATAGAAGAGGTGGAGGCATAATCGTCGTCGAGTTCGACGAATCCCTTGTTTGCGTAGACAATGATATCCTCCGCCAGCCCCGACAGCGTTGTCGCGAGCGTCGCCGCTGCGGCGGTCGTCTCCGTCAGGAAGTCCCGCGCAGAAACGGCGTCTGTCGCGTTCTCCAGGACGGTGTCGAAGCCAAGCAGTTCGGCTGTCCGCTCGCGGTTCACGTCGAAGGTGGTGCCGGCGAACGCGGCCGCGCCCAGCGGCGACCGGTTGGTACGATCGTATGCTGCCAGCAGCCGCTCCGTGTCGCGGGCCAGCGCCGACTCATACGAGAGCAGGTGGTGGGCGAGCGTAGTCGGCTGGGCTGGCTGGAGGTGAGTGAAGCCGGGCATCACCGTCTCCACGTGGGTGCTGGCTGTCTCCACAAGCGCCTCCCGGGCAGCGAGAACCGTCTCGACAAGATCGAGGGTGTCCGCCCGCAGCCGGTGGCGCAGACAGGTCGCCACTTCGTCGTTGCGCGACCGGGCGGTATGCATCTTCCCGCCGACGGGGCCAATCCGGTCGATGACGGCTGTCTCGATGGCCGCGTGGACGTCCTCGCCGTTTGGGAGTGCACCGTGGCCAGCCGCCTCCACCTCGGCGAGCGCGCTGAGTATCTCGCTGGCCTCGTCGTCTCCGAGAATTCCCTGTTCCGCGAGCATGACCACATGGGCGCGGTCTACCTGCAGATCCGCCCAGAAAATGCGCTCATCGGCCGCCAGCGACGAGAGGAACCCGCGGGCGGGGCCGCTGCTGAACCGCTCGCGTCGCACCACATCCTCGGGTTCCTCGCTCATCTCAGTCCTCGTACTCGCTTGCCGTCTCGTCGACGTCCGTTCCCGACAGAGGCGACTCGTCCCCGAGCGTCGGCCGGTCGCCGCCGTCGGTCGCGGTGACGCCCTCCGACTGGTTGGCCGCCTCGCTGCTGCGATTCGCCAACCGCTCTTGGAAGCCGTGGTACTTGGCGACGCCGGTGGCGTCCGCCTGCTCGATGCCGCCTGTGACGTCCTCTGTATTGAACGAGGCTGCCTCTGCGGAGTAGACAGCGTACGGCGACTCGCGGCCGACGACACGAGCCTGACCGCCCTCGAACCGGACGGTGACGGTGCCGGTCACTCGCTCGTTGGTCTTCGCGACGAAGGCGTCGAGCGCACCGACCAGCGGCGCGTCCACGAGCCCCTGGTACCCCTTTTCAGCCCATTCGTTGTCAACGAGTGTTTTGAATGACCGCTCCTCCTTCGTCAGCACAAGATCCTCTAGCCCGGCGTGAGCGTTCAGCAGCGTCGTCGCCGCCGGGTGCTCGTAATTCTCGCGTACCTTCAGTCCGAGCATGCGGTCCTCCATCGCATCCGTGCGCCCGACCCCATAGCTGCCCGCGAGTTCGTTGAGGTGGTCAATGAGCGCGACCGGTTCCATCTCCTCACCGTTCACGGCGACCGGGTAGCCCTGCTCGAACTTGATGGTCACCTCCTCGGTGTCAGCACCCGGCGGCTCTGTCCACTCGTATATCTCCTCGCCAGGGACGTAGCTCGGCTCCTCTAGTTCTTTCCCCTCGACGGAGCGGGACCAGAGGTTCGTGTCGATAGAGTAGTCGCCGCCATTGCCCCCCTGGACGGGGAGGTTCCGTTCGGCAGCGTACTCTTTTTCCCACTCACGGGTGAGCCCCAGCTCGCGCACCGGCGCGATAACCTCCAGTTCGGAGTCGCGCCAGACGGCCTCGAACCGAAGCTGATCGTTCCCCTTCCCCGTGCAGCCGTGTGCAATACCCGTACAGCCTTCCGATTCTGCCACCGAGAGGATAGCCGAAGCGATGACGGGCCGCGCGAGGGCGGTGCCCAGCGGGTACCCTTGGTATGTGGCGTTCGCGCGGACGGCATCAAGGGCAAGCGCGGCGAACTCTTCTTTCGCGTCGACCACGTGGATGTCCAGCCCGAGCGCGTCGGCCGTCTCCTGGGCTTCATCGAACTCTTCGGCCGGCTGGCCGACATCGACCGTCACGGCCACGACTTCGTCGTAGCCGTACTCCTCTTTCAGCAGCGGTACGCAAACCGTCGTATCGAGCCCCCCTGAGAAGGCGAGCGCGACTTTCTCCGTCATGTGTGTTGTGTATGGTGTGTAGTCACCGCCGAACCGGGCGGTGTGTCGTCAAGAGCGGTGCGACCGTCGTGGAAGTGGGTACTAATACGGGCTCAAAGGCCCGGTCGCGGTCGCGGCGAGAAGGTGGAGGCACCGCTGGATGCCGGCGAACGGCGGGACGGCACGGTGCTCGTCATGTGTGCATAGGGTCTGTGTCGACGTATTAAAACCTTCCGAGACGCGGTCTCAGCGGCGCGCGACGAGGACGGCCGCAAGCGCGACCAGCGCCGCGACGACGCCAAAGCCTGGCTGACCGCCCGTCTCAGTCGGTTCGCCGCCGCCGTCCGTCGTCGTACCAGTCGACTCCGTCTCTGTCGGCGCGAGCGACACTGCGAAGCCGTCGAGGCCCGTCTCCGCCTCGTAACGCCCCGACCAGTCGTCGGTCGCCGTCGGCTGCGACGCCGCCTCGCTCACGGCGTAACCCTCCGGTCCGCGGACGACGAACAGTCGATCCGGCTCGAAGCCGCTCGCGAACGGCTCGGTCACCACGAGCCGGTCGCCATCGACGGCCGCCAGCCCACTGTAGGTCACTCACAGCGTGACGTTACCGGTCTCGCCGCCGTCAGTCGTCGATAGTGCGATGCGGGCGTCCTCAATGCTCATCTCGCGACCGGTGGCGTTCTCGGCGTCGGCGACGGTTGCCTCCATTCGCGCCCGGAACCGGTCGCGATACTCGGTGCCGTTCTCGATGGCCGCCTGGAGTGTCTCGAAGGCCTCTGTCGCGTTCTCGTCGTCAAGCCGAAATCGGTGTTCTACGGTCCACGTCGCCGCACCATCGGCGTCAATGGCTGCCTGCAGGAGGACACCGTCGGGCGAAGGTGCTCCCGTGCCTGCGCTCGTGCCCGCCGCGCCAGCGAGCGTACCGCTGGCGACGACGAGTAACACCGCCACGACGACACTGACACGAGTCACGGACGAGCGGAGGCGCCGTCTCCACAGATCGCTTGTTGCCGTCCGGCCGGACGGCTTAACGGGCCGGCTATCGCAGCCATCGTATGGTAGACGCCGACGACCTGCTGAAGGTGATACTCGTGCTTGTGCTCATCTGGATTGGCCTCGAGGTGCTTGATTTCGCGTTGGGAGTACTACTTGGGCCGTTCAGCTCGATTATCGGGTTGCTACTGGTGGTGCTTATTGTGCTGTTCTTTCTCGACAGGATTTAGCCGTCAGACCCCGTCGGTCAATCGTGTACAGCGTCAACGTCCCTGTCCCAGGGGAGGTGGTGCGGCTGGCCCGCGGGCTTGCCGCTGAACTGGTCACTGCGACGCCCCGGCGCGGTCATAGTCTCGTCGCTAAACGGCTCCCTGACGATCGGTTTGCGACAATGGCGCGCCAGGCCCGGGAAACACTTGCTGGGACAGCGCCGTTCGCCGCCCGCGTAACCGGCGTCGATGTCTTTCGCGAGCCACCGACCGGACCGGCGCCTGTCGCCTATCTCGCTATCGAGTCGCCTGGGCTCGAGCGGGTCCACCGCCGACTCTGCGAGACGTTCGACCCCGTTGAGGGATTCGAGGGCGACGAGTACGACCCGCACGTCACGATTGCCCGGGGCGGTGACGCCGCGGATCTGTTGGGCCGCGAGGTGGAGTCGTACGAGTGGACCGTTGAGCGGCTGGCGCTGTGGCACCCCGGGAAAGAACTGACCGTAGAGTCTATTTCGCTTCCAGCTTAGGGTGTCGGCGGCGTCCCGTCGAAAGCGTCCATGTCGACGTAGAAGTTCAGCATCGCGTACTTGAGTTTGCCTGGGCGGACATCGATGTGCTCGCGCCGTTCCTCAGGGGGAAACGTCTCGTGGACCGAGTAGTCGCCGAGTTCAGCAGCGTTGCGCGCAGTGTACCGCTCGTCAAGCAGGATGCGCACGCCGAAATCCTCGGGTGAGCGGACGACCCGCCCGAGCGCTTGCCGTGTCTTGCGAACCGTCGGCACCTCGACTGCGTACTCCCAGCCGGCGGCCTCGTCGAATGTCTCCGCATACGCCCGCTCGACAGCTTCGAGCCGGTCGTCCAGCCGGGGATAGGGGACGCCGACAACAACGACAGTCCGGGCGTCGTCGCCATCGTAGCTCACTCCTTCGCCGAGCGTTCCCCACAGCGACGTGAACAGGACGCCGTCATCGTCGGCGACGAACTCCTCTTTCAGTTCCTGTGCGCGCACGCCCGGTCGGTCGAGGTACGGCGTTGCGTCCGTGCCGAGCCGGTGGTAGTAGCGCTCAGCCTCCGCATACGACGGGAAAAAGACGAGCGTGTTACCTGGCGTGAACCGGACGGCATCGGTCAGCAGTTCGGTCACCGTCTCTTGGGTGCCGGGGTCATCGCGGGTAGAGGCGAACAGCGCCGGCACGTCGACGGCGAACGTTCGGCGCCGCTCTTCGGGGAACTGCTCACCGTAGGCCATCCTAACGGGGTCTTCGATGCCGAGGACGTCGCCGAGGACGTCGAAGGGCCGCAACGTCGCTGACATCAGAACCGAGGCGTGGAGGTTCTCGAACAGCGGCGCCGTCACCGATCGCGGGAGACAGGCGTACAACTCCGCGCGTCCATAGATACCACCATCGCCGCGGCGGACGGAGACGACCGGGTATGCGTCGGCGGCGATGGCTCGAGTCATCCACTCATCAATGAATCCCGCCGCTTGCAGGACGCGACACTCCTTGCGGCTCGTTGTCTCACCATTCTTGTACTGCTCCTGGTAGCGGCGGTCAAGCGTCTCGCCCAACTCGAGGGCGGCATCGAGATCCTGCCGAAATCCCGGTCCCTCGTAGGCCTCAAGGAAGGCCACAGTGAGGTCGTCTCGGCCTGTCTCCGATTCGACCGTGAGATCGGTCCACTCCTCGTCGACGGCCTCGCGGTCGCCGACCGACAGCGCCTCGTCGTAGACGCCCGCAAGCGCATCGCGGTACGCACCGATTACGCGGTCGGCAGCCTCCGTGCGGTAGTCGTCGACATCCCCGAGTTCATCGAGTGCGCTCGTCAGCGTCGTCTCTGTCAGGTCACTGGTGGCGTGCTCACGGGCGGCCGCCTCGACGTTGTGCGCCTCGTCGAAGACGGTGATGACGTCCTCGGGGTCTCGACCAAGCCATCGGAAGAACTGCTCGCGCACCATTGGATCGAGCAGGTGGTGATAGTTGCAGATGACGAGATCGACCCCCTCCATTCCTTCCTTCAGCAGCTCGTAACCGCAGTAGCCCGCCGATTCGGCGTACTCGTACACCTCCTCGGGGGTGCGGACGTTCCCGTCGAGCCATGCGTAGAACTCCTCGGTGTCATCGGTGAGATTCGCGTGGAATCGCTCGCAGATGTTCCCCTCCTCGCGGAGCGTCTCGACGTCGTCCAAGAGTACCTCGAGTTCCTCCATCACCGCCGAGCGGGCTTCAGCGGCCTCCTCGTTGCCTTCCTGTGCGGCCGCAAGCAATTCCTCCTCACGGGCCTCCAGCTCCGCCAGCTCCTCTTCATTGTCGACGAGTTCGCGGGTTGTGTCCCGCAGCGCCTGACACTCCTCGTAGTCAACGTCGATATGACACATCGACCCCTTGCCGCGAAACACGACGGCTCGAAGCGGCTGCTGGTCCGTGATGGCGCGAGCCTCTTCGATGAACTGTCTGGTCTGCTGGTGGACGTTTGTCGAGATGACGACGGTCTTGTCCTCGCGGTCAGCGTACGCCAGCGCTGGCGCCAGCGCAGCGAGCGTCTTCCCCGTGCCGCAGGCCCCCTCAAACAGCACGTCCCGCTCGTCGGCGAGCGCCTCGTCGATGCGCTCCATCGCATCGCGCTGGTGGTCGTAGGGTTCCTCGTACGGGAAATACCGGAGGAACGACGCCGTCTCTGCCACACCGGTTCTGTGGCACTCTTGTATAAAAAGGGTCGCCCCCCGTGGTGGAAATAAAGCTGGCCAGTGCGTCAGCGCTCCGGCTCGATATATACCTTCGAGACATCTGGCGCTCGCTCGCGTATCGCGTCCTCGATGGCCGTGATGTGCTCGTCCATCGCCGCGGTGTCGAGGTTGGGATCAAAGGAGACGTCTGCGACTACGAGCACCTTCGCTGGGCCGAAGTAGACCGTCCGGAAGTCAACGATATCGGTAACGCCGTCCCAGTCAGTGACAAGCGTCCGCAGCTCCCGCTCCTGAGCGGGCGGCAGCGATTCGCCGAGCAGGAGCCGCTTGTTCTCCCACGCAAGCGCGACGGCAAAGCTCATCAACATCACACCGATGAGCGCTGCCGACACGGAGTCATAGATAGGGTTGCCAGTCACCCGCGAGAGGTACACACCCAGCAGCGCTAACCCGGCGCCGCCCATTGCGATGGCGTCTTCGGTGAGCGCCGTAAGCACGGTCACGTCGGCCGTCTTTTTGAACGCTTCCCGCAGCCCAGACCAGCTGTGCTCGTCGATCTGCTTTTTGATCGCAGCGTACGCCTTCTTCAGCGCGTACGATTCAAAGGCGATGGCACCCAGCAGGACGGCGTAGTTCACCCAGACGCTCGGTACCTCCGTCCCAACAGCCGGCAGTGCGACGGGGAGGGTTACCGATCCTGTCGCCACCGGCTCGGGATGGGTGATGGCGTGATAGCCGTGTTTCAGCGACTCCCAGCCCGCAATGCCGAATAAGAGCACGCTCACTAAAAACGAGTAGAAGAACTGCGCCTTCCCATAGCCGAACGGGTGGTCGCGGGTTGCCTCTTTCCGGCCGTAGAAGATGCCAACGAGCAGGAAGACCTGGTTGCCTGTATCCGAGACGGAGTGATACGTCTCCGAGAGCATCGCCGGCGATCCGGTCAAGAGATACCCCCCGAATTTCAGCACGGCGATGGCGCCGTTTGCGAACAGCGCCGCGAGTACCACGGCCACGCTACTTGCCATTGGACGGACGTGGCAGGGATACGGCAAAGGCCTTGTCACGCCCCAACTACCTCTAGGCGTGATTGTCGTCCTCTCAGACACCCACGGCCGTGAGGACCACCGGCTGAGGGGCCGCACCCGCGAGGCGGTCGCCGAAGCCGAGTTGGTCTGTCACTGCGGTGACTTCACCACCGAGCGTGTGTTCAATGCCTTCGAGGCCAAGGTGGGGAGCGACTCATTCACGGCCGTCTACGGCAACAATGACCCACCCGCGGTTCGCGACCGGACAGCCGATACGCGCGTCGTTCGCCACGAGGGCATACGGCTGGCGCTGGCACACGGCCACGAGCACACCGCCACAGCCCTGGAGCTGTTTGGCCGCCAAGCGAACGCTGACCTCGTCTGCGTCGGCCATTCACACAATCCCGGGTTCGAGCGGCTCGGTCCTATCCCAGTCTGCAACCCCGGGAGCCACGCCGACCCGCGGTGGCACCGCCCAGCCCATGCAGAACTGACGATCAAGGCGGAGACGCTGGAGGGCCGGCTGGTGACACCCGATGATGAACGACTCGAGTCGTTCACTATCGAGTATGCCGGCTGACTGACAGGGATGGAGGGCCGACCGCGCCAGCACCGGAACATTGGCCGGGGATGGAAAGACGGTAATGCAGGCTCAAACGGTGGTTTTAGCGTACACCAGTGTCACTAGGATGAGTCCAAACAGTCCGCCGAGAAAGAAGAGCAGTCCCGGGGGGAGCGTCCCCACGAGGTCGCCGCCGCCGGCGCTGACCGCGGCTGGTGTCTGGGTAGCCACCTCCGCGGCTGTCGGCTCTGGCGCCGGCGTGGGCGTCGTAGTGGCGGCTGCATCCGATTCTCCCGAGGCGCCACCGCCGGCGCCACTGGTCCCCGCGAAGGGGCCGGGCAGAAGCCCGTCGCCGATCACCTGCTGGACGGCCGCGCTCCCGACAAGCAAGACAGCGACAGCGCCGAGCAGCCGTGACACCACCCCGCGTAGCCCGGCCGTCTCCTCCTCGTCAGCAGCGACGATGACGAGCGGCTCGTCGGCGGGCGCGTACACGTCCATTTCGCGGCCCTTCTCGGAGTAGGCGGTTCCGGCCACCTCAACGACGCCGGCATCGTCCAGCTGCGAGAGGTGATATTGGACGTTCTGGATAGTGCTGTCGACACGATCGGCGAGTTCGGAGGGTGGGGCAGGTTCCTCATGCAGTTCAGTAACGATGCGGCGGGCGGTCGACGAAGAGAGCGCGGAGAGGACGGCCTCGGCATCCTCACCGTCGAGGCCGACGACTCGCGGCTCACCGTCCGCGGAGATGTCCGGCTTGGAGGGCAGCAGACTCACAGCCAACCGTCCGAGGCCGACGGTATCAGCCTTTGGAGGGAAACGCCTTTGCGCCGGAGGACCGACCCCGCAGCATGCTCAGCGTCGACCCATGGCTCGTAGCCATCATCGCGGCCATCCTCCTTGTCGTTCTTGTCGTCTATTTGTTCGTCCGGCGGACACTGCTGGCCTTCGCTGACGGACTCCGCGAGGGCTCCCGACGCGAGTAGACAGCCTCGGGCGCGGTGGCCCGAGACTTTTATGATTCTCTCAGCCGTGCGCTAGCACTCCCTGTTCGGCAAGCGAGCGGGATGAGGTTGGGCGGCTTACACGCCTCGACCCGAACAGACGCACCAACCGCACCTGCGGTTGGATTTTGTGAGTCCGGTAATTCGTCGTGTTACCGTCGAGTTTTGCCTTCTCGCGCCACGCGATGTTCACTGATGCGTTCCGGTCGGCGTGGTCTTGCACCACGTCACACTCGTCGTTCGTACAGCGGAACCGCAGACCCTGCCGATACCCACGCTCACCACAGCACGAGGTGGTTAGACGGCCGCAGCGACGGCGCGTTCCGCCGCCGCCACCGCCTCAGCGACATCCGTCTCGTCGACATCCCAGTGTGTACAAAATCGGACCTGGTGTGTGCCGAACTCCGAGGCCCGCACGCCCTCGGTGGCGAGGGCGTCAAGAAACGTCTGGGCGGGCATCTCAGTGTCGACGAGCACGATGTTTGTCTCCGGTGTGTGGACTGTAAGCCGATCGATGTCGGCCAGTCCGTCGGCAAGTGCGCGCGCATGTTCATGATCTTCAGCGAGCCGACTGCGGTTCTCCAGCGCGCAGAGCCCGGGAGCGGCGACCATCCCGGCCTGTCGCATCCCGCCGCCGAACAGCTTCCGGGTTCGGCGGGCTCGTTCGATGAAGTCGCTCGGGCCGGCAAGCACTGACCCGACAGGCGCACCGAGCCCCTTCGAGAGGCAGAACAGGACAGTATCGACCGGGTCGACGAGTGCGCTCGCGTCAACGCCGAGTGCGGCTGCAGCATTGAACAGCCGTGCACCGTCGAGATGAACCGCGAGGTTGTGCTCGCGAGCGGCCGCGGCCGCCGCGGCGATGTTCTCGGGAGCGATGGCCGTTCCACCCTTGCTGTTGTGGGTGTTCTCCAGGCACAGCAGGCTCGTTCCCGGTCGGTGACCGCTCTCGGGAACGTACCCCTCGTGGACCTGCTCTGGAGTGATGACCCCCCGCTCGTCGCCCGCGACGGTGCGGGCCTGCACGCCCGAGTGCTGGGCGATGCCGCCCAGTTCCCACTTGTAGACGTGACTCTCCACCTCACATAGCAGTTCGTCGCCGCGGTCGGTATGCGTGCGGATGGCGACCTGATTTCCCATCGTCCCAGACGGGACGTACAGTGCCGCCTCTGTACCGACGACATCAGCGGCGCGGCGTTCCAGTTCGTTGACCGTGGGGTCTTCGGCGTACACATCGTCGCCGACATCGGCATCCCGAGCGGCCTCACGCATCGCCTCCGAGGGGCGCGTGACGGTGTCCGAGCGGAAGTCCATACGCCACGGTTCGGCTCGCGGGACAAGTACGCGACGGTCGCGGGGAGCCGAAACCCGTTTTCACGCTCCGATGTATCCACGCCCATGGACCCACGTGTACGCGAACACGCGGCCGTCATCGTCAACCATTCCATCGGCGTCGAATCCGGTGACGACGTCGTCATCGACGCCCACTCGGTCGCCGAGGACCTTGTGACCGCGCTTCACGAGAAATTAGCCGACGTCGGCGCGAACCCGCTGGTCGTCCAAAGCCGGACTGGGACGCGATTCCGGCGGGCGTACCTCCGCAACCACGACGGCGACTTCGACCTGCCGACCCACGAGATGGCGCTGTTCGAGGCGATGGATAGTTACATCGCGGTTCGGGGAGACGCGAACGTCACCGAGGAGGCGGATATCAACGGAGCGACCCAGTCGGCTTATTCACAGGCCCGCCAGCCATTACTGGAAGAACGACTGGGGAAGACGTGGTGTCTCACCCAGCACCCCGCACCGGCGAACGCCCAGCTCGCGGAGATGTCCACCGAGGGCTACGAGAACTTCGTCTACGACGCCGTCCTGAAGGACTGGGACGCCGTCCGCGAGCACCAAGCGCAGATGAAAGAGCGGCTGGACGCGGCCGACGAGGTGCGGATTGTCTCGGGGGAGGCGACGGACGTGCGAATGAGCATCGCCGGCAACCACACACTCAACGACTACGGAGAGGCAAACCTTCCTGGCGGCGAGGTGTTCACTGCGCCGGTCCCGGACAGCGTCGAGGGAGAGGTGCTGTTCGACAAGCCCGTCTACCAGCGCGGCCGCGAGATAACCGGCGCGCGCCTTCGCTTCGAGGACGGTGAGGCCGTCGAGTGGAGCGCCGAGAAGAACGAGGACGTGCTTGATGATATCCTTACCACCGATGAGGGGGCACGACGACCCGGCGAGCTCGGGATCGGGATGAACCGGGATATCGACCGATTCACGTATAATATGCTGTTCGATGAGAAGATGGGGGATACCGTCCATCTCGCGGTTGGGCGTGCCTACGATGAGACGGTCGGCGAGGCCGTCGAGCAGAATGACTCAGCGGTCCATGTCGACATGATAATTGACATGAGTAGCGACTCGCGCATCGAGCTCGACGGCGAGGTTGTCCAGCGGGACGGGACCTTCGTCTTCGAGGAGTGACGACGTCACGGGGTATCGGCGAATAGGACGCCAGTGGCGAGCGGTTGTCCCGCCGAGACGACGGCGGGACAGACGGACCACACCAGACACGAGAGTGGGATGCGAGCTGTCTGAGCACGACCGCACCCCGGGCATCATGGTACAACCAAGAGTCGTAGCCGCGTGCTCAACTGACCACCTCCATGTGCTGTTTGTGCCCGAACGTTACCCTCCACGCCGGGTAGTTGCTGGTTCGTGAGTGGTTCACGGACATTACACTCCATTCGTCCTGTCGGGGAGTGATAAGAATTTCCCTGCATCAAATTCTAAGTCAAGATACGATGCAAACGTCTTTATATTCGTCTATATACTCCAGCGGCGCTTTCCGCTCTCGCCTAGGAAGCATTGTTTGTCAATTTTGAGGCAGGGGGACGAGCACGGTGGGATTCGAACCCACGGCCATCGGATGTCTTCCGTCCGCGCGAAATCTCACGGACGATAGAAGTCCGACGCTCTGTCCGAGCTGAGCTACGTGCCCTCGAGCCGCTGGAGTTAGTCGACTCTGTTGTAGCCTTGCGTCCAGTTTATACCCTTCGTCTGGCTGTTTCTGGGAGAGTTGACAACGGGAACAGCCTGAAAGCCGGCCGCTGTCGTCGTGCGAGGAAGCACGTCCGCGTCTATTGGCCCCCTATACCAACAACTCTGTTTCACGGGCCCTGAAGCGGTCGGTGAGACGGACAGTCTGTCAACCAGCTCCGAATTCGGCGCGACTGTAGATTTAACTCCGAGCGCGCGGAACCACCAGTAGATGAGCGCGACACCTGTCCCCGAGATGGCCGACCGCGCGGCGACCTGTGCCGAGCGGCTTCGCGCGGCCGAGAGGGTGCTCGTCGTCTCCCACATCGACGCCGACGGGTTGACGAGCGCTGCCATCGCCGGGACAGCCCTCAAGCGCGCTGGAATCCCCCACGAGCAGACATTCTACAAGCAACTGGACGAGACGGCAGTTGCGGAACTCGCAGCGACGGACTACGAAACGGTACTGTTCACCGATTTCGGCTCCGGTCAGCTTCCGGAGATTCTCGCCCACGCCGAGGGAGACGGGTTCACTCCTGTCATTGTCGACCACCACCAGCCGGCTGAGACCGACGTCAATCCACCGTACCACCTCAATCCGCTCCTTTTCGGCATCAACGGCGCCCGGGAACTCTCGGGCGCGGGCGCAGCGTACGTACTCGCGCGAGCGCTGGAGTCATCGGGTGTCGACAATCGCGACCTCGCAGCGACGGCGGTCGTCGGCGCCGTTGGCGACATGCAGGATTCGGGCGGCCAACTCCACGGTGCGAACGCCGCTATCGTTGAGGAGGGGGTCGCCGCCGGCGCGCTCGCGGAGGGGAAAGATCTCGCCGTCTACGGGAAGCAGACCCGTCCCCTGCCAAAGCTGCTCGAATACGCTACAGACACCCACGTGCCGGGCATCTCGAGTTCGTACGCAGGCGCTGTCGAGTTCCTCGACGGGCTCGATGTTGACTGTCAGGTCGAGGGCGACTGGAAGCGATGGGTTGACCTGACGGACGCAGAGCGACGCCGGGTCGCGAGCGCGCTCGTCCAGCATGCCGTCCGGCGAGGCGTTCCCGCCCGGAAGATAGAGCAACTGGTCGCGACAACGTACACCCTGACGGCCGAGCCCGAGGGGACAGAGCTACGTGATGCCTCGGAGTTCTCGACCCTGCTGAATGCGACGGCCCGCTACGAGCGGGCCGATGTAGGGCTGGCGGTGTGTCTTGGCGACCGGACCGGCGCCTTAAAACGCGCGCGCGAACTGCTGCGAACGCATCGACGCAACCTCTCGGAGGGGCTCAACTGGGTGAAACGCCAGGGAGTTACCGACGCCGGCAGCATCCAGTGGTTCGACGCTGGCGACGAAATACGCGAGACTATCGTCGGCATCGTCGCTGGGATGTCGATGGGCGTCGACGGCGTCGACCGCTCGAAGCCTGTCGTCGCGTTCGCCGAAGAGAGCGGCACAGAGACGAAGGTATCCGCCCGCGGGACAGCTGGGCTCGTCCGAGAGGGACTCGACCTGTCTGTTGTCATGTCGGAGGCAAGCGCGGCCGTCGGCGGCAACGGCGGCGGTCACGATATCGCTGCCGGTGCGACCATTCCCGCCGGGAAGGAAGAAACGTTTATCCAGCACGCCGACCAGCTGGTGGCCGACCAGCTCGGGTGACCGGAGCGGAACTGAACGACCGCCGACAGAACCGCCCGCAGGCGGCGAGGTTGGACCGGAAGCGGAGGGGTCCGACAGTGGGCTTTTGCGCGTCACGAACCTACCGAAGTATGATGGAGTACGCGGCGCTTGCGTCCGTCTATCGCGACGTCGAGCGGACAGACGCCGACACAGAGAAGACGACCGCACTCGCCACGCTGTTCCGGGAGGCGGGTGACCGGCTCGTGGCCGTCGTTCGGCTCACGCGGGGACGGGTCTATCCCCGCCACGCGGACGCCGAGCTCGGCGTCTCCTCAGCGCTGACAACGGCGGCCGTCGAGAAGGCTACTGGCGTCGACGCCGACCAGCTCGAAAAGTGGTGGCGGGAGACGGGCGACTTGGGATCAGCCGCCGAGCGGGCCGTCGCCGAGCGGTCACAGCAGACGCTCGCGTCGGTGCCGCTCACTGTCGACCGGGTGTACGAGACACTCCGTAAGTTGGCGGGCTACGAGGGGAGCGGCAGCCGCGACCGGAAGGTGGACGCCGTCGCCGGGCTGGTGAGCGACGCTGAGCCGATGTCCGCGCGGTTCGTCGTCCGGACGGCGCTCGGTCACCTCCGCATCGGCGTCGGTGACGGCACCGTCCGAGCGGCGCTCGCCGAAGCGTTCGACACCCCGGCTGACATCGTCGAGCGTGCTCATCAGCTGACGAACGATCTCGGGCTGGTGGCCGAGCGAGCACGTGCAGAGGGGGCCGCCGGACTGGAAAGCCTGGACGTCGCGGTGGGCCGGCCCGTCGAGTCGATGCTCGCGAGAGCCGGGGAGGACCTCGCGGACGAGATAGCGGCCGTCGGCGATGGCGAGACGGCATACCTTGAGGTGAAATACGACGGAATTCGCGTACAGATTCACATCGATGGCGACGACGTGCGCGTGTTCACCCGTCGGTTAGAGGAGGTCACCGCGCAGTTCCCCGAGGTCGTCACGGCGGTCCAAGCGGGCGTCGACGCCGACCAGTGCATTCTCGACGGCGAATTAGTCGGCTACGACCCTGACACGGGACAGCCAGTGGCCTTCCAGCGACTCTCCCAGCGTGTTCGGCGAAAACACGATGTCGAGCGGCTGGCCGAGGAGGTGCCTGTCACCGTCCATCTCTTCGATTGCCTATACGACGGCGAATCGCTGCTCGAGGCATCCCTCAGTGACCGTCTCAGCCGGCTGGCGGCGCTGGTCGAGGAGACCTCAGGGCTCGAGCGCGCCGAGCATCTATGGGCCGCAGACGAGACGGCGGCCCGCGAGTTCTACCGGACCGCCCTCGAGGCCGGCCACGAGGGCGTGATGTGCAAGAACCCCGACGCGCCGTACACGCCGGGGCGGCGCGTAGACACCATGACCAAGGTGAAGCCGACGATGGAGCCGCTCGATCTGGTGGTGACGCGAGCCACCTACAGCGAGGGGCGTCGGGCCGAACAGCTCGGCCGGCTCTACCTAGCCTGCTACGACGCCGACCGTGAGACATTTCGCGAGGTTGGGCGGCTCTCGACCGGCTACACGGACGAGCAGCTAGCGGCGCTGACCGAGCGGCTGGAGTCGCTGGTGCGCGAGCGGGACGGCCGCGACGTTGAGCTCGTGCCGGACGTGGTGGTGCAAGTTGCCTACGAAGAGATACAAGCCTCCTCAGAGTACGAGTCCGGCTATGCGCTCCGGTTTCCCCGTTTTGAAGGAATCCGCGAGGACCTCGCACCGACGGAGGCGGACCAGCATGAACGCGTCGAGCAGCTTTATGAAGATCAATGAGTGAGGGCAGGCTCCCGCGGGTTCGCTATCGGGACGGCATCGAAATTGAACGTGCGGATGGTTGGCTCGTTGCCGACGCCGACACGCCGCCGGCAACGGGGCTGCTCAGCCACGCTCACGGCGACCACCTGTTTTCCGAGCCGCCCAATCAGCTGATTTGCTCGGAGCTGACAGCCGCGCTCGCAGCCCGACGGACAGATACGGACGTGACGGCAGCACACCATCCGGCGGTCGATCTGCGACCGGCAGGCCACATCGCCGGGTCGCGGGCTGCGCTCATCGAGGCCGACGGCGGAACCGTCCTTTATACAGGCGATGTCTCGACCCGCGACCGGTTCTATCTCGATGGGTTCGAGCCACCGTCGGCAGACGTGCTGGTCGTCGAGTCGACGTACGGTACTCCGGAGTATGTCTTCCCGCCACAGTGGGCTGTCGAGCAGGATATCGTCGACTGGCTCGATGACGTCGACGGACCAGTCGTCCTGTTTGGCTACGCACTGGGACGTGCACAGAAGCTACAGTTGCTCGTCAAGCGGTCGCGCCGCAATCGGCTGTTCGTTTCTGACGCGATTGCTGCCCTCAACGAACCAATCGCGGCGGCGACGGGCGTCACGTTTGGCGCCGAGCGGTGGGACCACGATCGGGCGCTAGCTGATGAAGATGCGCTCGTGCTCCCGACACAGCTCAACGGCTTCGCGTGGGTAGAGTCGCTTATCGAGTCGGCGGGCGCGGCCACGGCCGGCGTCTCGGGGTGGGCAGTCGACGAGTCATTCCGCTATCAGGGCGGTTACGACGCGACGTTCCCGCTGTCAGATCACTGTGACTTCGAAGAGCTGTGTCGGCTCGTAGAGGCGGTCGACCCCGAGCAGGTGTATACCCACCACGGCTTCGCAGACGCATTTGCCCGCCACCTCACCGCCAAGGGGTACGACGCGACGGCACTCCGAGCGAACCAGACATCGCTCTCGGAGTTCTGACCGGCACGCTTTCGTGGCGGACGTGCCGACAGTCCGTATGGACGACATCGACCCGGAGACGTTCGAGGCGGAGAAATATGTCGACTATTTCCCACAGCTCCAGCAGGCGTACCGGAACGCCTTCGAGCGGATGAACGAGCGGTACGACTCGACGCTTATCCACGGCATCGACCAGACGGTGCTCAGCGAATCCGAGCCATTCTACGAGGGCGACGACGAGGGGTTCCGCGTTGAACTGCCCGACGATCCCGCCGCCCGGCTTGAGGGGGTTGTGGTCGTCGACGACGAGAAGCTCGAAACGATACTCGACCACTACGTCGAGACGCTCCGTGAGGAGCTCCGGGCGACGTTCGGTGTGTGATTTCGGGTCGAGCGGGAGGGCAAACCCTAAGCGTCGTGACGACGTAACCTGCACTATGAGTACGGAATCCGCTGACGGCGACGACCTGCGCGACCGCATCTCCAATTTCCTGCGGCGCAACTTCCCGCAGATTCAGATGCACGGCGGTAGTGCCGCCATCCAGAACATCGACCGGGAGGAGGGGTCGGTGTCCATCCAGCTGGGCGGTGCTTGCTCCGGCTGTGGTATCTCGCCGATGACGATTCAGGCGATCAAATCGCGGATGACAAAGGAGATTCCGGAGATCAACACAGTCCACGCCGACACGGGTACGGCGGCCGGCGGCGGCGACGGGATGGGAGGCGGCAACGTCTCTCCGTCGTTCCCTGGCGAGTCCAGTTCGGACGACGACGAAGGCCCACAGGCCCCGTTCTGACAGCGTACTCCTCCGCATTTTCGCGCTGTAAACAGCTCAGCGGCTGCGCCACCTGGAGCCACCTCTAAGCAGCCGGGTGTCGTAACACCGCCGTGGGACGCCACCGGACGGCCCGCGGCGCACTTGCGGGCGTCGTGTTCGCCGTGCTATTCGCGCAGGTGCTCCTCTATCCAGGGGTACCGGAACTGGTCGCTGCGCTCGGCGGGAGCGGACCGCTTGACGCCGGCCGGTGGTTCCTCGGCGCAGAGTTCGCAGGATTCGTCCTATTCGCCGGGGCGTGGGGTGCCGTCTCCGACCGGGCCGGCCGCCGCGGCCCGTTCATCGCTGCTGGCGCGCTTGGGGGCGCTGTCGGCTATCTTGTGCTCGCGGGGATTCCAGCGGTTCCCTTCTGGGCCGTTGTCCTCGTGCGATTCATCCAAGGAGCTGCCACCATCGGCGCCTTCTCGCTAGCCGTCGCGGCACTGATGGACCTCTCGGGCGGCAGCGGTCGGAACATGGGGGCAGCCGGCATCGCAATCGGCCTCGGAACAGGACTGGGCGCACCCGTCGGCGGGCAGCTGTACGCGCTTGGCGTCCGCGCACCGCTCGTCGCAGCAGCAGGGCTGCTCACGGTCGCGGGAGTCGCGGCACTCAAGCTCGACGAACAGACAGACGCGGGCGGCGGGGTTGACGGCCATCTGCTCGCAGTCGTGCGGACTGTCCGTGACCGGCCGGCGCTGTCGGTGCCGTTCGCGTTCGGCTTTGCTGACCGGTTTACTGCCGGGTTTTTCGCACTTGTCGGCGTTGCCTTCTTCCAGGCACGGTTCGGGCTGGACGCCGGCGGGACCGGCCTCCTGTTAGGGGCGTTCTTCCTCCCGTTCGCGCTCCTGCAGTACCCGCTTGGTGTGCTCTCGGATCGGGTGGGACGGGTCGGTCCGGTCGCAGTCGGCTCGTTCGCGTACGGACTCGTCGTGGTTGGGGTAGCGCTGGCGCCGACGGTTACCGTCGCGGCCATCGTGATGGCGCTGGTTGGCGCGTTCGGTGCACTGTGTGCGCCAGCGACGCTTGCGCTGGTAAACGACCTCGCGGCCGCCGACGAGCGAGGGACAGCTACCGGCGGCTTCAACATCGTCGGGTCGCTGGGATTCCTCGCAGGCGTCGTTGGCGGGGGTGGGCTGGCGGCCCGGTTCGGGTTCGTCGACGCCTTCCTGCTTGCGGGTGCACTCGAGATACTACTCGCGGTGGCACTGCTGCCGGCGCTGTTGCGGCTTGACGGCGACCGAGTGGCGACGTTCGCGGGCGACCAATCGGGCGGTGACTGAGTCCGTGGCGGTATCACAACGACCTTGCACAGGGGCATCGAAGTCGGCCTACGGAGACTGGTTCACGTGACCGAGAAACAGGAGTACACGGGAAACTATCCCGACAAGACGCTGTATCTCCCCGGCCCGACCGAGGTTCGCGAGGACGTCATCGACGCGATGGCCGAGCCGATGTTCGGCCACCGGATGGACCGGATGACCGACCTCTACACCACGATCGTCGAGGACACGAAAGAATTCCTCAGCACGGACGACGACGTCATCGTGCTTACGGCCTCGGGGACGGAGTTTTGGGAGGCGACGACGCTCAACCTCGTCGACGAGCGAATGCTCGTTCCCACGTCCGGGGCGTTCAGCAAGCGGCAGGCGAACGTCGCCGAGCGGCTCGGTAAATCGGTCGACCGCATCGAGTACGAATGGGGCGAGCCTGTCAGGCCCGCCGATGTTCGGGCTGCGCTTGAGGCGAGCGACGAGGGGTACGACGCCGTCGGGATGGTGATGAACGAGACGTCCACCGGCGTACGCAACCCTGTCGAGGCAATTGGCGACCTGCTGGGAGAGTACCCAGACACATACTTTGTCGTCGACGCCATTTCGTGTCTCGGCGGTGATTACATCGATGTGGAGGCACACAACATCGACTGCATCTTCACCTCCACGCAGAAAGCGTTCGCCATGCCCCCAGGGCTCGCGGTTTGTACCGTGAGCGACGCGGCTTACGAGCGGGAACTCGAAAAGGACGAGGCGTCGTGGTACGGTGGCTTCCAGCGCTGTCTTGACTATTATGACCGGAAGGGTCAGACCCACTCAACGCCGGCCATCCCGCTGATGTTGGCCTACCGCGAGCAGATGAAGCACATGCTTGAGGAAAGTCATGAGGCCCGCAACGACCGGCACCGCGAGATGGCCGAGTACACCCGCGAGTGGGCCCGCGAGCACTTCGGCCTCTTCCCCGAGGAAGGGTACGAGTCACAGACGGTCACCTGCGTCGAGAACACCCGCGGCATCGATGTCGCCGCGACTATCGACGCGGTCAGTGAAGAGTACGACATGGTGTTCTCGAACGGGTACGGCGACATCGGCGAGGAGACGTTCCGTATCGGCCATATGGGCGAGCACACCGTCGAGAGCATCCGAGCGCTGACGGACGCCATCGAGGACGTCGCCGGCCTGTAGCGGCGACGCGACCGATTTTTCCCCGGGGGACACGCAACACGGACGATGACCGACCAGGCGGACATCTCGTCGTTCACAGATGGAGGCGGTGACGAGGGGGAGTCAGACGCGTCCGCCGACGTTCCGCAGGATGCGCCGGCGGATAATCCGTATATTCGCGAGCCAGATACGGAATTCGCGCCTGTCGACGAGCTCGATCCAGAGGAGGCCCGCGAGCAGGCCGCTCAGCTTCGCGAGGCGGTCCGCTATCACGACTACCGCTACTACGTCACGGCATCACCGATCATCGGTGACCGAACATACGACCGGCTGTTCACCCGGCTGCGGACCCTTGAGGAGACGTTCGATCTCGACACCGAGGGATCGCCGACGGCGCGGGTCGGTGGCGAACCCGTCGACGAGTTCGAGACGGTCGAGCACGTCGCACCCATGCTGTCCATCGAGTCGTCGGGCGAGAAGTCAGATGTGCGGGAGTTTGCAGACCGGGTAGAGCGGGCCGTAGGGTCTGTCGCGTACGTCTGCGAGCCGAAGTTCGACGGTGTCTCCATCGAGGTGGTGTACGAGGACGGCGTCTACGAGCGGGCCGTCACCCGGGGCGACGGCGAGGTGGGCGACGATGTCACCCGGAATGTGCGCACCGTCGCGTCCGTACCGGAAGAGCTCCGTGGCGACCATCCCGCCTTCCTTGCCGTCCGAGGAGAACTATTCATGCCACGGGCAGCATTCAACGACTACAACCGCGAGCGGGTCGAACGAGGTGACGAACCATTCGCCAACCCACGCAACGCGACCGCCGGTACCATTCGCCAACAGGATCCGCGCATCGTCGCTGAGCGGCCGCTTGATTGTTTCTTTTTTGAGACGCTCGCGGGCACAAGCTTCGAGACCCACTGGGAGCGCCACCGCCGGCTCCCGTCGTGGGGGCTCCCCGTGAACAATGAAGTCCGGCGGGTGGATGACATCGAGGACGCCCTTGATTACCGAGACGACTTGCTTGCCCGACGAGACGAGCTCGACTACGAGGTTGACGGTGTCGTAATCAAGGTCGATGATCGGGCTGCTTGCGAGCAGCTGGGTGCGACCGCGCGGGCGCCTCGCTGGGCGTTCGCATACAAATTCCCCGCTCGCTCAGAGGAGACAATCGTCCGCGACATCGCCGTCCAAGTGGGCCGGACGGGCCGGCTCACGCCGGTCGCGCTGCTTGATCCTGTTGAGGTGGGCGGCGTCACTGTCTCGCGGGCGTCACTCCACAATCCAGAGCAGATTGAGGAGCTGGGTGTCGGTATCGGCGACCGCGTCAGCGTCCAACGGGCCGGCGACGTCATCCCGTACGTGGATGCGGTCGTTGAGGACGACGGTGAGGCTCATTTCACGTTCCCCGACCACTGTCCGGTCTGTGATTCCGCTGTCGAGCGGGACGGGCCATTGGCCTTCTGTACCGGCGGACTGGCATGCGACGCACAGCTCCAGCGCGCACTCGAGCATTACGCGAGTCGCGATGCGCTCGATATCGAGGGGCTCGGCGAGCGGACAGTCCGTCAACTGTTCGAGGCGGGACTCGTTGAGTCGCTGCCAGATCTCTACGACCTTGATCGCCAAGCCGTCGCCGAACTCGATGGTTGGGGGGAGACGAGCGCCGACAACCTCGTCTCCGCGGTAGAGGCGAGCCGCAAGCCGCCGCTTGCTGACTTCCTTGTGGCGCTTGGTGTCCCAGAAGTCGGCCCAACCGTCGCACGTGACCTGGCGCGCCACTTCGGCACCTTCGAGGCCGTCCGGACGGCGACCCGCGACCAGTTGGAGGCTGTCGACGGCATTGGGGAGGTGGTCGCCGCGGAGATACGGGAGTTCTTCGACTCTGAGCGCAACGAACAGGTCATTGCCGCCCTCCTCGAGTACGTCTCGCCACAGCCAGCCGACACAGAAACCGGCAACGCACTTGCCGGCGAGACGTTCGTCTTCACCGGGTCGCTATCAGGCCTGACTCGTGAGGAGGCACAAGAACTGGTCGAGCGACACGGCGGCGACGCCACCTCGTCGGTGTCGAGCAACACCGACTACCTTGTCGCCGGCGAGCGCCCGGGCCAGAGCAAGCTGGACGACGCCGACAGCGAGGATGTTCCCGTGCTGGACGGCTCCGAGTTTCGCGAGTTACTCGCAGAGCGAGGCATCGAGGTCGAAAGCGAGGCATGAGTCCGCCGGCTTCACGGCCGGCGGACGACGCGGGTCGGTGGAATGTCGCGGGAGTCGAGAGGATTCCGGCCAACCGAACGGGACAATCGAGGGCAAAAGGTGACTAAGAGCGGTCGATGTCAAGTTCCTCCTGGAGGTCTTCGAGCCACCCCTCGTTTTTGAGTTCCTCCAGTCGGTCACGGAAGTGATCCTCACAGAGGCCAACCTTGATATGGTCTTTCTCAACAGCGACGGCGGCCTCCGACTCGCAGTAGTGACACTGCATACCGACCGGTATGCGGCCGGCCGTAAAAACGCCTACGGGTGTGGCAACCCCGCCGCGGCGCAGAATCGCTCGTAGCCGTCGGCGTCAAGTCCCGCCCGGCCAAGGGTGTGATCGTGGGCGTCGCTGCCCCCCGTTGGAATCAAGTCGTACCGATCGATCGCTCGGTCGACGGGTGCAGAATCAACGGGTCGGTCGTACGGATAGAATAGTTCGACTGCATCGAGTCGGTCACATAGTCCGAGTGCGGCGGTGGGATCCTCGTATCGGAGCGGGTGTGCGAGACCAACCAAGCCGGCAGCCTCGGCCAGCAGGTCACAGGCCGTCTCGAAGTCGGGGAGGTCTCGGGAGACATAACACGGGCCATTGTCGCCGATGAGCTGTGTGAACACCTCGCCGACCGACAGGTCTGTCGCGGCAGCGGTCGCACGAGCGATGTGTGGGCGGCCGATGCCGGGGGTAGCCTCGAGGTCGAGGTCGACGCCCAACCGGTCTTCCACCTTCTCTATGATGGCGGCACCGCGCCGCTTTCTGTCGGCCTGGAGACGATCAGTCTCGGCGGTCAGCGTGTCGGTCGGTTCGACGCCGTAACCGAGCAGGTCGACCCGACCGGCGGGGCTCTCTACCCGGAGTTCGATGCCGTGGATAAGCGTGAGACCGTCCCGTTGCTCGACAGGAGCGTCGACGTCCGGGTGGAGTCGGTCGTGGTCGGTGACGGCGACGGCATCGAGCCCGGCCGTGCGGGCGGCCGCGATCAGGTCCGTGAGCGTCATCTCGCCGTCGGAGTTGGTCGTGTGCGCGTGGAGGTCAGCGACGAGCGGGGCGTCCATACCACGGGTTCGGCCCCGCGAGACAAACGCCTTCTCCACCCTAGGGAACCTTAATGAATTATGAGTCTGGAAGTCCATCCCTACACAACGTTCATGAAGGATACCCAGATACATACGGATATGCGATTCATTGACGACGCCGACGCGGAACTCGACGCCCACAACTACCCGGCGACTGGCGAGGAACTCATTGACGCGTACGGCGAGACCGAACTTGACCTGCCGAACGGGTCGGAGACGTTCGGCGAAGTCATGGGCCGGCTCGGCGACACCACCTACGAGAACTCCGAGGATGCCAAGCTGGCCGCGCTGTCGGCCGTCTCCGAGGAGGCCATCGGCCGGAAGGGATACTCCGACCGGGATGCGCCCGCGATCGGCGAGCAGGGTCCGACGCAGCTCAGCTTCTAACCACCTCTTTCACTGTTTTCTGCTCCGTTGGCAGACCCGTCAGTCCAGCCAGTTGATCGCCCCATCTAGCTCGAACGGGAGCGTGCCGATCCGATAGCCCTCAATGTGTCCGTCCGGCCGCGCTCGGAACACGACGGTCGGCCGGTGGCTGACGGCCGGCTGTTCGGCCCGGACAGCTGCCCACTCGTCGTCGCGAAAGGAGGTGCAGTCGACGAACAGGGTTGCGTCCGGATGGGCTCGGAGCTGGTCGTCGGTCTTGGCGTCGGCCGTCTCTCGGACAGCTGCCGTCGGCGTATCCGCTCGCGAGCGGTGCGTGGGCGGCCGAGGGCGAGTCACCTCGACGAGATGATTGCCGTCGACCCGGAAATCGAGGGCGTGACCGCTGTCGAGCTGCACCTCGGGCTCGAAGGCGAGTCCAGCGTCCGCGAGCAGCTTTGCGACGATAAATTCCGCCATCGTCGCGCTCATACGACCGATATCAAGCCCCTCGCTAGTGCCGAGCTTCGCGGCCATCGTGTAGCGGTAGGCATCGAGCGCGCCCGTTGCAAGCGCGTCCTCAAAGAAGCCGAGCGCCTCGTCGCGGCTTGCGTCTGGAAAGCCGGCCGCGTGGTCCGCGAAGAAGGCACGGGTTGTCTCGCGGCCGTCCTTCGAGAGAAAGACCGGCAGGAAGAACCACGCGACGTGGTCGTAGTCGGCCAGCCACGGGTCGACCAACTCAAGCCGGGCGAGCAGTTCCCGCTGGGCCCACCGCGCAACAGGGTAGGGTACCTCGGTGAACGCGGACTTGTCCGTACGCCATAGTGCCTCGGGTGTTTTCGTGTTGCCAAGCCAGTAGGCCGTCGAGTCGGTCCAGCAGAACAGCGCGACATCGCCATTGTCCATCTCCAGTCGCCGGGCCTCGTAGCCGTCTGGCGGTGTGAACCACGGCGTCTCGAGGTGAGCACCGAATGATGCCGCAAGGGGCGTTAGCAGTCGCTCGCGGACCCGGGCTTCGGTCCATGACTCTTCGGACACCCGAAAGCGAAGTGGCCCGGCCACATCTCGCCTCTACGGCTCCGCGGGCTTACTCGTTGTGTCGCGGGCCTAAGTCACGTCATTATACCCACCAATACATTAATGAAGGACAGTTCGCAAGTGTGAACGAGTACCATGAGCATGGGAGCATACGACGAAGACGAACACGAACGTCGCGAGCAGAAGGCGACGTCGGTCGACGCGAACATGGACGACACGCGTGCAGAGTACG
This sequence comes from Halosegnis sp., assembly GCF_042216475.1. Lineage (NCBI taxonomy): Archaea > Methanobacteriati > Methanobacteriota > Halobacteria > Halobacteriales > Natronomonadaceae > Halosegnis > Halosegnis sp. The sequence continues at coordinate 100,662 of NZ_JBDGTV010000021.1, forward strand.
ACGGCAGCGTCAACTACGACGCTGGCGAGTCTGCGGAGGCGCTGCTCGACCAGTTCGAGCAGATCAAGTCGGACGACTGAACGGACCGCTTTTTACCCGCAGTAGTGTCACTGACAGCCCTGTAGCCGCCACCACGGCGACCACATGGCCGACGAGCGCGAACAGTAAGACTGGGTACTCGAGGATGAACGGGACGAGCACCAACTGGACGACGCCGAACCCCATCGTCTCCAAGTCCACCCGGGCGAGTGTCCGACGAGTGTCGCGGTCGAACTCATAGCGGGCCGACCGCCATACCGCCACCACCGCCGCCCACCAGTTCGTCCCGATACGGTAGCAGACATCCCACAGCACGAGTAAAGTCAGGTAAACGACGACGACAGGCGGTTGCTCGCCGAACAGCGACGTTACGAGGGGCTCCGAGGCCGTCGCCGGATCGAAGACAAACAGGTGAGTGACGAGTGCGACGAACGCCAGCACGCCGAGCACCACCTCCACACTCGACCCGAATAGCAACCGCGAGTATGTCTCCGGCACGTCGGCGGTCCGCGATAGTGAACCGATCCGGAGCATCTCGACGCTGCCTACAGCAGCGATGAAGACAGCACCAGTGCCGGCGACCGCCGCCGGCCACAGATCGTAGTACCAGGCCAGTAGTACCAGGCCAGTCTGGAAGACAGCCAGTTGGATGGCGATGGCGACGGCTCGGGACAGGGAGATACCTGGCAGGGCGCCGATTATGGATTCGTACACCCACGTCTCGCCGAACTCCGGCGTCTGCGGCTCCGTGCTCACGGCACCACCCGCATCCGGTCGGTCGCCGCGCTCATGTCCCACCGCTGGGGCGGCGGCGACTTAATCCCACGCCGACCGCCCGCCGTCCCACCAGGTTCGAGAGGAAACCAGCTGATAAGTTATGACGATGGGACCTGGAGAGCGCGTGTTACTTTTTTGTACCATGAGCCGCTATTAGTGGCTGAGGTGTCCTGCGATGAGCGAGCCCCAGTCTCCCAGCGACCGCATCGTCTCGCGAACAGTCGACGGCGTGACGACCGTGAGTCGCTACGATCTCGTGCTCGCGGTGGTTCCGGTGGCATTCCTGCTGGCCGTCGGCGGGGGACTGCTCTCGTCGGTTCCGCTACACGCGGCGATGGCAGTCGGCTCGCTCGTCGGCGCCGCAGCCGTCGCCGACGCGCTATTCGTCACCCCGCCGGGCGAGACCGGTTCTAAGTCTGGACGGCGGGAGGGGCGTCGGCAGGAACCCGGTGACTGACAGCCACAGGCTCTTTGCGGCGACCTGTATAGTGGAGACATGGCCTCTGAGCCGTGTGCCGGCTGTGGGTGCGATGTCCGGGTAGCCGGCGGCATCGCGAATCTCTGGACCTTCGGCGGAGACAACGCCGAGGGGCTGGCGCTCGAACTGGTTGACGGGACTGATCATCTGCTGTGTTACGACTGCATCGAGCAGCTCTCCGACGAGGCAACAGCCGCGGACGTGGCGGCGCTTCCGGAGCGACACGGAGACGTTTAGTGGCGGCAGTGACTCCGTACTGTCGTGCGACCAGCGCGGATGCGTGCGGAGTTTCCTGCTCCCGAGTTCCGCGGCCGTCAGGAGGCGGCCATCGAGCGTATCCGTGAGGCCTTCGCCGCCGGTAACGATGTCGTCCTCGTGCGCGCGCCGACGGGCAGCGGCAAGTCACTGCTCGCACGGGCCATCGCCGGCTGCGCTCGCCGGCCCGGCGAGTCTGACGGCATCGAGGCGACCGGCGCTTATTACACTACCCCCCAAGTATCACAGCTTGACGACGTGGCGGGCGATGAGTTGCTCGAGGATTTCGCTGTCATTCGTGGGAAAGGAAACTACGACTGCATTCTCCCCGGCGAGACGGAGACACCGGTGACGGAGGCGCCGTGTGCCCGCGAGACGGGCTTTGACTGCCCGGTGAAACACCGGTGTCCGTACTTTTCAGACCGCTCTATCGCCGCCAACCGTAATATCGCAGCAATGACACTCGCGTACTTTATGCAGACGGCCGGCTCGGACGTATTCGGCCAGCGAGACGTAGTCGTCGTCGACGAGGCACATGGGCTCGCAGAGTGGGCCGAGATGTACGCGACCATCGAGCTGTCTCCAGAGCGGATTCCCGTTTGGGACGCCTGCGAGCCGCCCGACATCGATGGGCTGACCGATGTAGCCGGCTATGCCGAACGGCTCGGCCGGGTCTGCAAGCGCCGACTTGAGGAACTGCGTGGCCGGACGGAGCTCTCCCGCCGGGAGGTAAGCGAGCGTGACCGGCTGCGGGAGCTGCAACGTGAGCTGTCGTGGTTCCTTGAGGACGTCCGCGACCCGGAGAGCCCGACGACGTGGGTGGTCGATCAGCCCGACCGCGCGGTGACGGTGAAGCCGATGGACCCGGCTCGGTATCTCCACCATACGGTGTGGGACCGCGGGCGCAAGTTCGCGTTACTGTCGGCGACCATCCTCGATAAGGACGCCTTCTGTGCCGGGACAGGGCTGAATCCGGCAGACGTTGCGCTCGTCGATATCCCTCACACGTTCCCGCTTGAGCACCGGCCGCTGTACGATGTTACCTGCGGCAAGATGACCTACGAGCGGCGCGACGAGACAATTCCGAAGATAGCACGGACCATCGGCCAACTGATGGCCCACCACCCCGACGAGAAGGGGCTAGTCCACGCTCACAGCTACGCCATTGCTGACCGGCTGGCCGAGCGCCTGCGCGAGTTGGGTGTGGGCGACCGAGTGCGCACTCACGACAGCGACACGCGCGACGCCGCGCTTGCAAGCTGGAAGCGAGAGGACTCCAACGCCGTTTTCGTCGCCGTCAAGATGGAGGAGGCACTCGACCTTCGAGGAGATCTCTGCCGGTGGCAGGTGCTCTGCAAGGCACCGTACCCGAACACGCGCGACTCGCGGGTAGCCCGCCGATTGGAAGAGGGTCAGTGGGGCTGGTACTACCGGACGGCGCTCCGGACAGTTATCCAAGCGGCGGGTCGGGTCGTCCGCGCGCCCGACGATCATGGTGCGACGTACCTCGCCGACACGTCGCTGCTGGATCTGTTCGAGCGGGCCCGGGGTGCAATGCCCGACTGGTTCGCCGCACAGGTCGACGCGATGAAGACGCCGGCCCTGCCGGCGTTCGATCCGGCGGTCGCGAGCACGGGTACCGACGCCGGCACGGAGCCGGTCAGCGGACGAACGGCCACCGAGGAGGAGACTGCCTCGCTGGAGGATCACCCGCTCGGTGATGTCTGGGAGACGGATTAGAAGACGAGCGAGGCGGCGTAGGCGATAGACGAAAACACCATCAACAGCACCATCGCAAGCGCAAACGCCTGTTGGCGGTCCATACTGAGGCTACGCGCCAGCGGCCAAAGGCCTGACGGGCGCCCGACCACACCACTGACGCCCTTGGCGACCCCAGTACAGTTGTGAGCGAGGACGACCCGCGACCAAACGAGACGGAGGGGCCGGAGTACGATATCGACTTCCGGGCGGAGCCGGAGCGGTACCGCGTCGAGCGGGGCGAGCAGGGCGTGTTCAAGGTTGAGCCGTATAAGTCGGAGCTCCTCCCGCTTTGGGGATACGCCGACCGCGAGACAGCAGACGAGGCTGGCGAGGCGATCTATGGGAAGTTCCGCGAGTACTGCGAACGTGGCGAGTTTCCTGGGATGGATATGGGCCGAAAGTACCTCCAGATGGGGTACACGCGGGCGATGCGGTACGCCCGGTACCCAGGTGGCCAGAAGTACGACGACGACGGGACCCCACGAGAGCCACAGCGGTGGGCCGACCACGACAAGCGGGAGGCAGCACTCGTTTTCGAGGCGTGGTGGGAGCGCGTTGAGGCCGAAGAGGCGTACGTTCGCGAGCGAGAGAAGTGGCGCGAGCGGTGGGGTTAGCCGAGCTGAACCGGATCGGCCGTCGGGTTCACGCCCACGGTGAGAGAGTCACCGACTGCGAAGTCGTGCCCCTTGTGGAAGACAAGTTTCGCTCCCACAGGCATGCGCGTTGCAAATAGCGACAGCCCTGTCGCCCGTCGGCCGTTCGCGGTGATGGCCACGTCCGCCCACGTCACGTCCCGCCCCGCGGCAATCCCGACCGGACAGTCGAGCAGCGAGATGAGCCCCTCATATGACCGGAACGTCCCGCCGCCGGCGTAGTGGGCCAACCCGCCGTCGAGAGGGATTCCCTCATCGCTGGCAAGCGCCGCGAACCTAGTTCCGTCGCTGTCTGGAGTCGGCGCGTCCAGCAAGACATGCTCCGGCCCTGTTGCGACGACAGTGCCGGTACCATCCCACGAGAGTGCCCGCACGTCGACGTCGAGGGCAAGCGGGAGCGACCCTGACGCCCGATAATGGTTGGCGTCTGGGGGCCGGAAGCCGAGGTGGATGTGGTCGTCGACCCACCGGCCGAAAAACCCTGATCGGACGAGCTGACCCAGCGGGTCGCCGATTGCCACTCGGTCACCAGCCGAGACGGCAGGGTCGACGTGGAGTATCCGGGCGACGTAGTCGTCGGTGTCGACGAGAATCAGGTGATCCTCCTCAGCGGCGTACGGCCGGGATGGGCAGGCAACCGTCCGCGTGTCGAGCACCTTGCCGGCGACGGGTGACGGGGCGAGGCCACCATTCTCGCCGGGGTAGAGATCTATCGCATTGCCGCCGTCGTGGGCCGGGTACGGGGAGTTGTACAGCGAGAACCGCTCGTAGCGGCCAACGACCGACCCCGGCAGCGTGACCATACGTCAGACAGACGCGCCGGCGGTGTGGTGTTTACGACTTCGCTCGCCGGAGCGGTCGGACATCCATCCCATAACCCGGGCTGTAGTGGACAGTTGGTGCGGCTGACAGTGGTAGGTCTAACGCCTGCCCGAGCGTGTTCGTCCGGAGCGTCGCGCTGGCGGGCGCCACCTGCCACGGCTCCCGCTCGATACGACCGACACGGACCGGACTGTCGTCGACGTACCAGCGCGTCCGCTCGATGAGGAACGCTGCGAGCGATCCCGACTCGACTGTCGTCGCCTTTCCTGTCGGCCGGTAATGGGCGTCGAACCGAACATCGCCGCCGGGACGGGCCCGGTGTGATCGAACGGTGTAGCGGTCGCCCGAGGCGTCGAACCGCATCTCTGCCCGATGGAACGGGATATCGAAGGCCCGGCGGGCGATGACGGCACCGAACCGGTCGCCGGTCTCGCAGTCGAGAAAGAACACCCCCTGCGTGTCTCCGTGGCGTACGTACGTCCGCACATTCAGTTGCGGAAAGCCGACCGGGATGTGCTGACCGGCCAGTTGCAGGCCGCTAATTCGGTGGGGGAGGACCGTCACCCACGCCGACCCGTCATAGGTGTCGACTGACAGGTCAGCCGGGAGTCGCTCGCGGATAGCCGCAACGGGTACAGGCCAGTGGGCAAACAGCACGTCAGCACCCTCGACAGCGAACACGCCTGATGTAGGTGTGGCGGCTTCTTCGTGGTTCGGCTTCCGGCGAGCGCGACGCTTTAGCCGCCAGCAGCCCCACCCAAGATATGCGCATCCTCCGCGGCCGGGCCGGCGCCCCCGAGGCCGATCGCGCCGTCACCGCGCGGCTAGCCGAGGATGTCGCCGAGACGGATGAGCCAGCCGTCCGGGTGTGGACTCCCCACCGACAAGTGGCATTTGGCCGTCGAGACGCCCGCGCGGCGAGGTATGAGCAGGCGCGCCGGGCCGCCAGCGCGCGTGGCTTTCCACCGTACGAGCGGGCGACCGGCGGTCGTGCTGTCGCGTATACTGGGTCAACAGTGGCGTTTGTCCGTCTCCAGCCCGTCGCGGACGCACGTCAAGGACTCACAGCGCGGTACGAGTCGACGCTCGCGGCCGTCGAGCGGGCGCTTGCAGCCGTCGGAGTCGACACAGAACGGGGGGAACCACCGGATGCCTTCTGTCCAGGGGCACACTCGCTGTCCGCAGACGGCAAACTCGTCGGACTCGCACAGCGGGTCGGAACCGTCGCGCGAGTGGCCGGCATCGTCGTCGTCCGCGATCACGAGGCGATAGCGGATGTCCTCGGGCCCGTCTACGACGCACTGGGAGTCCCCTTCGACCCGGCGTCGGTAGGGAGCGTCGCCCGCGCCGGCGGTGACGCCGACCCGACGGCCGTCGCCCGCGCGCTTGAGCGGGCGCTCGCCAGCGACGACGCAGAGATTGAACGAGTTGGGTGAACGGGACACTTACCAGACCAGGCCGCTCACCCGCGGGCATGAGCCTACTGTTCACCGATGCCGAACTTGGCGACGGCCGGGTCGTCGACGTTCGCGTCGAAGGCGAGACGGTGTCGGCTGTCGACGCAACGCTCGAGCGCCGCCCCGAGGATGAACCAATCGACGTAGCCGGCAAGCTGCTCCTTCCGGGGATGGTCGATGTCCACGTTCACTTCCGCCAGCCGGGCTTCCCGCATAAGGAGACATGGGCGACGGGATCTCGCTCGGCGGCGGCCGGCGGCGTCACCACTGTCGTTGACCAGCCGAACACCGATCCGCCAACGGTCGATAGAGACGCCTTCGATGAGAAGGCGGCACTGGCGGCCGACTCGCTCGTCGACTACGGACTCAACGGCGGCGTCACGGCTGACTGGGCCCCCGACTCGCTGTTCGACCGGCCGTTGTTCGCGCTCGGCGAGGTGTTTCTCGCCGATTCCACGGGCGAAATGGGTATCGACACAGCGCTGTTCGCCGACGCGGTGGCTGCCGCCTGCGGCCGTGACGTTCCCGTCACCGTCCACGCGGAGGACGCGACGCTGTTCGACGAGTCCGCTCGCGACCGGAGCGACGCCGACGCGTGGAGCGCGTACCGCACCGCCGAGGCGGAGGCAAGCGCTGTCGAGCAAGCCTGCTCGGTCGCTGCCGACACCGGCGGCCGCATCCACGTCGCTCACGCGTCGACGCCGGCTGGCATCGATGCCGCCGACGCCGCGGGGATGACCTGTGAGGTGACACCCCACCACCTGCTGCTCTCGCGGGCTGATCTCGAGGAACTGGGGACTCACGGGCGGATGAACCCGCCGCTGCGCTCGGAGTCGCGGCGGGAAGCCGTCTTTGAGCGGGTCGTTGACGGCACTGTCGATATGGTGGCGACGGACCATGCGCCTCACACCCGTGCCGAGAAAGACACCGATATCTGGTCGGCACCTTCAGGAGTGCCGGGCGTTGAGACGGCACTGCCGCTCCTGCTCGGGCTTGCGGCCCGCGGCGAGATGAGCTACGAGCGGGTGCGCGAATTGACGGCTACGGCGCCGGCCAAGCGATTCGACCTATCGTCAAAGGGACGAATCGAGGTAGGGCGTGACGCCGACCTCGTGGTCGTCGACCCTACGGCAGCGGAACCGGTTCGGGCCAACCGGCTCCACACGAAGTGCGACTGGACCCCTTTCGAAGGCCACGAAGCCGTCTTCCCGGAGCTGACGCTCGTGCGCGGCGAGGTTGTCTACAGGCGGGCGACGGATACCTTCGGCGAGCCAGCTGGCAAGAACGTCCGACTACTGTAGCCGGGCAGCCATCTCCAGCTCGAAACTGCCCGTGTCCGACGGCTCGAAGCCCACCTTCTCGTAGAGAGCGACGGCAGGGTTATTCCACCGCTCGACGGTAAGCCAGACGCGCTCGACGCCGTCCTCGCGGCCGGCGCCGAGCAGCCCCTCGATGAGCTGTGAGCCGATGCCTGCGCTCTGGTAGCTATGGAGCACGAAGATAGCGAGTTCGTAGGCGACCGGTTGACCACCATCGCCAAACTCAGGGACGAGTGTGGCATGGCCCGCTACGTCGTCGCCGTGCCACGCGAGGACGTTCACTCCCTCGCCGGTCGTGATAGTCTCGAGCCAGTCACGTATCTGCTCACCATCCGAGGGCGGAATCCCTTGCGCGCGATCACCTGGGTCGAACTTGTCGTACATCTCCGCGAGCGACTCGAAGTCACCGTCGTAGCGCCGAATCGTCACCTCGCGGCCCTCAGCGTCGGTGAACGAGCGGGGTGGCGGCTCGTATGGGCCGGCCACCGCATCGGGGTAGACACGGCTCATCTGATGAGGGTGACCGTCACGGTGGCGTTCAGAAGGACGAACTCGGAGATGGAGCCCAGTTTTACTTTTCCGAGCGGGCTGGTCTCGCCGCCGCCGAGAACGATGCGGTCGAATCCTTCTCGCTCCGCAAGGTCGACCAGCGCGCTGCCGGGGTGTCCCTCAAGGACGCGCACGTCGTCGCCGAGGCCGGCCTCCGCTAGCGCCGCGCGGGCCCGCTCGGCGACAGCCGTTTGTGACGGCTCCGAGTCGGGATTCTCGAGCACAGCGACAGTGAGGGAGTCGCCGGCCTCCAGCGCCCGCTGGACCGTCCGATCGAGGGCCCGCATGGAGTCGTCGCTGCCGCCGAGCCCCAACAGCAGGTTCATACCCGGGCCACGCCACCACAGGTAAAAAACGTCCCGCCCCAAAGCGTCTGCCGGCCGTCAGACATCGGCGACACGCTTTTTCGGGGCCGCAACGCAGCGCCCTGTATGACTGACGCGTCCGGGCAACTCGACGAGGAGCCGACCGACGAGGTGCGGCAGGCGGTCCGCCGCGTGGACGAGGCGACGGATGCCGGGACAGAGCCCCAGGAGGCGACCCAAGAGGGATCGAAACAGGAGGTCCCTCCGGATGTTCGGGAGTACGCCCGCTTCTCGAAGATTGACGGCGCGACGTACGATCGGGCCAACGAATTCCTCCGCGAGCGGACGTACGTAACGGCCCGCGAATGGGCTATCGCGCGGCTCTGTGCGGACTTTCGCACAGAGACGGGCGTCGAGATGACGAAAATCGGTGAGAATCTTCCGGAACTCGTCCCGTTCATGACCGACACATACTCGCCGCAGGCGGTCAACCAGGCGCGGGCGGCCTTCGAGGAGAAAGTGCAGAAGGCCGGCGCGACGTTCCTCTACGGGGCGATGTGTGATTTCTTCACTGCCGAGGAGCTGGACGACCTGATGTACGAGGTGACGGAGGTGGCAAAGTTCCTCCTCGAGGTGGAGGGGGTCGAACTCACGGTTGAGGAAGAACTGGCCGCCGAGGATCGCATCTCCGAAACAATGCGAGAGGTACGCGAGCGGTCGGCCGGGCTCCGTCACGATGAGGTCACCTGCCCGGAGTGTGGGCACACCCACACCGTCGACGACGCCTGATAGAGAGTACGAGCGCATACCTCCGTCTTCAGGCGGAGGTCAAGCGGACACACCGGCCACAACCCATGGACTATGGCCAGTTCGGATGTCCCATCAAAAAGCGTTTTCTCGTGGCCCCGTGTAGCATGGGCTGCTACGGATTCGGTGAGATGCCGGCCCCGAACCACACGGCGTGGCGACCCGACGGTGGGTCGCACGGCGATGACACGGACTCCGATGGGGCCTGTTTGACCGGGCCACAGCCCTATACAGAGGAGAAAACGAGAGTTTCGCCAGAGTGTCTCTGGGTCCCCTTGAGTGCGGGTTGGAACCTCGAACGCCACGCTCGGCGGACATCCCATGGTGGGATTCCACGTCCTTCAGGGCGTGGAGGAGGTCAATACGCGTCGAACGGTTCCGCCGGCAGGAAAGGGTCAACGTCAGCAAACGAGAGCACGGCGAGTTCCTTGCCGGCGTGATCGCGCACCCGCACGTCGAGTCCGTCTGCCGCCCGGAGTCGTCCCTCTTCGCCGGCCGTCCGCCGATAGTGGAGCGGGATGAGCAGCGCCGCGGCGTCGTCGGCGCTCTCGGCAACCACGGCAACCAGTACCACCTCCGGCCCGGGATCCGCGACAACCTGTCGCTCTCCGTTCGTGAACGGGTAGGTCTCGGCGAGTTCGGCGACGGATCCAGCATCTGTCCGGCTCGCGAGGACGACGAAGCCACCGTCGTCGGCGACGAGGCTCACGTCTACGGGTTCGACGGTCGCGACGGTGTAGTCTGAGGCACGGTAGTCGGCGGCCGTTGAGGCCATCTCGGCGACGAGTGTGTCCCATCGGGTGGTGTAACCGTCGGCCATACCCGGAAGAACTGCCGGCGGTGAAAAAGCCTGGTGCTCGTGTACTCAGACGGACAACACTGGCTGGGAGGCGTGGGCGACGACGTACTCGGCGACCCGTTCGAGGATGGCCTCGCCGTCGTCGGGAACCTGTTCACGAGGGACAACAAGAAAGTCAGCGTCGACCTCGTCGGCGGCGTCGAGGACGACTCCACCGGGGTGATGTGAGAGTCGCGACAGCGAGAAGCCGGGGGCTGTCGCGTGGCTCACAGGAACTCCGTCGGCCAGCGCGTGGACCTCCTGCATAAACGACTCCGACTCGGCGGCGACCGCCTCAGCGTCGAGGTCACCCCCCTCTAGTCCGCGCACGACCCCCTCACCGAACACGTATAGCGCGTGGACCGACGCATCGTAGGCGGCCGCGACGGCGACAGCGTACTCGGCGGCCGTCAGCGAGGCGTCGCTCCCGTCGACAGGGACCAGCACGGTCTCGACGTCCATACGTGCTGTCGATGGGCCGAGCGCAAAAACCCACCGTGCCCAGCCAGGGCAATTCGGTGGGGCGGCTCCGGGAAACGGGAGGTTTTTCGGCCCACGCTGGGAGACCGTAAGCTAATGAACGGTGACGGCTGATGGAGGTCCGGGTCAACTGGCGACAGAGCGTCGCCTTCACTGGCACGGTGGTCAAATATCTCGCCGTCACGATGCTCGTCCCGCTGGTTGTCGCCGTCGTCTACGGCGACGATGTCGGTGTCTTCCTGTTGTCGATGGTGGTGAGCATCACCGTCGGCTTCGGACTGGAGCAGGCAAACGACGACCCGCAGTTGGGCACCCGGGAGGCGCTGCTGCTCGTGGCGCTGGCATGGGGTGCTGTCGCGGTTGTCGGCGCGCTCCCGTATGTGCTGGCCGGCTACGGCACCGACTCGGCGCTTCGACACCCAATCAACGCGCTCTTTGAGTCGATGTCCGGCTTCACGACCACGGGCGCGACCGTCACCGCCGAGATATCCTTCGCACAACACTCACACGCGCTGTTGATGTGGCGTCAGCTCACCCAGTGGCTCGGCGGGATGGGAATCATCGTACTGATGGTGGCGATTCTGCCGGAGGCTGCAGTCAACGGCGCACAACTGCTTGACTCCGAGGCGCCCGGCCCAGAGCTCCAGAAGCTGACGCCGAAGATTGCCGAGACCGCCCGGCTACTGTGGCTGTTCTACCTCGGCTTTACACTGTTGTACATCTGTATCCTGCTTGGACTTCACTACGTCGGCGTCGCGCCGAACATGGATGTGTACAACGCCGTCGCCCACGGGTTCACGACGCTTCCGACTGGCGGGTTCTCACCGCAGACAGACAGCATCGCGGCGTTCTCACCGGCCGTCCAGTGGGTTGTGATTCCGTTCATGCTCGTCGCCGGCACTAATTTCGCGCTGTTTTACCTACTCGTCCAACACGACTACCGCGGGTTCTTCTCGGACCGCGAACTGCAGGCATATCTCGGCGCCAACGCCGGGTTAATGCTCCTTCTGTGGGGGCTGCTATTTACTGGGGCAGCGCCGCCGCTTGAACTGGGCGGAGTCACTGAGGGGAACGTCGAAAACGCGCTCCGGCAGGCTACCTTCCAGGTCGCCTCGCTGCTCAACTCAACGGGGTACGCGACGAGTGACTTCACCCAATGGGGGGCAACCGCACAGGGACTGTTGCTGTTCGCGATGTTCGTCGGTGGCTCGGCTGGCTCCACCGGCGGCGGCGTCAAGGTTGTTCGGTGGCTGGTCATTATCAAGGCCATCCGGCGACAGTTATTCACAACGGCCCGGCCAGATGCGGTAAAGCCAGTGCGGCTCGGGGGCCACGTTGTTGAGGAGGACGTCATCCGGGCTGTCTATGGGTTCACTCTCCTGTATCTACTCATCTTCGGCGCCGCGACAGTTCTGATTCTGTTTGACGCGGGTCGGGTTGATCTTGAGGTGACGGTACTTGAGGCCGCAAGCGCCAGCCTCGCTACCATCGGGAACATCGGCCCAGGCTTTGGCTTCCTCGGCCCGTTCGGGAGTTATCGATCGTTCCCGGCCACCAGCAAGCTGCTGATGGTATTCCTGATGTGGATTGGCCGGCTGGAGATACTCCCAGTATTCGTAATGTTCACTGGCGCGTTCTGGACAGACTGACTAGCCGCAGTCTGTTACTCCACCGGCAGGCTGCCGGCGGTAGGCAGCCGTCCGACAGCGTTTTCGGTGTCTATTTATCATATTCAATCATGCTGAATGCGGTCGGGCCGCTTCTCAGCATCGATGTCGGCACCGGCGAGACGACCGAGTTCGAAATCGACCCGATGCTCGAGCGTACCGTCGGCGGTCGAGCGCTTGGGACCGCGCTCGCCCACGAGCGAATCCCGTTCGATGCGGACCCGTTCGGCCCTGAAAACCGGCTGTACCTCACGCGAGGCCCGCTCCAGGCGTCGCGGCTCAGCTTCACTGGACGACTCTCACTCACCGGGCTGTCGCCGCTGACCGACGGGCTCCTCTCGTCGAACGCCGGCGGCTACCTTTCGGAGTGCCTTGCAGCGACTGGCTACGCGGCCGTCGAGTTCGTCGGTGCCAGTGACGAACTCGTCGCCGTCCACATCACCGACGAGACGGTGACCGTCGAGTCGGTGCCAAAGCTAGCGGGCGCGCACGTCTCCGACATCTCCGAGCAGATGACCGCCGATTACGGGCTTGGGGCTGGTCACTGTCTCGCGATCGGCCCGGCCGGTGAGCACTGTGTCCGGTTCGCCAGCGCGATGACGGCCGACTCGCGGGCGTTCGGCCGGGGTGGTCTCGGGGCGGTACTCGGCGCTAAGAATATTAAGTGTGTGACTGTCGACGGCGACGTGACCCCATCCGTCGACTTGCCGGCTGAGACCGTCGAACGTGTCGAGCAAGCCGTCGCGGATAGCGACCACCCGATGCGTGAGTCGGGGACGCCCGCGGCGACAGAGTTCATCAACGAGGAGTTCGGCCTACCGACCCGCTACTTCAGCGAACAGGCGTTCGAAGACGTCGACGCCATCGGAGGCGAGGCTATCGCCGACAAAAAGTATCGGGCAGCGACGTGCGCGAACTGCGCGTTCGCCTGCAAGCTTCCCACCCGTGACGAGGCGACCGGCGTCGAGACGGAGGGGCCCGAGTTCGAGACGTTATACGCGTTCGGCGCCAACCAGGGTGTCAGTGATCTCGTAGATGTGATGCGAGCCAACGAGTTGTGTGACGAACTTGGGCTCGATACCATCTCAGCAGGCGTGACGGTCGCTGCTTACCTTGCGAGCAAGGACGCCTTCGGCGACGCGGCCCTTGCCCGCGAAACCCTCAAGAAAATCGCCTACCGTGAAGGTATCGGCGATACGCTCGCCGAGGGAGTGGCGCGCTGTCACGATGAGCTTGGTGTCGAGGACTGGACCGTCAAGCGGTTAGAGTTCGCCGGCCACGAGGGCCGCGTCTGTCACGGTCAGGGTCTGGCGTACGCCGTCGCCAACCGCGGCGCCGACCACCTGTACGCCGGCGTTCATGGGCTGGAGTACGACGGCAAACTCCCTGCTCGGGGGCTTGAAGGGAAAGCCGAGACGATTGTTGAACAGGAAAACCGGCGGGCGTTCCGCGACTCGGCTATCCTCTGTGAGTTTGCGGCCGCGACGGACCTGCTCGGCGTCGATGACTACGAGCAGCTCTTTGATGCACCCGCTGACCGGCTGTTCGCAGTTGGCGCCCGATGTGTCGATCGAGAGCGACATTTCAACAACCAGCGGGGCTACGACCGGGCGGCCGACACGGTGCCGTACGCTGACTCGCTGCCCGGCTTCGAGCGCGAGCGGGCCGCCTATTACGAGGCACGCGGCTGGACGCCCGACGGCCGCGTACCGGAACCGCCGTCAGCCCCGGCTGTTTCGGATGCGGCAGACTGAGCCGCCCAGTGTCCTTGCGGCGGGTCGATTAAACCGCCCGCGATGCTACCAGACACATGGCGACCCGCTACCGACTCACGAGCGTCGAGACAGTCGAGACGGCGGGGTCATGGCTCTTCACCGCTCGCGATGATCACGGTGAGGACACGGAAGTAGTACTGGTCCCGTGTAGCGACGACGAGAAACCGCCCGTCCAGGCCTGGGTAAACCGCTGTACCCACGAGGATCAGCGACTCCACCGCGAGCGCGTCGGCGCGGTGCTTAGAGACGGTGGCATCGTCTGTCCCAAGCACGGCTCTATCTTCGAGGCCTGTTCCGGCGATTGTGACAGTGGCGAAGCAGCCGGGACGAGGCTGCTATCCGTCGATATCGATGTTGAGGGCGGCCAGGTGTACCTCACCGACGATTCGTTTAGCTATCTCCGGGAAGGGGCCGCGGACGACAGTGATGACGACGACGGGCCAGACTCGACCTCACACCTCCAGTTTTGACCCCGGCTCTGGTTGGGGTCGCATTCCCCACCCCCATCGTCAGGGGCCGGGGTTGTAGGCACGACGCATGCGCCCAGATGAGCCGACGTAGTCGCCCAGCGAGGCCGACTTCGCCGGCCATATTCGTCATGTTACCGGGTTACAGACGCTGTTCGCCGGCGGGGCTTGCTTCTGGTTGCTGGGGGCATCGCAGTGGCGGGTCTTTGCCGGCGCGCGGGACACGTTCGAGGCTGGCGCAATCGCTTTGCCGCGTCAAAAACAGAACCGCCGGTCGCGTTACTCGAGGTCGAACCGGTCGAGCCGCATCACTTTCCCCCAGGCGTCCACGAAGTCCTGAACGAACTGCTCCTCGTCGTCAGCAGCGGCATATACCTCGGCGATGGCCCGCAACCGGGCGTTCGACCCGAAGATGAGGTCAGCGCGGGTGGCCGTCCACTTCGGCTCGCCGGTAGTGCGGTCGTGGCCCTCGTAGACGCTCTCTTCGCCGTCAACTGGGGCCCATTCCGTCTCCAGATCCAGCAGATTCACGAAGAAGTCGTTGGTGAGCTCGCCGGGCCGGTCCGTGAGGATACCGTGGTCGGCATCGCCATAGGTGGCGCCGAGTGCTCGCAGCCCACCGACCAGCACGGTCATCTCTGAGGGGTCGAGCGATAACAGGTCCGCGCGGTTGACGAGCGCCTCCTCGGCAGGCACCGAGAGGTTGTCGGACTCGTAGTTACGGAAGCCATCGGCGTCCGGCTCCAGGGCGGCGAAAGAGTCGACGTCGGTCTGCTCTTGGCTGGCGTCCGTCCGGCCCGGTTCGAACGGGACCGTCACATCGTAGCCGGCTGCGGCGGCCGCTTCTTCGATGGCGGCGTGACCGCCGAGTACAATCAGGTCCGCCAGCGACACCCGCACGTCATCCTCGCGAGCAGCGTTGAACGACGACTGAATCTCGCGGAGCGTGTCGAGTACCGTCGTCAGCTCTGCCGGCTCGTTGGCCTCCCAGTCGCGCTGGGGACGGAGCCGGATTCGGGCACCGTTGGCACCGCCGCGTTTGTCGCTATCGCGGTACGTCGACGCCGATGCCCACGCTGTCTTGGCCAACTGGGAGACAGACAGCCCCGAGTCGAGAATGTCCGCCTTCAGCTCGGCGACATCATTTTCGTCCACGAGTTCATGATCGACATCCGGAATCGGGTCCTGCCAGATCATCTCCTCGTCCGGAACCTCGGGCCCGAGGAACCGCTCGGGCGGCCCCATATCGCGGTGGGTCAGTTTGTACCAGGCCTTTGCGAACGCCATCCCGAACTCCATGGGGTTCTCCTGGAACTGCTCGATGACCTCGCGGTAGTCGGGGTCTTCCTTCAGCGCGATGTCCGTCGTGAGCATCATCGGCGTCACCTCCTCGTCGGGGTCGTGTGCGTCTGGTGCGCTGCCATGGAGATTCTCGTCGGTTGGCGTCCACTGCCAGGCACCCCCGGGTCCTTTCTCGGGGTCCCACTCATATTCGAGGAGATTATCGAGATATCCCATGTCCCACTCAGTGGGCGACTGCGTCCATGGTCCCTCAATGCCGCTGGTGATAGTGTCACCGCCCTTCCCGGAGCCATACTCGCTTTCCCAGCCGAGGCCTTGCTGCTCGATGGGCGCTGCCTCGGGCGGCTCACCGAGGTTCTCCGGCGAGTCCGCCCCGTGGACCTTGCCGAACGTGTGGCCACCGGCGATGAGTGCGGCCGTCTCTTTGTCGTTCATCGCCATCCGGTCGAACGTCTGGCGGATGTTCTTTGCCGACGCCTCTGGGTCTGGTTGTCCGTCCGGTCCCTCTGGGTTCACGTAAATGAGCCCCATCACGCTCGCACCGAGCCCGTCCTCAATCCCCCCGGGTTCGTCGAACCGCTCGTTTGTCTCGAACTCCGTCTCCGGCCCCCACCAAGTGGCCTCGTCGGGCTCAAAGTCGTCCTCGCGGCCGCCTGCAAACCCGAACGTCTGGAATCCCATCGATTCGATGGCGACATTCCCCGCGAGAATCATCAGGTCGGCCCACGAGAGATTGCGGCCGTACTTCTGCTTGACCGGCCATAACAGCCGCCGCGCCTTGTCGAGGTTGGCGTTATCCGGCCAACTGTTGATGGGTGCGAACCGCTGGCGGCCACCGGCTGCGCCGCCGCGGCCGTCACTTGTCCGGTAGGTGCCGGCGCTGTGCCAGGCCATCCGGATGAATAGCGGCCCGTAGTGGCCGTAATCGGCCGGCCACCAGTCCTGCGAGGTCGTCATCACGTCCTCAATGTCCTCCTTCACTGCCTCCAAATCAAGCGACTGGAATGCTTCTGCATAGTCAAACCCCTCGTCCATTGGCCCAGCTTGTCGGCCGTTCTGGTCGAGCGCCGCCAGGTCAAGCTGGTTGGGGAACCAGTCGTGGTTTTTGCGAGCCATTGTCGGGTAGTCGCCGCTCGTGCATATCAATATTGTCCACTTCAGCGAGGAAATGTTCGTAGTGGCGAAACTGAACTCCGCAATATCAAAATTTTTGTTGATATTCGAACGAGAGGAACGACACGAACGCCGGCTGAGCGTCCACAGACTTACCCTCGCGTGCTGGCGCGCGGGCCATTAGCCCGGATCGAACGAGAGGCTGTTCTGGGCAGGTTTGTTGTCTTATCGAACACTCGGGAGACGCGCACAGATGTGTATCAGGATCTCGAACGTGATTGCCGTACACTCGTTTGCTAGGTCTCCCTACCCAATCGAGTCTGAGACGTGGTGCAAGTGGTCCGCACTCCAGCGAGCGATTTGACTGTCAATGCTTTCGATAGTGGGGCGTGCAGAGCGGGCAACTGCCTCGTCTAGCTTTCCGCGACGGCGTGTGTATCAGGTACGTATGCAGTTTCGGACGTCCGTATCACCGAGGACTGCTCCGACGCTGGCGACAGCGAGGGAAGCACACATCCTCAACGTCTGGGCCCGAGAAGGTATGGCCGACGGGCACCTCATACCTATATGGACCTCAGACGGCTCGTCGCGGCACTGTTCGGTATGGCCGCAGTCGTCCTCTTAGCGGCCGTGGTCGCAGGGGGCGCATCTCGGAGTATTTTCGCAGGACTCCTTCCACTCGTTATTGTCGGACTACTTCTCTACGCGCTCGCGAACCAGCGGGCGGGTTAGGTAGCCTCTGTCGGGTCGGTGTACCACAGTGCCCACCAGACGAGAACGCCTTGTAGCGGGAGCCGTGCCCATGTCGCCGCCTCGGAGGGCGTCCGTATCCACGCGGGCACGCCCGTTAGGACGACATCGCTGGTAGCCATGTAGACGTTCGCGGGGAAGACAGCGACGAGCAGGCAGACAAGCCCCCACGCGGCGATCTGTCGCGTCCGCTCGACGAGCACGCCCAGTCCAACGGCCACCTCCGCGGCCCCCGAAATGTACACGAGTGCGAGCGGCCATGGAAGCGTCGGCGGCACGACTTGGACGTACACTTCTGGGAGGAGGAAGTGGAGTACGCCAGCGACGATATAGAGCCCGCCCATCAGATAGCGGAGCGGCCGCTTTGCTCGAGCCAGCGTGCCACGCGTAGCTCCGTCCTGTCGTCCCAGCATCTGATACGTGGAGCGTCGGCAGACCGAAGCCAGTTACGGCTCGGGACGAAGGAGGGCGACGAGGGCGAGCAGGGTGAAGACGTCTCTGTTTGTACGTCGTTGAAACAAGCCAAGGGCCGGATTTGAACCGGCGTATAGTTGCTCTGCAGGCAACCGCGTAAGGCCAGACTCTGCCACCTTGGCGCCAGCAGACGGTAGCGTGGTGTCGTGGTTAAGGATAGCGGTCCGCGCCGGGCGGCGCAACCGCTCGGCAATAAATGAATGAAGCCCGACGGAGGATTTCGTCGGGCAATGAATGGGCAGGCGGCGAACCGGCTTTCCCAGAGGCTCGCGCACTCCAGTACTCGGCGGAACGCTGGCGGGCTTATCTTCCGTGTTCGGGATGGGTACGGGAGTGGCCCCGCCGCTGTGGCCGCCTTAACGCCGACCCGCGGAGTCGAACCGCGGTCCCGTGAGGGAACGCCGGTGTCGGTGGTAGATACGGATGAAACCGTGTGTGCGTGCGATCCAGTTTGCGCCTGGACCCGTTCAATGGGTCAGTGCGATGATTGAGTGGCTTCGGTCCTTAGTTCTCGCGGGCTGAACACCTCGTTACCTCGGTGCGTACACCCCGAGTCTATCGATCTCGTCTTATACGAGCGACCTCAGCGGAGCCTCTTTTCCAGGTGGGTTTCGAGCTTAGATGCGTTCAGCTCTTACCCCGTGTGACGTAGCTGCCCGGCAGTGCCCTCTCGGACAACCGGTACACCAGTGGTCACCATTCGTAGTTCCTCTCGTACTATACGAACGTTCCCGTCAGGCTCCGAAACACCCCCAGTAGATAGCAGCCGACCTGTCTCACGACGGTCTAAACCCAGCTCA
>NZ_JBDGTV010000001.1:0-118518 GCF_042216475.1 Halosegnis sp.
AGAGGATGTCCGCGATGCGGCGGGCCGCGTTGTCCTTCTCGGTGACGATCAGTTCCATCTACCTCCCGGTAGGCCAGAGCCGGAATTAAACGCTTCGCCACGAAACCGCCGGACAGCGCGCCCGCGCGCCCGTGTTCGCGTGACTACCCGTTCATGTTGGCGTCTTGGTCTGGTCCCTCGGCAGCGAGCGACTCGACCACTGTCGCCAGCACGTCCGTCGCCCGTTTCACCTCGGCGCCGTCCTCGACGAACACCAGTGTCCGTGGCGGTCGGACTGCCTTCGGGCGCACCCGCAGGCCCGCCTCTTGGCCGACCGCGGCCGCGGCGTCGACTCCCTGTTCGAACTCGATGTGCGCCCGGTCCGGATGAATGTAGACGTCGGCCAGCCGCTCTCCCGCGCGGTCCAGTCCATAGGCGAATGCGCCGTCCTCGGTTGGCTCCACCCCTTCGACGGCGTCGACAACGGCGATTCGGCCCATCGGTCCTGACGACCGGCCGTGCACCTCGGAGGCAAGTAGTTCCGCCAGCCGCTCGCCATCAGTCGTCCTGTCGCGGACCATTAGAGCTCCTCCAACACGTCAGCGGCTGCGTCGTCCACGTCGAGCCCTTGACGACGCGCGAACACTATCGCCGCGGCCTCGACGGTGACCGCAAACTCCGCCTGGAGCTCGTTGATGCCGGCGACAGCAGTCTGTTTGTCGATGCCGGCGTCGGTACAGGCGTCGAGCACCCGCTCGAACGTAGAGCGCTCTCGCAGCAGCGATTCGTCGGGTCGAAAGTCGTCGGGGACGGTCACCTCCTCGGGATTGAAGCTGACGACCAGCTCCTCGCCCTCTCGGTTGAGCAACCCCTCGCTCGCGGCCACGTCAACCAGCCGCTTTGCTTGGTCGGGGGAGAACCAGTCGCGGTCCAAGGAGAGGGCGACGACAAAGCTGCTCTCGGCCAGCCGGCGGTCTCCGGCGGCACGGAACGGTGCGGCGACAGCGACCCGGAGACTCATGCTCGGCGGGAGCCGCGCTAGCGACTAATAATCGTCGCTCGGTTGTGCTCAGAATTCCACGGCCGCCTCATCGCCCGGATCGCGTGCCCCTTCGAGTTCCGCGAAGGCCGCCCGAACCCGGTCGTACGTCTCGTTGACGGCCTCCACGATGACCTTCGTGTCGGAAATGACCGGCATGAAGTTTGTGTCGCCATCCCATCGCGGCACGACGTGGACGTGGACGTGGTCGGTGATAGAGCCGCCGGCCGGGCCACCGAGGTTCATCCCCGTATTGAACGCGTCGGGGTGGAGCGCCGTCTCCAGCGCGTCGAACGTTCGCTGTTTCAGTCGTGCGAGGCCTGTCAGTGTCTCCGTCTCGAGGTTGCGGTACTTACCGGTGTGATGATGAGGAACCACCATCGCGTGGCCTGGGTTGTATGGGTAGTTGTTGAGGACGACGAACGCGTGGTCGTTGCGCGCGAGCACCAGCGCGTCGCGGGCATCAGGGCGGTCAGGTAACACGCAGAACGGACAGCCGTCGATGGGATCGTCCTCGCGTTCGACCCACTCGATGCGCCACGGGGCGAACATCCGGTCCATACCCCGGCTGGGGCCGCCGCTGGGATAAGTGACGCTCACTCGCCGGTGACGCCGGAGAACCGGCTCGGCCGGAGCCGCAACTCCTCAAGCCCGGGCAGATGTTTCACGTTATACACCACCTTCGCATCCTCGGAGACGGGTGAGCTGATACACGACAGTCGAACTCCGCGGTCGAGCCACTCATCGGTGAGGATGTGGCCCGCAGGAGTGGGCATTTCTCCTTCGAGCAACGCGACGGCGCAGTTCGAGCAGGCGCCACCCCGGCAGGCGTACGGCCATGCGAAGCCGCGGTTTTCCGCGGCCTCTAAGAGTGTCTCTCCCGGCTCAACCAGCAGTCGGCCGTGATCGTCTGGGTCGAGATCTGCATTCGCCGCCTTTGCGAACAGGTCCTCGTCGGTCAGTTCCCAGCCGTGGTCCTCAAGTACCTCGAAATTAAGATACTCGACGCGACACCCATCCTCGGACGATGTCTCGTTTGTCTCGCTGTTCGGGCTGGGACGCCGCCGTGGACCGCGCCGTTCGCCGGCCGCCGACGCGGAGTTGTCTTGCGTCTCCGTCTCCACCTCGCCTGCGAGGATGAGGTCGTAGGCCCGCCGTACCCGCTTGAACGCCTCCCGAGAGCCGCCGCGGTCTGGGTGGGTCTCCTTGGCCCGCCGGCGGTACGCCCGCTCGACCGTCTCTTCGTCTGCGCCGGGGTCAATGCCAAGCACGTCGAACGGGTCGTCCACACGAACAGGTAGTGGCGTGGCGCGTAAATCCTCTCGGCCAGCGACAAGCCACGCGGGCCGATTTCTGCAACCATTTCAATCTATCGGCCGTTCAGGCGCCGAAACGTCCAGAGAGCAGCTGCTGAACGCTCTCGGCGTCGCTAATGGCGTCTCAACCGTCAGACGCCGCTCAGTCTGGCGGTTTTCTTGGTAAACCGGCCGAACGGAGTTCTCGGTTTATCTACCCATCTCGTGTACGTCAGGACGCGATGGCAACGACGACACCCACCGACGACGGCATCTCCGAGGAGTGCCCGGCCTGTGAGACGACGACGATTCACGACGTCTCTGTCCAGATACTCACGGAGAGTACAGACGCGGAGAACGCCGCGTACTCGCGAGAGCCGTATCGGGTGAGCGTCTGTCGCGCCTGCGGCCGCGAAGAGCGCGTCCGGATGAACAACGCGTGACCGTGACACCGCCGGGCGCACCGCCGCGTCCGGCGGCACGGGCCATCGTCGCGTTGCGCCGACGTGTCCCGAGGCATCCCCACCCAACGCGAGGGCGGCCGGCCCGGACTACCGGGTCGTTACCTCACAACCGTCCTCTGTGACGATAACCGTATGTTCACGCTGTGCGACCAGCGTCCCCTCCGACTCCTGTAACACTGGGTAACCGTGGACGACTCCCTGCTGTTCGAGTCGTCGCAGTGCCATCTTTGCCCGCCGGGTGTCGAGCCATCGGCGGGCAAACGGGAGTGTCTTGAACTCCTCGACAATCTGCTCGAGTGCCTGTCTCGCCTGTCGATTCCGGACAGACGCTTCTTCCTCAAGTGCGTATATCTCTTCCTGCGCACCCTCCGTTACCTTGCCGCCGCCATCAGTCGCGAACGGCTCGATAGCGACTACGTCACCGACCGCAAGTTCGGTACCACTGTCGACGCCGCGATTGGGGATGTTCGGCGCTGTATGCTGGTCCCAGCGACCAAGCCCGTGGCCTGTGAGATTGACGACTGGGTTGTAGCCGTAGCCATCGATGGTCGACTCGATGGCTGCCCCGATTTCACCCGTGTGAACGCCCGGTTCGACCTGCTCGAGCGCGGCGTCGAGCGCCTCCTCTGCAGCCTCGACGAGGTCGGCGGTCCCGGTGAAGTCGACAGTGACAGCCGTGTCGGCTAGCCAGCCGTCGATGTGGACTCCAATGTCGAGTTTCACCATCTCCTCGCCGATGGTACGGTCGTCGCCGGGCGCGGCCGCGCCATGGGCCGCCTCGTTATCCACGCTAACATTCACAGGGAAGGCGGGTTCGGCGGGGACCCCCCGATCGTCGCCCAGTTCGCGGATACGCTCCTCGGCCCACTCGGAAATTTCGAGATAGCCGGTGCCAACCTCGGTACGCTCGGCCGCCTCGTCGCGCACCTGGGCGAGTATCTCGCCCGCCTGCCGGTGTTTCTCGTACTTCTCGGCGTCGAGTTTATCGCTCATACCCCGACTCCGGGGGCGGCGTTCAAGGGCTTTCCGTCCCCGCATGGCGGCTACTCCGGTCGCTCCAGCGGTGGCAGCGTCCGGACGCCGGTCCGGTCGGCGAGGTTCGCAAAGCACCGACGGGTCGCAGACAGAGTCCCCATCACAGCCGTTACGCCAAATGGCATGAATGCGATGAAGCCGGCCACGCCAGGGAGCCGCGCTGCAATCGTCAGAACGATGGTCATCGTCGCGAGCGAGGCGAGCGCTCCCGTGAAGACGTACCCGACGAGCAGGAGCCACGGCTCCGTCTGCTTGACCAGCCGCGCTGCGTCCGGTATCGACCGCGTCCCGTAGCCGCTCGCATCGGTCGCCATCGCACGTACACAGCGGTCACTGCCCGATAAGCGTTTATTGCCCGGCGACGCTCGTCTGCATCGCGTCAGAGTTGTACGCCTCACCGGTCTGTCCGTTCGAGTCGATGAGGATGAGGCCGGCCGTCGCGTCGGTGATCTCTGCGAACTCCTCAATGGCACGGTCAGCCGCGGCTGGCGCCGACAGTCCAGCCTCAAGATGGTCGACGGCTTGACGCGCCAGCGTCACTCGGGCGATATCCTCGCCTGCACCGGTGGTACTCACGCCACCGGCTGGGGTACAGTAGAACCCTGCCCCCACCTGCGGCACGTCGCCCACACGGCCTGCAAGCGCGAGCCACCGGCCGCCCGTCGATGTCGCTGCGGCCAGCCGGTCGCCGTCGCGGGCGACTGCGCCCACCGTGTCTGAGCCGCCGAATTGCTCGCGCAGCCACTTGAGCTGCCCACGCACATCCTCGACTGCCGGGCGGTCCTCAAGGGCCGCAAACTGCTCGTCTCGGTCAGGTGTCCGTAGATCGACACCCGTCTCGATGTCGAAGGCGGCCGCGAGATCGACAGCGTGGACCCCCGAGACGAGCACATGAGGCGTCTCCTCTTTGACAACGCGTGCGACGTCGACGGCCCGCTCAACGCCCGGCATCGACGCGACCGCGCCGACCGCGCGGTCGTCGGTCATCAGCCCGGCGTCTGTGCGGATAATACCATCCGACTGGACGGCCCCTCCGACGCCGGCATTGAACCGTGGACTCGCCTCAAGGACCCGAACCGCCTCGCAGACGGCATCGGTGACACTTGCGGCCGCAGCACCCGTCTCAGCGGCCTCGTCCAGCACTGCCTGTCGCTCCGGCGGTTCGTCTGGCGGGCTCCCGGCGCCGCCGTGGACGATGAGTTGCACGCCTATTCGTCGCCGGCCCCGCGGCTAAAGTTCGTCGTCCGGTCTTCGAGGTTCACGATTCGGGTACCGGCAGATAACGGTACGCCTTTCTGTGCCCACTCGGAATTCGGACGTAATGTCTTCCGAGTACGAGCAAGTCGAGGTTCCCGACGATGGGTCGAAAATCACCTACGAGGACGACGAACTCGTCGTCCCAGACGACCCCATCGTCCCCATCATCCACGGAGATGGCATTGGGACCGATGTTGGGCCGGCCGCCCAGTCGGTACTTGACGCGGCCGCCGAGGCCACCGGCCGCGAGATTAACTGGATGCGGGTGTACGCCGGCGAGTCTGCCCGCGACCGCTACGACGAGAACCTCCCCGACGACACCGTCGATGCGCTCCGAGAGTTCCGCGTCTCTATCAAAGGGCCGCTCACGACGCCCGTCGGCGCTGGCTTCCGCTCGCTGAACGTTGCACTCCGCAAGAAGCTCGATCTGTACACGAACATGCGGCCCACCTACCATCTTGAGGGAGTTCCCTCACCAGTGAAAAATCCGGGCGAGATGGACATGGTTAATTTCCGGGAGAACACTGAGGACGTCTACGCCGGCATTGAGTGGGAGGCCGGCACTGACGGCGTCGAACAGGTCCGCGAGTTCATTGAGGACGAGATGGGGTTTGACGCCACCATCCACGATGGGCCGGTCGGTATTGGTATCAAGCCCATCACGGAATTCGGCACCAAGCGGCTCGTCCGACAGGCCATCGACTACGCCATCAAGAACGACCGCGACTCCGTTACGCTCGTCCACAAGGGGAACATCATGAAGTTCACCGAGGGGGCGTTCCGCGACTGGGGCTACGAACTCGCCGAGGAGGAGTACCCCGAGCGCACCATTACCGAGGATGAGCTTTGGGAGGAGCACGACGGCGACGCCCCCGAGAACGTCGTCGTCGTCAAAGATCGTATTGCGGACAACATGCTCCAGCAGATTCTCACCCGCACTGGCCAGTACGACGTGCTGGCGATGCCGAACCTCAACGGCGATTACCTCTCCGACGCTGCCGGCGCACAGATTGGGGGGCTCGGCATCGCGCCGGGCGCCAATATCGGCGATGGACGGGTACTCGCCGAGCCGGTCCACGGCTCGGCGCCAAAGTACGCCGACGAGGACAAGGTGAATCCCTCAGCCATGATTCTTTCCGGGCGCATCATGCTCGAGCAGCTGGGCTGGGACGACGCTGCCGACCTCGTCCGTGACGCCGTCGAGGCTCAGATCTCCTCGAAGCGGGTCACCTACGACATCGAGCGCCAGATCGAGGGCGGCGAGAAGCTGGCGACCAGCGAGTTCGCTGCCGAGATCGTCGAGCGCATCCTGGACTAACCGGTCGCGTTGCGGGCGGTCCCCAACCAAGACGGCCGTGGCACGCTCGTATTCCCGACCGCGGTCAGGGTCGTGGTTCGACGCACCCGAACCTTCTGCCCCTCGAACTCTCCCTCGTAGGTGAGCCGCCACCCGACCAGCCGACCGGTCTCCGTCACGACGACCCGAAGTCGTACGCCCCGCAGCGACTCGACGAGCAGCGGCTGCCGGAGCGCTCCCGTCGCAACCGACCGTGATTCGAGGACGTACCGGCCGTCTGCCGGGGTTACAGTCCAGTTGTCGCCCGCAAGGTACAGTTCTCGGAGCCGGTCGGCCGCTGAGAGGTCTTCCAGCACGCCGCCGGGTGTATCGGCACGGCCGTAGCGGACCCGCTCGTCCTCGATTCGAATCAGGCTTGTCCCATTCGTGTAGAACACGTCGACCTTGGTCGCAGCGGAGCTGACAGGGTAGCGGTCGCTGGACTCGCCGACCTGCAGCCCGCGGTACGTCTCACCCCCCGCGACGACCCACCGGGTCGTGTTCAGCCGTCGGAGTGTTCCGTTTTCGTCGACCACCCGGAATCGCGACCGGACGGTATACGAGCGGTTCGCGACGGCTCGCTCGTGGGCAGCAGCCAGCGCGTCTCCGTCGACCAGCCTCTTCGATTCGATTCCCGGTGGTGTCGACTCTGCAGGCACTGGGACTGGCGTCAATGTCTCCGTTTGCGTGGTCGGCGCCGTCGCCGCTGGCCCGCCGCAACCAGCGAGCACGCACGCGAGTACCAGTAGGAGAGGCCGCCACATCAGCCAGTCACCGTTTCGTTTGCCGCCGCAAGCCACGACGGCCGGGTGATGCGCACTCGGCCGAGTCGCGAGACAGTATACCGTTCCTCCACCCAAACCGCGCGCTGCTTGAAAGTCGCCTCATAGCGGAGCGTGTACGCGAGCACGACGCCGTCCGCTCGGATGGTCGCGGTCAGCGAGCGATTCCGGATATCAATGAGTAGCGACGGCGCACCTGTCAGCTCCCGGTCAGTCCGACCGGTCCCGGCGAGCCGGTAGCGGACTGTTCCGTTCACCCGGGTTGCGTCCGTCACCCGGAATCGGACGGCCCCGAGTGCGTTCATCACCAGCCGCGCCCGCGTTGGGTCAGAGACGGGGCCGTTCTCGACGCCATTGCTGCCCCAGTAAGTCGCCTCGCGATCGGCGTCCACGTAGCGGTTGCGCAGGTGGCCGTTCCGGTACCATACATCCCGGCGTACGGACGAGGCGGCGGTGTACCACTCAGCGGCTGACCGCTCGACTCGGCTGACCCGGTAGGCGTCCCCCCCGGCGACGCTCGCGTTCACAGTGACGACATCGAGCGTCCCGTTCGGACCGACGACCCGCCGCTCGCGGTTCAGCTGGTAGCTCGTCTCAGCTAGTCCCGCCCGGTGGGCAGTGACGAGGGCCCGCTCGTCGACTATGCTTGCCTTCCCGAGCCCTGGCACGCGGTCAACCGGCGCTGGCGTCGGCTCGGGGACGGTCGCCGGGGTCAACGTCTCGTCAACGCCACCGCCGGTGGCCGTTTCGCCACAGCCAGCCGCGAGACACAGCAGCGCGAGCGCCACGGCCGCCCGCCGGTGTGTCATCAGTCGTCGGCCCAGTCGGGGTCAGTTCGCGGCGGCGCAAAGATGTCGACCCCGTGAACGGGCACGTCACCGCGGTTCTCGGCGCCGTGGCGTTCGTCGCCCGCCAGCACGTATGACTCGCCGGCGGAGACGATCACCTCGCTGTCCGCGAGTAAGAACGTCAGTTCGCCCTGGTAAATGAACCCCGCCTGCTCGTAGTGGTGATCGTGGGCCGGCACGGTCGCGCCCGGTTCGATGTGGAAGTGCTGGACGCTCATCTCTTCGCCGGCCGCCATCTGTGCTAGGTTGACATCCGGGACTGCCTCCGTCTCCGCCCCGATGGCCTCGTGGTCCATACGGCCGCAGACGGGTGCCTCCGGTAAAGCCGCGGCGCTCACGACAGTGCGTCGCCCACGAACGTCGCCACCATCGCCAGCCCGTGTTCGGTGAGGATGGACTCGGGGTGGAACTGGACGCCAATATGGGGGTAATCGGCGTGCCGCACCCCCATCACGACGCTCGCCTCGTCGTCGGTGTGGGCTGTCTCCACGAGTCCCTCAGGCAGGTTCCCCCGGTCGACCGCAAGTGAGTGGTAGCGACCCACCGACATTTCCTCCGGCAGGTCTCGGAACACGCCCCGGCCGTCGTGGGTCACTGTCGACGGCTTCCCGTGGACGACGCTGGGAGCGTGGCCGACAGGAGCGCCGTTGGCCGCACACAGCGCCTGGTGGCCCAGACAGACGCCGAGCGTCGGATACGTAAGTTCGCGGAACAGCGGCACGGAGACACCCGCCTCGCTTGGAGTGCCTGGCCCCGGCGAGACGACGACAGCGTCCGGGTCCAGCCTCCGGATGTCGGCGACTGTCACCGCGTCGTTGCGCTCGACAACTACCGCGGAGCGCGTCTCGGCTGCTCCGTACCCCAGCTCCAGTAGCGCCTCGCCGACGTACTGGACAAGGTTGTACACGAACGAGTCGTAATTGTCCACCACGAGGACGGTCGCCGCGTCAGTCGCCATCGCTCCCCACGGCCATTGTCGTCTCCAGCGCGTCGTCCACGGCAGTCACGAGCGCGCGGGCCTTATCGAGCGTCTCAGCGTACTCCGCCGCCGGTTCCGAGTCGTGTACGATGCCCGCGCCGACGCGCAGACCGTACTCGTCGCTGTGGCGGACGAGGGTGCGAATGATGATGTTGAGCGTGGCGCGGCCGTCAAAGCCGAAGGCAGCCATCGACCCGGTATAAGGGCCTCGGCGGGTCTGTTCGAGTTCATCGATAATCTCCATCGTCCGTGGCTTAGGCGCCCCGGTAATGGTGCCGCCGGGGAACGTCGCCGCCACCGCATCCGCGACGTCATACTCGGAACGGAGCTGGCCTTCGACCAGTGAGACCAGATGCATTACCTCTGCGTATCGGTCCACTCGCCTGTACTCGGTGACGTCAACGCTCCCATATGCGCTCACCTTCCCGAGGTCGTTGCGTTCCAGATCGACAAGCATCGCGTGTTCGGCCTGCTCCTTCTCGTCGTTGGTCAACTCCGCCTCGAGGGTGGAGTCCTCGTCAGGTGTCGCTCCTCGTGGACGGGTGCCGGCGATGGGTTCGGTCCGCAGACGGTCGTCCTCGACATTGAGCAGAAGTTCGGGTGAAGCGCTCACCAAGTCGACGCCGGGGAACTCGACGAGCCCCGAGTACGGCGCGGGATTCACCTCCCGGAGGGCGTCGTACGCTTCGACGGGATGGACGGCCGCAGGGGCGGTGAGACGGTGGGAAATGTTCGCCTGGAAAGTGTCGCCCTCGCGGATGTACGTCTTCACGCGCCGAACTCGCTCCGCGAACGCTTCCTCGCCACAGTCGGACTCGAAACGGACCTCATCAGCGGCCACCTGCGGTGACCCAACGACCGTCGAGCCGGTGGTTGCGGCTGCTGCGAGCGCCCGCGCCTGCTTCCGGCCCTGCTCGTATGCTGCATCCGGCTCGCCGACCCGAGGACACGAACAGATCCGGAGCGTCACCCGGCCCTCGCGGGCGTCAGCAGCGGTCCAGGCCGCGACGGTGGGAAACACGCCTAGTTGGAGCCGAGGGAGGTCCCGGTCGCGGTCTGCATTGTCGGGTAGGCGCTCCAGTTCTCGAACCGCGTCGTAGGAAAGCCAGCCGAACGCACCGCACGGGTACGGCACCGAACAGTCCCCGCGGACGAGCGTCTCATCGGCCAGTAGATTATGGAGCGTTTCGAAGACTCGATTGTCCTCGCCGACGGTTATCTGCTCGCTCGCGTCGACAGCAAAGTAGCCCCAGCCGTCTTGGCCACCGGTCGTCTCGTAGAAAACGCCGCCGTCGGCGCGAGCTCGTCGGTAGGCGTCGAACGGATCGTCGACAGTTATGCGCACCTCGACGGGGATGCGAGCTCCCGACGGCGCTGCAGCCGCCGTCGTGACGAAGTCGTCTCGACTGGTGACGACCCGTGTCATACAGAACAGTTAGGGGCCGTCGATAATGCGCTTTCGATTCTACAGTTCTGCAGCGTCGTCCTGCCAGCGGCCGATGCGCTTGGCAGAAATACCCGTTTCCTCGGCGAGCGTGTCTGCGTCGGCCTCCAGCAGGTCCGCAACGGAGTCGACGCCGGCGTCGGCGAGCCGGCTCGCGTACGCCGGGCCGATGCCACTGACTGCCTCGACATCCCGTTTTTCGCCGGCTTCATCGGGATCGGCGGCTCCCGGTCCGGCGGCCTCTGCGGCCTCTGCGGCCGCCGCGCTCGATGACTCCTCGACGACCGACCCGGTCGAGCCGCTCGCATCCGTACCGGCCGCGGCCGGTTCCTTCACGGCGCGCTCGCTCGCCGGATCCAGCTCTTTGTCGCGCGACGAGCCGATGCCGAGCGCCGACTTGATGGTGTCGAGTATTCCCATGCGCGGCGGTAGACGCCCCCCTACTATTAAAGTCGTGCCCGAAGCGCCTCGTTCATCGCCGCGACGGGCGCCTCCAGCCCGGTCCACCGCTCGAAAGCAGCCACCCCCTGGTAGAGTAGCATCCACCCACCGTCGATGGTCGTCGCGCCGGCCCGGCGGGCGTCTGCGAGCAGCCGGGTTTCCAGAGGTGTGTACACTGCGTCCAGCACCGCGAGGTCGGCGTGAAGCGCGTCGGCCGGCACCGGTGTTTCCTCGTCGGCGTCGTCCTCGTCGTGTGCGCCCGTTCCCTCGGTGCGGTCGTCCTCTTCGTGCATCCCGACGCTCGTGCAGTTCACGAGCACGTCAGCGTCGGTCACGAGGTTGGCGACTGCCCCAAGCGGGTGGCCGGTGGCCCCGGGCACCTCCGCCGCGAGTTCGCGTGCCCGGGAGACCGTCCGGTTGGCGATAGCAACGTCCATTCCCGCGTCCGCGAGCCCGAACGCGACAGCCCGCCCTGCGCCGCCGGCCCCGACGACGACAGCCTGCCCCTCAAGCGGAATGTCGTGGTGGGTGAGCGCTCGCGTTGCCCCAACAGCGTCCGTGTTGTGGCCGGTTGGTGCCGCTCCCGTGAAGTCGACGGTGTTGACCGCACCGATGCGCGCCGCCAGGTCGTCCGGTTCAACGAGTTCAAGCGCGCATTGTTTGAACGGGATGGTGACGTTCAGCCCGGCCACTCCGAGCGCGTCAGCTCCCTCGAACGCCCGCGCGAGGTCATCCTCTGCCGGCTCGAAGGTAACGTAGCGGGCGTCTACGCCAAGTCGATCGTAGGCCGCCTCATGCATCGGTGGCGACAGCGAGTGGCCGACTGGATTACCGACCAGTCCGTACACATCCATACCGACGGCAATCGCCGGCTGGGGATAAATGGCCCCGCCGACGTCAAGAACAAAGGAGTTAGGTAGGTGCCTCTCCCCGCTCCAACAAAATGGGCGTCTCAGACCGTCTCCGCCATCCACTGGTCGCCGTCGCCGGCGCCGTCCTGCTGACAGTCCCGTGGGTTGCGTCGGCATTGGGTGGCCTCGTTGAAGGGTACGGCGAGGGGACGACTGTTCTCCTGGCTGGGTTAGCTGTGCTGGGGGCGTCGTTCCTGCTTGCTTGGGGCGCCGAGACGGCAGAAAAAGACGTCCCGCGGGCGTTCGCTATCGCTGTGCTCGCGGTGCTGGCCGTCGCGCCAGAGTACGCCGTTGACGCGCTGTACGCGTTCAACGCTGGCCAGTTCGCCGGCACTCCACGTGGTGCGGAAGCAGCGAACCTCGCAGTGGCGAACATGACTGGCGCCAACCGGATTCTTATCGGTCTCGGCTGGTCGGGAATCGCGCTATTTACCATCTTCCGGGCCGGCAGCGACGACGACGCTGCCGTCGAGAAGCGGCCCGGCTTCCTCGCCTCTCGGGTCAACCTCGATCCAGATATCTCGACGGAGATTGCCTTCCTCTTTCTCGCAACAATGTGGGCCTTCCTCGTCCCGCTCGGCGGCGGCATCGACGCTCTCGATATGTTCGTGCTCGTCGGTCTCTACATCCTCTACATCCTCATTATCCTGAAGGGCGATGTTGAGGCCGGTGAGGAGCATGTTGGCGTCCCCGCTTATTTCCAAAAGAAACGCCGGGGTGTTCGGGTGCCCATCGTCCTCGCGCTGTTCGCTTACTCGGGGCTGATGATTTTCTGGGCTGTCGAGCCGTTTGCCCACGGGCTGGAGGTGCTCGGCCAAGACTTCGGAATCCCTGCCTTCTTTATGATACAGTGGATTGCACCGCTTGCCTCGGAGTCACCCGAACTCATCGTCGTTGCCTACCTGGTCAACAAGGCCCGTTCTACTGCCGGGTTCAATGCGCTCATCTCCTCGAAGCTGAACCAGTGGACGCTGCTCATCGGAACGCTCGTGGTCGTCTACTCCATCGCGCTGGGCCGCTACGGGACGCTCCCGTTTGACCAGAAGCAGGCGGCTGAAATCTGGATTACTGCCGCCCAGTCATTCTTCGCCATCGCCGTTCTCGTCAACTTCAACATCAGCATTCGGGAGGCGCTCGTCCTGCTCGTGTTGTTCTCGACGCAGGTGTTCCTTGAGTTCCTTATCGTCCGGGACGTGGTCGCGCTCCCACTGTCGAGCTACGAACTGCTTATCGCTTTCACGGTCATCTACCTCGCTATCGGCGCGGGGCTGCTGGTGGCGCGCCGGCAGGCCCTCACTGTGCTGTTCGGTCGGCTGGCGACTACTGCCCGGAGCGCGCTTGGGACGACGGAGGTCGCCCGCACAAGCGACTGATCCCCACGGCTGTACCCCAACCCATTTGCGAGCCACCCCCGTACCGCGGGTAATGGCGAAGTGTGAGGTGTGCGGCAAGGAGGTGGATATGCCGTACAACTGCCGGCGCTGCGGGGGCGACTACTGCTCTGAGCACCGTCTTCCGGAGAACCACGCCTGCGCAGGGCTCGGCGACTGGAACGACCCCGACGGTGTCTTCGACTCCGGGTTCGACGACCGTGTAACGAGCGACGACTCCTCGCCGCTCGACCGGCTCTCACGGCCTGGCGGCCCGCTGTCGTACTTCAAGGGGAACGTCTCGTATCTGTTCCTCGCTATCATGGTTGCTGTCTTCGCGCTCCAGTTCCTCGTCTACCCGCTCGTCGGCATCGGTCTACGGGACCCGCTGTGGGCCGCGACGTTCACCCTCTCGTCTGCCCACCCGCTGTACGTCTGGACATGGGTGACGTCCGTCTTTTCACACGGCGGTATCGGCCACCTGTTCGGCAACGGCATCGTCCTGTTCTTTTTCGGCCCGGTCGTTGAGCGGTACATCGGCTCGCGGCGGTTCGCAGCGCTGTTCCTTCTCACGGGCGCGCTCGCGGGGCTGGCACAGGTCGGCTTGGGGCTGCTCGTCGGCAACACGACGGCCGTCCTCGGGGCCAGCGGCGCAATCATGGCTATCCTCGCCGTGCTCACCGTGCTCAATCCGGGGTTGAAGGTGTACCTCTACTTCGTGCTCCCGGTGCCAATCTGGCTGCTCACCATCGGCTACGCACTGCTATCCGTGTTTGGCATCTTCGGCGCGACGGCCGGCGTCGGCAGCAATATCGCCCACCTCGCGCACCTCACCGGGCTCGGACTGGGACTGCTGTACGGCAGCTACGTCCGCGACGAGGTGAGCGCCCCGAACCAGCTCCGGCTCGGCGGCGGGATGGGCGGTCCCGGCGGCCCGGGCGGTCCCGGCGGGCCAGGCGGCCCCGGCCGACGGCGCTGATGGCGAGCAACCGCGAGCGGTTCCGTCCGGACCCGTCACTGTCCCGCACTGAGATGAAGCGGCTCCAGCGGGAGATCGCCAAGGCGGCGACGTTCGAGGACGCCCTTGAGGTCACGCCTGCAGACGTCCGAGCGGGCAAGGCCGTTGTCGCGGGCGTCGACCAAGCGTTTCTTACCGACGCCGACCCCGCGCTCGCCGTCTCGGCCGCCGTCGCACTTCGTGGAGAGGAGGTTCTCGAACGGGTCTACGCTGTCACAGAGCTTGAGGTGCCGTACGTGCCGGGACTGCTCGCATTCCGGGAAGGTGGGCCGATTCTTGCGGCACTCGGGGAGTTCACCGTCGAGCCGGACCTGTATCTGTTCGACGGTTCCGGGCGCATCCACTTCAGACAGGCCGGGCTTGCGACCCACGTGGGCGTGCTGCGCGACCGGCCCAGCGTCGGCGTCGCCAAGTCACTGCTGTGTGGCGAGCCGCGGCAGTCGGTTGAGGGACTCGCGGCCGGCGAGCGGGTGCCGATAGTCGCCGACGCGGATGTGACGGCGCCCGATGGCACCGTGCTCGGCTATGCTTACCAGAGCCGGCAGTTCGATTCCGGGCGAATCAATCCGCTGTACGTCTCGCCAGGCCACCGTATGAGCGCGCAGACGGCCGTCGAGTTCGTCGCCGCCTGTGGGGGCGACTACAAGCTCCCCGAACCGACGCGGCTGGCAGACGCGTACGCTGACGAGGCGAAGGCGCAAGTCGAAGGCCAGAGCTAACACCCGGGCGGGCGAGACGGCCGTATGGACCGCACCGTCCTCATCACCGGTTGCTCGTCGGGCATCGGCCGCGCGGCCGCCCGCGCCTTCCGCGAGGAGGAGTGGACGACGTACGCGACAGCCCGCGACCCTGCGGATGTGGACCTCGACGGCTGTAAGACGGCCGCCCTTGACGTCACCGACCCTAACCAGGTCGAAATGGTTGTCGACCGTGTGCTCGAGGAGACGGGCCGACTCGACTGTCTGGTCAACAACGCCGGCTACGGCCAGTACGGCCCCGCCGAAGACCTGCCCGCCGAGCTGTTCGAGCGACAGCTGGACGTGAACGTCGTCGGCCCACACCGGCTCGTCCGGACCGTTCTCCCGCACATGCGCGAGGCCGAGTCGGGGACTGTCGTCAACGTCTCGTCGGTCGCCGGCCGGGTTGCGCCGCCGGGCATGAGCGCGTACGCGGCCTCGAAGTTCGCGCTCGAGGGTTACTCTGACGCGCTCCGGACCGAAGTGGCCCGATTCGGCGTCGACGTGTCGCTGGTGGAGCCGGGTCCCGTCGAGACACCATTCCGCGACCGAGTCGATGACGAACTCGACACGCTCGAGCGGACGGCCGCTTACGAGTCGGTGTACGACACCCAAGAGGACGGCTCGCTCATCTCCGGGGAAGACTCGCCGTTCGCGTCCACTCCCGAGGAGGTAGCCGACGTGATACTGGAGGCGGGGGTCTCGACGAACCCCGACCCACGGTATGTCGTCGGCGGCTTCGCGAAGACGGTGGCGCTCTCGCGGTTCCTTCCCGACCGGCTCCGCGACCGGCTGTTCCGGCTGGCCGAGAAGCTCTGAATTTAGGTACCCGGACGTCATCTCATCTGGTATGGACAACCTCCAGTTGGCGACGTTCGGCCTTCACGGGCTCGTCGCCGTCCTACTCGTCGGACTTGCGGTGGGTAACTACACTAACACCGGCGAACCGCTGTCGGCGCTCGCGCCGCTCGTCATCGCCGCGATGATTGTCGGGCTCGGCTGGACGGTCGCCCGCGTCGTGGGGCGCCGCTAGTCGAGACAGGCCGCAACGACCCGCAGCGCGGCCTCGCCGTGGACCTCTTCGGCGAATAGCGGCACCCGGAGCACCTCGTGGCCGCGGAACAGCTCCTGTGCCTCGCCGAGTGCGCTTCGCTGGACTTCCCAGCGTCGCTGGCAGAACGCACAGTCCTCGAGGTCCGGCGCGACGAACCACGAGGGGTCGACGTCGGCCACCTCTGCCAGCGGCTGCATCACCCGGTTGACGACGACGGTGCCAACGGGGACGCCAAACTCCCCGAGCCGGTCGACCAGCCGTCTGGATTCGCTCACGCTCATCGACTCGGGCACCATCACCACCCGGAAGTCGGTGCGGGCCGGGTCGGTGAGCACGGCTCGGAGCCGCTCGACCCGCTCGGAGAGCGACCGCAGGTCGTCCATTCCCGACTCGACGGTTGCCTCGTCGGGTCCGTTCTCGCCGAAGAGCCCGCCGAGACTCCCCACCATCCCCGAGAGCCGCTCGCGCATCGCCAGCAGCTTCCCCGCCATCGAGTCCATCACATCCGGTAGTTCCAGCAGCCGCAGCGTGTGGCCTGTCGGCGCGGTGTCGACCACCACCCGGTCGAACCGGTCGTCGTCCATGTACCGCAGGAGGAGCTGGAACGCCGCAGCCTCATCGGCCCCGGGCATCGCCCCAGCGACGTCGCCGCCGAGCAGGTCGCCCACCCCGCCGAGCTCGAGGTCGCCGTCGCCGGCGAACGGCCCAGCGTCAACCTCCTCAGGATCGATTTCGGCGCCGTACAGCGGATGTTCCTCGTCAATGCGGCCCGGCGAGGCGGGGACGTCCCGCTCAAGGGCGTCCGACAGCGAGTGGGCCGGGTCAGTCGACACGCACAGCGTCGCAGTTCCCTCACGGGCCGATGCCAGCGCGGTCGCGGCCGCCATTGTCGTCTTTCCGACGCCGCCCTTCCCTCCGTAGAGGACGTACTCGGGCGCGTCGACGATTGGTGACAGCTCGTCGACCGCCTCGACGTCGATCTCGCTCATACCGGCCGTGAGGGCCGGTGACTGGTACGTCTCCCGGTTCTGACCGGTCAGAGCTGGTCAAGACAGCGCGCGCAGTACGCCGCGTACGGCGGGTTTACCGTCCCGCAGCGGTGACACCGCACGGCCCCACTATCACTGGGCTCGGGGGTAGGGGTCCGCTCGTTGAGCCTGCCGGTGGGCCCATCGAGCCACCGGTTCACAAGGTCATCGTCGCGTAGCCGCTCGAGCCCCCGATAGAGCCCGAGAAACAAGAGCGCAGGAACGACCGAGAGTGCGAGCGATAGCGCGAGGTCGACGGCAGGTGGGAACATCCATCGGGTCACCCTAACCTGCCTGAGAGTGCCACAACGACCGCACGCCACCCCTGATTGCCGCGACCAACGCCCGCCGCGACTTCGCCACAGAGTGCACACATGCCCGCCAGCGTCGCGACCGAAATGGGTCCGAGGCCGGCGAGCATGCCGAGGACCCCGGCGACCCCGCCTGCGGCGATACTCATGGCAACCGACTGAAGCGGCGCGTCGCAGCCAAACATATTATGTCTTAGTCCCACACGGGCTTCAGCATTGGCGGGCATGTCCGCTACCCGGCACGGTTTTGTGCCCGGAGGGGAAGGCAAAAACGTGCAGTCCGACGACGCGTTTGGCTTCGAGCATGCCCCCGTCACGGACCAGTCGTTCGAGAATGCGCTCGCCAAGGCGCGCGACGGGATTCGGCTGACGGTCGACGACGCGGTGGAGCTGCTGACGACCGGATCCGAGACCGACGGTATTGACTCCCGCCGGAAGGAGCAAGTGCTCGAGGCAGCCGACCGCCGGCGCGCGGCCGTCGTCGGCGACGAGGTGACCTTTGTCGCCAACCTCAACAACAATGTCACGACGGCCTGCAATACAGGCTGTCTCTTCTGTAATTTCAAGGCTACTGCCGCGGCCTTCGAGAGTGACGCCGACGCGGTCGAACCTGCCCATGCTGGCTTCACGAAGACGCCAGCCGAGTCACGGGCGGCAGTCCGGGATGCTCTCGAGCGAGGTATCTACGAGGTCACCTCTGTCTCGGGACTTCACCCAGCGTTCGCGCTCGATGCCGAACATCATGAGATGCTCGCTGCCTACGACGACCCAGCGAGTGAGGTAAACTACAAGCCACCCGAACGGTACGACACCGACCCTGGCACCTACGTCGAGCAGATGCGGGCGATGAGCGCCGACGGCGCTCACCTCCACTCCATGACGCCCGAAGAGGCTCACCACGCCGTTCGTGGCACAGACTGGTCGTACGTCGACGCGTACCGCCGGCTCCGCGACGCAGGGCTCGCATCCGTTCCGGGGACGGCCGCTGAGATTCTGGTCGACGAGGTGCGCGAAGTTATCTGCCCGGGGAAAATGGATACCGGCGAGTGGCTGGCCGCGATGGAGGCAGCCGCGGAGGCAGGGCTTCCGACGACGGCCACCATCATGTACGGTCACGTCGAGAACGCGATGCACCGCGCAGTCCACCTCCGACGTGTCCGCAACCTACAAGACAGGACTGGGAACATCACGGAATTCGTCCCGCTCTCTTTTGTCCACGAGACGACCCCGTTGTACGAGCGCGGGCTGGTGACCGGCGGCGCGACGCCTGCAGAGGATGAGCTGATGATTGCTGTCTCGCGGCTCTTCCTCGATAACATCACACACATTCAGTCGTCGTGGGTGAAGTACGGCGATACACAGGGGTTGAAGATGCTCTCGTGTGGCGCCGACGATTTCATGGGCACCATCCTTTCAGAGGAGATAACCAAGCGTGCGGGCGGCAGCCACGGCGAGTTCCGCTCGTTTGACGACTACGCTGAGATGATACGCGCACTCGGCCGCACGCCCGTTGAGCGGTCGACCGACTACGAACAGCGGCGCGTACTCACCGGTGATGGGCCACACGGTCCGCAACTTGGCCCGTGTGCGGACGGGACGCCGTTATTGGCGCCGGGCGAGCGGGCCGGCGGGCAGACGGCTAGCGCTGACGACTGACTTTCCGGTACGCGAGTGCCGTCAGCTGCGATGGTTCTCGATGACCCGTGGTTGAGGCAGTGTGACGCCCCTTGCAGGCTATACTAGAGAATCCGTCGCTCTTAGTCTGCCAGCACAGCCCGGTAGCGGGCGCCTGCCTCCGTGTCGGCATCGATAGCCTTGTGCACCCGCTCTGACACCCAGCCTGGTTCAGTGAGGAATCGCTCGTAGACGGGGAGTCGCTCGGAGAGCGGAACGCCTGCCTCAGCAGCGATACTCTCGAGTTCACGCAGCGCCGGCCACGCGTAGTCGGGGTTGACGTGGTCGTCAGTTACCGGCGAGACGCCGCCCAGGTCGTCGACGCCGCAGTCAAGCAGGTCCCGCACTGGCGCGAGGTTCGGCGGTGACTGGACGCTCACCGTCTCGGGAAGACAGTGCCGCGCCATCGCTGTCGTCTCGCGGAGCGTCTCCAGTGCTGGTCCTGGCTCCTTCCACCGCTCGTTCGGGCTCACCGGCTGGACGATGACCTCCTGAATGTGGCCGTATCGCTCATGGAGGTCCCGGATTGCGAGCAGACTCTCCGCGCGGTCGCGGCGCGTCTCGCCGATACCGACGAGGATGCCCGTGGTGAACGGGACGGCGAGTTCGCCGGCCGTCCGGATAGTGTGGAGCCGTTGACCCGGCGACTTCCCGCGGGGCCCCCCATGGGCCTGCAGGTCTGCCGTCGTCTCCAACATCACGCCCATTGAGGCGTTTAGATCTGCGACCTGTGCCATTTGCTCGCGGGTCTGGTCGCCAGGGTTCGCATGCGGGAGCAGGCCCGCGTCGAGCGCAATCTCACAAGCTTCCCGCAGATATGAGTGGATAGAGTCGTGGCCCCACTCTGCAAGTTGATCATGGACCGCTGTGTAGCGGTCATCGGGGTCGTCGCCGAAGGTGAACAGTGCTTCTGTGCAGCCAGCGTCGGCGCCACGATCGCAGATTTTTCTGACCTCCGACGGGGACAACAGCGTCGCCTCTCCGGGAACATCGTAGTAGGTGCAGTATGTGCAGGTGTATCGGCAGGCGGTCGTCAGCGGGATGAACACATTGCGCGCGAATGTCAGTTCTGCTGCTGCCGTCACGTCTGCTGGTCCGACACTGAGCAGTTCGTCGACCGCGGCCTCGTTGACGCGTAGGTCAACGCTGTATTCGTCGGCCCCGGGGAACATACCGATGGCTACGTCTCTCCGGTCAAAAGGGTACGGATGACGGATAAGTGATGGACGCGCCGACCCAGTGTCAGTCAGGGTGCCCTCGACCGGCAGTTCCGGGTCGGCACGACCGGCGCGAGTAGCACTCGCGCACCTGATGATACTCGTGCGAGCAACTAAACCGTTGTCCTGGCCAGGTCACTCCTCTGTGTCGCCCCAGGTGAACTGGGCGCGGCCGTCTGTCGTCGCTACCCGGCCGCCGTGGGCGCGCAGCCACGTCGCGGCGGCGCCATCACCGTGGAGTAGCACCTCCACGAGGTCATCCGGCTCGTCGATGTCCGCGGCGAGCTGGAAGGAGTCGACTGTCGCGAGCGACAGTCCTTCGGCGCGGGCCGCTCGGCGGTGGTCGCGGACGGACGCACCGTGGTAGTCAACCCGGAATGTCTCGTCACGGACGACGAGCGCGTTTGTCCCCCCACCGAGTCCCGGCGCCATTACGACATCCGCGTCAGGGGCAATCAGCCGTTCGACCGTCTCGCGACCGACGAGCGGGAGGTCAGCCATCATGACGGCCGTCGGCACTCCGGACGCCAGTTCGGCATTGACTGCCTCCGTTAGTGGCCGCTCGTCGACAGTCACGGGCGCGTCGACGTCAACGGGCGCGTCCGCGAGCACCACCGGGTCGTGGTCGGCCAGCGCCCTGAGCACGTCCGCGAGCATTGCCTCGGCGAAGCTGTGTCGCTCTTGCTCGTCAAGCACGGCACCGAGTCTGGTCTTTGGGTCGCGCGCCCCGAACGGGACGAGCACGCGCATCTACCGGAGTTTGTCGTAGTCGTCGCCCCGGGAGCGAAGATAAACGCCGCTGCCGACGACTAACCCGAGCACGACCAGCCCGCCCACTGCATAGAGGATGAGCTGGTTCCGGTTGCGGGTGTTTTGGGCCTGTTCGGCCTGCGTTTTCGCCTCGTTCGCAAGCTCGACGGCCAGTCCGAAGCTCTCGCTGTTGTACGCCTCAATCGCGTTTCGCAGCGTCTGTTCGGCCTCTGCGTCGCCGCTCGCGGTCTCGATTGCACTCTGGGCCTCCTCGATTGTTGTACGGGCCTCAGCCGATTCGTTCGTGTAGTGGTGGACACTCGTGGCAGTGATGTCCTGCTGTGCGCCGCCCTCACGGCGGAGTTCGAACCGAGCAAGCGTGAACTCCTCGGCAGGGTCGTAGCTGAAATTCTCGATAGTCGGCACAGTGCCGCGCACCCGGACCCGCACCTCGGCGGTGTCCTCTGAGATGTCGACGGCCTCGCCGAATTCCGCGCCGTCGTAGGACTGCTGTGACAGCTGGTTGCCTGCTTGGTCGAACTTCGTCACCGTCCAGGTGACATTCGTCATGTTAGTTTTCCCGTGAAGGGTCCACGACTCGTAGTCAGTGTAGAGGTCGGTGAACGTGTACGTGGCTGTGACCTCGTCGCCGACCTGTGCTTCTTGTGGAACACCCTCCGCGCTCGTCGAGACGGCCGCTACTGGACCCACAGCGGCCGCGAGCACGAACAGAACTGTGATAAACGCCTTAGAACAGCGGCTCCAACTCATCTTCGTCATCTTCAATTAACCCATGTAAGTTCTCTTCGCTCTGGTCGCGTATCTCCTCGATGTTATCCTGTGCTTCGATTGCGACCTGCTGGAGCTCTTTGATGCGGGGTACGTCCGTCACGCCCGACAACAAGATGACGCTGGCTACGTAGTTGGAGTCCGAGACGGGGTAGTCGCCACCCCGCACCTCCATCGAGCCAGTCTGCTCTTCGAGCCACTTCCGCCCGCGCTCAATCCCCTTTCGATTGAGGTACTTCGGCGGCCCAGACATCACGAGCAGCGCCCGCTCAGTGCCGTCGATCTCACATGGAAGCGTTAGTCGTCCTAATGCTGCCTTCCGCACGAGCGACGTGATTCGGTTCGTTGTGTTTGCCGCATCCATGTCGCTCCCCTCGTCATCGCTGGTGAACCGCGAGAGCAGCCCCTTCTCCTCGCGCTGGATCTCTTCGGCGGCGTAGCCAACCGTTGAGACACCGCCGCCGGATAGTGTGTTGATAATCTCCGAGGAGTCAACGACACTCTCGCCCACTTCGGCGCCAGGCTCGATTTCGCCGGCGCCAAACATGATACCGAACCGCTTGACAATCTCGTCGTTAATCTCATCGTAGCCACCCTCCATCGATTCGCCTGTCTGACGCCACGCGTCGTTGTCGAACACCATGAGGTTGTCCACCTCGCGGACGAATGTCTGGAATGAACGGGCAGCGTTCAGCGTGTAGATACCCCCCTCATCCTGACTGGGGAGCACGCCGAGCCCGTAGACGGGTTCGGTGTAGATACGCTTGAGATGCTTCGAGAGAACGGGTGCACCGCCGGAGCCGGTGCCGCCGCCTAAGCCAGCGATGACGAGGAATGCATCAACCTCATGGACCGGGATAGAGTCGATGGCGCCCTGCACCTCGTCCATGTCTTCCTCGGCGATTTCGGCGCCAAGCTCGTTGTCCGCGCCGACGCCGTGACCCTTGACTCGGGCCTGGCCGATGAGTACTCGATTTTCCTCCGGGATGTTTTCCAATCCCATCAGGTCGGCCTTCGCGCTGTTGACCGCGATAGCCGCACGAACGATTTCGCTGCCGGTCTGTCGGTCGTACTCAAGGAACTTATCGAGGATTTTCCCGCCGGCCTGCCCGAAGCCGATCATTGCAAGCTTCATCCGTCTTACCGCATACGCCGCCTTGCGTGCATGATAAGCTTTCGGCACATCACCCGGGCGGGCAGTGCGGCGTTCCCGGCTCAGGCCTCCGCGAACTGGGCGTCGGTAACGTTTAGATACGATTGGAGCGTCGTCAGGTCCTCGCTCGTCCAGCCGAATACCTCAATGGCATTGTCGGACGTCGTATTGTCGAACCGGAGCGATCGGTACTGGTCGCTGCCCATCGGCGCCCCCGGCACCGCATCCAGCAGCGATAGCCCGAGGCCAGCCAGCGACATCGGCACCGACACGACCGAGACGGGCTTGCGTTTTGCCGCCCATGCCAACTCCGCCACCTCCGCAAGCGTCAGCTTCTCCGGACCACCGAGTTCGTATGTGTTGCCGATGTGGGGGTCGGCCTCCTCCTCTTCTTCGGCCTCGTCGTCTGTCTCGGCGCGCGGTCCGGTGACGGTCCCCTCAACGCCATCGGCGACCATCTGGACCAACTCCTCGACATAGATGGGCTGGAAGCGGGTCTTGCCGCCACCGGGTAGCGGGGTGAGATATGGTGTCGCCAGTTTCCGCGTGAATGGGATGAACTCGCCCCCATCGCCGAAAACGACCGACGGCCGGTAGATGACCGAGTCGAGGCTCGCTGCCTCAACCAGCTCTTCAGCTTCCCCCTTTGCGCGGATGTAGGCGGTGGGACCGTCTGGGTCCGCACCCAGCGCTGACAACTGGACGAACCGGTCGACGTTGTGTGTCTCGGCAGCCTTGACAGCGTTCTTGGTGCCGTCGCGGTGGACCCGGAAGTGCATCTCGTCGCCGCCGTCCGGCTTGAACAGCGGCGACAGCGCCACCAACTGGACGACACAATCGATCTCTTCGAAATGAGCCTCGATGGAGTCGTAACTGGTGACGTCCCCCCGGACTGTCTCTACCTCCCGGTCGAAGTCGGCCGACCGCGGGTCGCGTGCCATCGCAGTCACGTCGTGACCGCGCGCCGCGAGTTCGTCGCACAGATACGACCCAACAAAGCCCGTCCCACCGGTTACGAGTACGTCCATAGGCTCGCCTTCGCCCGGTGCCGCCGTAAAGATACCGCGGTACAGATACACAGTCGCGGCGTTTACGTGCGGGCCCCTCGGACCGCCCGTATGCTCGTCACGCTCGAGGGTATCGACGGCGCCGGAAAGACGACGGTGTTAGAGGCGCTCGCAGACGCCCACCCGGAGGCCGTCGTCACCCGGGAACCAACGAAGTCGTGGTACGGAGAGGCCGTCGAGCGGTCGATTGCTGACGACGACTCCGACTCGCTTGCCGAACTCTTCCTGTTCATCGCTGACCACGCCGACCATCTTGACCGGGTCATCCGGCCGGCGCTCGCAGCGGACCGGCTCGTTCTCGCGGATCGTTACGTGGACTCGCGGCTCGCGTATCAGGGCGAGTCACTCCGCGAAGAGCTGAAGCGACCGATGGAGTACATCCGCGGCGTCCACGAGCCGTTCACGCGGTGGCCCGACGCCACGTTGTATCTCGATGTCGACCCTGAGACGGGGGCTAAGCGTGCGGGCGCGACTAACAAAATGGAGCACGCAGAATTCCTCGCCGGCGTCCGATCAAACTACGAGCGGCTTGTTGAGGCAGAGCCTGACCGGTTCGTGCGCATCGATGCGACCCGGCCCCCAGAGGAGGTCATCGCGACCGCCGAGCGGACGCTCACGCGGCTACTTTAACTAGAGCCGCTACGTTCTGGCAGGTCCACCTCCTCGGGAGCGGGCTGCCAGAAGTAGTCGAACGACATACCGACTGCGAGCGGCAGGAGTATAGTGATACCCACCACTGTTGCCGGGCCGCCGAGGTCCGGACCAAGACCGGCACCGCCCAGCACGAGTACGATGACGAGCAGGACCAGCGGAGTCAGGAGCACCGAATAGAGGACTGCTCCCCATCCCGTGTTCAGCCGGACGCGGAACAGCCGCGTGAGCAGCGCCGCGACGAGACTGTTCACCCCCAGGATGGCGAGCAGACCGACGGCGTCAACGAGCACGACCATACCATCCATAGTCGGTCGCAGTGCTTGGCTCCT
The DNA here is from genome assembly GCF_042216475.1 of Halosegnis sp. NCBI lineage: Archaea > Methanobacteriati > Methanobacteriota > Halobacteria > Halobacteriales > Natronomonadaceae > Halosegnis > Halosegnis sp. Next base: position 24,962 of record NZ_JBDGTV010000001.1, read on the forward strand.
ACGCTCTGGCCCGGCAAAATCGGGGGGCTTACGCCCGCGGGTGTGTCACGGCTCACGTGGGCATCTACGACCGCTATCTCGCGGCACGCATCCGGCTTGCCGACGCGAGCCTCCCCAATCGGGTCGCCCTCGTCATCACGGAGCGAGATCTGTTGGAGCCAGGGGCCTACGACACGCTCGCAAGCTTCTTCGACTGGGCGCTCGAGTACGGCGCTGACAGCGTGACTGTCGCGGTGAGTGTGCTCGATGCTAATGCGGTGCCGACGCTTCGGCGAGCGCTTGAGGACCTCGACACGCCCCATGAGGTGGCGGTGCGCGACCCTGACGACGACGTCCCCGCGGACGCGCCCGTACAGGTGGCCATCGGTCTGGGTGGTCGCGAGGAATTCGCCGCCGCTGTCCGCGGTGTCGCGGAGGCTGTTGAGGCGGGCGAACTCACTCCCGAGGACGTCGACGCCACAGACATCGAGGAACGGCTCCTCTTTCCCAAGCCTCCCGACCTGCTCATCAAGACAGGCGCTGAACGGCTCTCGGATTTCATGATCTGGCAGTCCGTCTACTCAGAGCTGTACTTCACGGACGTGAACTGGCGGGACTTTCGAAAGCGCGATTATCTGCGTGCGCTGCGGGATTACCAGCAGCGCCAGCGACGGTTCGGCCGGTAGATGTTAGTCGGCTGGTTCACCGGCCGCCGTGTCAACGTCTGCCTCGGCGAGTTCCTCCTCTCGGAGCGACCCGTGAAGCCGGCCGAGCACGCCCCACGCTTCCGACAGCTCCGCGTCTCGGAGGGTGGAGACGAGCGCAAGCGCGCGCCGTGCCCGGGTGCGCCGCCACGACTCCTGCCGGGCCTCGTACGTGCGAATTGCACGCAGGAAATCGACGCGGCGGAATTCTGGCCAGTAGGGAGTACAAAAAAAGACTGCCGCCTCGTTGCCGTTGGCGTGCCACGGGAGAAAGTTGGAGGTGCGCTCAGCACCGCCGGTACGGATGATGAGGTCGACCGCGCGGCTGGGGCGGGTTGTCAGCCGGCGGTCTAGTTCGGCCGCGTCCACATCAGCCGGCGCAAGCGTCCCCGCGTGAATATCACGAGCGACCGACCGAGCGGCATTCAGCAACTGCGCGCGACCGCCGTAGGCAAGCGCGACGTTCAGGTAGAGTCCGTCGTAGCCGTGGGTGCGGCGGTCGGCGTCGGCGACTGCATCCTGGACCCGCTCGGGAAGCCGCTCCGTCTCGCCGACTGCGCGAATACGGACAGCGTTCTCGTGGACTTCCTCACGGTCGGCGAAGTCCCGCAGTTTGGACTCGATTAGGTCGAACAGCGCTTCGCGCTCTTCCGGTGGTCGCTCGAAATTCTCCGTCGAGAAGGCGTACAGCGTCAATTCCTCGACACCGAGATCGCGACACCACCGCAACATCGCCTCGGTCGTCTCCGCACCGGCGCGGTGGCCGGCGGTCCGTTCTTCGCCACGGGCCTCGGCGTACCGGCGGTTGCCGTCTTGGATAACCGCAACGTGGTCGGGCGCCCCCTCAAGTTCGCGTTCGAGCAGTTGCTCGTAGACGCGAACTCCCGTACGGCGGAGCCCCCCTAACATACTCCGAGGTGCGGGACCGCAGGCTATGAGTCTTTTGACCGCCCGCAGTCCCGTGCCGGTGGCTTTTTATCTGTAAACAGCGTTGCCCCAAGTGCAATGGCGAAAGGTAAGGTTGACTTCTTCAACGACACCGGCGGCTACGGTTTCATCGAGACTGACGAGTCCGACGAGGACGTATTCTTCCACATGGAGGACGTCGGTGGCCCCGACCTCGAGGAGGGGCAAGAAGTCGAGTTCGACATCGAGCAGGCCGACAAGGGCCCGCGCGCGACCAACGTCACGCGCCTGTAAAGGCACGATGTCACTGGCGGCACGGTAGTAGACTGCGGCGGCGTGTTCCTACGGCGTCGATATAACCTCTCCAGAGCCGCGGCGCCGGCCGCGACCGGAGGCTGTTTATTTGCCCCACGCCCAGCCCGGGTATGAGCGACGTCATCGACGAGGATCTTTACGAGCGGACGAAGGCGCTACTTGAACCGGGCGATATCGATCTGAACGGGCTCATCGTTCACACGGACCTGACGGGCGACGAGGAGCCGCAACTTCATCAACTTACCCTCGAGGTAGGAGAGCACATCGCCAAACACGCCGGGTTCGACCCTGTAGACACGTATGTCTACTCTGGCAACGACGACAGCGAGTTCGGCATCAACCAGCATCAGGGGCGCACGCTTGAGGATGATGAGTTCATCTGGGAGTGCCAGCAGCTGCTACGCGACGGCACTCATGACATCGTCTTTTATTACGAGGCAGACGCCGACCAAGCGGCGCTCGTCGCCGACTTGGAGGCAGCGGGCCACCGAGTGACGAGCGTTTTGGGCGCCTGACCCCGAGCATCTTATACGCCGCTGGCCCCGACCCAGAGTCATGTCACGCGGGGATATCGACTATGAGTTCGACCGGGTCGACCGCGCGATCGTGAACGCGTTTCAGGGCGGCTTCCCGGTCGTCGCGGAGCCGTACGAACCAGCGGCAGCAGCGCTCCGCGAGCGCGGCGTCGACGTGACTGCCGCTGTCCTCCGCGAGCGAGTCGCCGAGATGGTCGAGGCGGGCGCACTCTCGCGATTCGGCGCGCTCGTGAATGCTGAAGAGATTGGTGGCGCAGCGTCGCTGGTAGCGATGCACGCACCCCCTGACCGATTCGACGAGGTGGCCGAGCAGGTCAACGGGTTCCGTGAGGTTGCCCACAACTACGAGCGGGAGCACCCCCACCTCAACATGTGGTTCGTCGTGAGCGTCGCCGATCCCGACGGTGTCGAGCGGGTGCTGACCGAGATTGAGGCTGCCACCGGCCAGCCAACGTATAATATGCCGAAACAGCGAGAGTTCCACGTCGGCGCCCGCTTCCTCGTGAATGGACCGGTTCCGGAGGGAGATATCGACGTGTCGGCGCCAGGACCGGACCCAACTCCAACAGACCGGGATCGACTCACACCCGCAGAGTACGATCTCGTCACCGAAATCCAAGGCGGGCTGCCGACGACGCGGACGCCATACGCAGATGTAGCCGACGCACTTGGCCAATCGACGGAGTGGGTCACCGAGACGATACGCCGGTTTGACCTCGAGGGGAAGGTGCGTCGAGTTGGGGTAATACCGAATCACTACGCGCTTGGCTATACGGAAAACGGAATGACCGTTTGGGATATCCCCGACAATGTCGTCAACGAAGTCGGACCAGCCGTCGCCGCACTCGACTTCGTCACCCATTGCTACCGCCGGCCCCGTCACGAGGGCGTGTGGCCGTACAACTTCTTCGCGATGACCCACGGGCGCGACGAAGCTGAGAGCCGCAAGCGTATCCGGCAAGTGCGCGATGTGATGGCCGATTACTGGAACGTCGAGGACGATGATTGGGACACACTGTTCTCGACGCGCATCCTCAAGAAGACAGGTATCCGGTTGGATGAGCGTGCTCGCGCGAATACGGAGGAGAGTGCCGACCCTGAGGCGGGCGGCCCGGAGACAGCCTGACGTGATACCCCTACTCCACGACCTGACCGACGAAACCGTGCTCGTGTTCGGAGGCGGGCCGGTCGGCGCCCGGAAGGCCCGTCGATTTGCCCGCGAAGCGCGGGTGATGGTCCTCGCGCCCGAGTTCGCAGACGCTGACTTCGGCGGTGCTCATCGAGTGCGAGCAGCGCCCGCACCGGAGGATGTCCCAAGGTGGCTTGACCAGGCGGCGCCAGCGCTCGTCGTCGCGGCCACCAACGACGCCGCGCTCAATGCTCGCGTTGAGAGCGAGAGCCGTGAACGGGGACTGCTGGTCAACCGAACAGATACCCACGGTGACCGCGATCCTGGCAGCGTCGTCGTGCCGGCGACGGTACGGGATGGCGACGTCGTCGTGGCCGTCTCGACGGGCGGGACGGCGCCAGCGCTGTCAAAACACCTCCGCGAGCGGCTGGACGACGAACTCGCGAACGCAGGCGCGATGGCGGAACTGGCCGGCGACATCCGCGAGCGACTCCAAGCCGAGGAGGTCAATCCGTCGACGCGCCGGGAGGCGATTCGAGCGGTGGTTCGTGACCGGCAGGTTTGGAAGCATTTAGGTATGGCAAATACTAAGTCAGAGCAACAAGCGCATGCCGTCGTGAACGGCATCGTGGGTGACGACACGTGACTGACGCTTCTATCATCTCTGGCGCGGGGGTCTCACATCAGGACGGGTCGATTGAGGATATCGACGCCGCAGCGGCCGACAGCGAGCGGGCCGCCGTGGAGGCGCTCCTTGCGCGGCCGGGCGTTGAGGAAGCTTATGCCCTCCAGACGTGCAATCGCTCGGAGGCGTTCGTCGTCACGGCCGACGCCGATGACGGCCGGGCGGCGCTGGACGCGCAGTTCGCCGATGTTCGCGAGACAGCACTCCGGCGGTTCGACCACGAGGCGTCCCTCCGGCACCTGTTGCGGGTCGCCTGTGGGCTGGAGTCGCTCGTCGTTGGCGAAGATCAGATAATCGGACAGGTCCGATCAGCATACGAGACGGCTCGAATGGCCGGGGGCATCGGCGACACGCTGGACGATGCGCTGCTGAAGGCGCTGCACGTTGGCGAGCGGGCCCGCACGGAGACGGGTATCAACGAGGGAGTTGTCTCGCTGGGGTCGGCGGCCGCGCGGCTGGCCGCGGACGAACGCAATCTCGCCGACACTACGGCGCTGGTCGTTGGTGCCGGCGAGATGGGGACGCTCGCGGCACAGGCGTTCTCTGGCCGGGTTGAGCGTATCATCGTCGCCAACCGGACACGCGAGCGGGCCGACCATGTTGCGGCCACGCTGGACGGCGAGACGGCCGCGAGTGCAGTCGGTCTCGACGCGCTGGCTGAGCCAGCCGCTGAGGCGGACGTACTCGTGAGCGCGACGAGTGCCTCTGACCATGTGATTGATGAGTCAACATTACGAGCGGCCGGTCGGACGCTCGTTGTCGACATTGCTCAGCCGCGAGATGTTGCGCCAAGTGTCGCGACCGTCGACGGCGTCGAAGTGTTCGACCTCGACGACCTCCAGTCGGTGACTGACGAGACACTGTCAGCACGCCGGGAGGCAGCCGCGGTCGTTGAGTCGATAATAGACGAGGAGCTGGAGCGGCTGATGGCCCAATACAAACGCCAGCGGGCCGACCAAGTCATCTCCTCGATGTACGAGGGCGCAGAGCGAATGAAAGAAAGCGAGCTCCAGCGGGCACTCACGAAGCTGGAGTCGGAAGGAGAGTTCACCGACGAGCAGCGCGAGGTGGTCGAGTCGATGGCCGACGCGCTCGTCTCCCAGTTGCTTGCGCCGCCGACCCGGAGCCTCCGGGATGCCGCCGAACAGGACGACTGGTCGACCATCCATACTGCCCTGCAGTTGTTCGACCCGACGACGGTTGGCGCGCCGAGCGGGCTGGCCGACGCTGACCCCGATGAACTCCCTGACGCAGTGCGACAAGAGATGCCCGCGTCGGTCCTCGAGCGGCTCACGGCCGGCGACGAGTAGTCGTTCAGGCGATTGATGCTTCAGACCAAGGTCGCTCCTTCGCCAATTTGTGTCTGGAAGGCACGTGCGTTAACGCCGTTGTCGGCGAATGCCTCCAGCATCGCTAACGCGACGGGCCGCCGTTTCCCCGGCTGACAGGCTGCCAAGACGGCGGGGCCGGCCCCGGAGATGGTGACGCCGGTAGCGCCGGCCTCGAAGGCGGCGACCCGGACAGCGTCGTAGCCGTCGATGAGCTTCGCCCGGGCCGGCGTCACGACAGGGTCGTCCATCCCCCGGCCGACGAGCGTTGGGTCCGAACGGCACATCCCCGCGGTGAGGGTGGCGGCGTTGCGAACCGTCTCGACTACCTCGTCCATCTGCGCAGACGCAGGGACGACCCGACGGGCGTCCCGGGTAGAAACGACGATTTCGGGGAGACACGCGACCAGCGGCACGTCCGCGTCGACCCGGGTAACGCCGTCGTCGCGGGCGATAGTGAATCCGCCGAGGATGGCCGGGGCGACGTTGTCCGAGTGGGCGTCGCCGGAGACAACAGCCTCCCCTTCGGCGGCAATCGGGACAAGTTCTTGACGGCTCTTGCCGCGGTCATAGAGTTCGTTGAGAGCGACAGCTGCGGCAGCGGCGCTAGCAGCCGACGACCCCAACCCCGAGGCAGGCCGGACTCCCTTGTCGATATGAATGTGGGCAGGCGCGTCCAGCGCTGCCGCGACAGCGCCGACGGTGTTCTCCTCGGGATCTTCTGGAATGTACTCCGCGCCGACGCCGGTCACCTCGATGGTGGTGTGGTCGGCCCGCTCGACGCGCACCACGTCAGCGGGGCGGTCGAACGCGATGCCGAAAGTGTCGAAGCCGCTCCCGAGGTTCGCGCTCGTGGCCGGCGCCCGCACGCGTACCATGTAGCGGGGGTAGTGTGGTGTGCGGATAAAGCTACCCGAAGCTGCACGGCAGCATCCGTCATCGGGGGGTTTTTCGCCCGCGGGAGCGTATCCGAGCGCATGACTACGCTCCGCGAGGCGTTACGGGACCTCCCCGAGGCGGTGTTCGCCGACCTGTTGGAGAGCGACGACGCCTACCGGGTCGTGCTCGACCTACCTGGTGTCACCGCCGAGACGGTTGATGTCACGGCCGAAGGCGGACGGCTCAGCGTCGAGGCACGCCGCGAGAAGTCACTGCCGGCGGAGTACCGCTATCTGACAGAGGACCGGTCGCTGTTCCTCGATGTTGAGCTACCGCTGCCGCCAACGGTGGACGCGACGGACGCCCGCGCGACCGTCGATCGGGGTGTCTTGACACTGACACTCCCGAAGACGGCCGCGACGGGTGGTACTCACGTCCCGGTGGAAGACGCCTGACGTGGCGCTGTTCCGCGCGTATCGCCGGTTCGTCGTCGTTGCTTACCAGTTTCTCCCCCTGCTGGTAGCGTTCGCCCGCGACCGCCGGCGCTTCCTGCTGTTCGGCCGGTCACGGTCCGTCTCCTCGGAGACGCGCCGGCGACGCGCCCGATCGTTGCTTGACTCGCTGTTGACGCTCGGTCCTACATTCATCAAGCTGGGCCAACTGCTGTCAACGCGACCGGACGTGCTCCCGCCGGAGTACATCGAGGAGTTCGAGGAACTGCAAGACCGGGTACCACCGGCGCCCTGGAGCGAGGCCAGGACCGTCCTCGAGACGGATCTTGGGCCCGTTGAGGAGACGTTCGACGAGTTCGATACCGACGCCATCAGCGGCGCGTCGCTCGGACAGGTGTACGTAGGCGAACTCGACGGCCGCGAGGTGGCCGTGAAGGTGCGTCGACCCGGCGTCGAGGAGCTAGTCGAGGCGGATCTGCGGGTAATCAAATTCTCGCTGCCTGTCCTGATGCGGTTCGTCGACGACGCCCGCTCCTTTTCGATGCAGACGCTCGCCAACGAGTTCTCTCGGGTCATCCGCGAGGAGATGGACTATGCCCGCGAGCGGGAGATGCTCCGCGAGATTCGCGCCAACTTTACTGACGAGCCACGGGTCCGTATCCCTGAGGTGCTGGAGTCGTACTCCTCCGGGCGAGTGTTGACGATGGAGTACGTCCCTGGGACGAAAATCAGCGATCTTGACGATCTCGACAATCTCGGCCTCGACCGGACGATGCTCGCAGAGACGCTTCAGCGGGTGTACCTCCAGATGATTGTCGAGGATGGTGTCTTCCACGCCGATCCCCACCCCGGCAATCTCGCCGTCCAGGACGACGGGACCATTGTCTTCTACGACTTCGGGATGTCTGGTCGTGTCGACCCATTCATTCAAGAGAAGATTGTCGAGTTCTACATGGCCGTCGCCCGCCAAGATACCGATGCCATCCTCGACACACTAATCGAGATGGGGACGCTCAGTCCGGCGGCCGATCGCGAGGTGATGAGCGAGGTGATGGAGCTCGCCATCGCGGATGCTCGCGGCGAGGACATCGAGCAGTACCGCGTCCAACAGATTGTCGCCCAGATAGAGGATACTCTCTACGAGTTCCCCTTGCGGCTCCCGGCGAACCTCGCGCTGGTGTTACGGGTGGCGACGGTCGTCGAAGGGGTCTGCGTGACGCTCGACCCTGACTTCGACTTTATCGCCGTCGCGACCGACTACCTCGGTGAGGAGGGGTACATCGAAGCGGGGGTGCGCGACGCTCTCGAGGACGTCGGCGATCAACTGTCAGCGACGACAGAGTCGCTGTTCCGCGTCCCACCGAAGCTGGAGGGAGTACTCGACACCGTCGACCGCGGCGATCTTGAAGTGGGCGTCGAGTTCCCAAATGATCCGCCTGTTTTCCGGAAGCTAGCCCTCCGGCTCGTCTACGGCATTCTCCTCGCGTTTGCGCTTCCGTCTACGGCACTCCTGTACACATTTGCGCCCCTGGAGACGGCCGTGGCAGCCGCGTTGCTCGCGGCGCTGCTCGCCGTGCTACTGTACCGCTCGTTCAAGCAGGAACAGGGGGTGCGGGCTCAGCCACAGTTTACTCGTCAGAACCTCAGACAGCGTCGCGAGGAGTGAGCCGAGAGCGGCAGTGCTTTGCAGGCGGCGCCGAACATCCGGTATGGAAATCGAGCCGTTCGAACTGGAGCGGTTCTTCGCCCGCTTCGAACACGACGCCGACGTGATGCTCGCCGAGTCGGGTATCCAGTCCCGCGACACCGCTGAGTTCGACACTGACCCCGGCGACCTTGGCTACGTCATCCCAACAGGAGGGGACCCGTCGTTTCGCGAGCGGGTTGGGGCCCGCTACGACCGGTCAAGAGAGGAGGTGCTATTCACCTGCGGTGCACAGGAGGCGAACTTCGTGACGTTTGCGGCGCTAATGGGCGAGCATGCAGTAACAGTGACGCCGACGTACCAGTCGCTGCAGGCCGTTCCCGATGCGTTCGGCGAGGTAACGACCGTCGATCTTGAGCCACCGACGTGGGAATTGGATATCGACGCTGTCCAGTCGGCGTTGCGGCCTGAGACGGCCGTACTTGTCGTTAACAACCCGAACAACCCGACCGGGCGGTATCTCTCGGCGGAGACGGTACAGGCGCTGTACGACATTGCCGCGGACAACGGCACATACCTGCTGTGTGATGAGGTATACCGGCTGCTGGCGGAGGAACCGCTGCCGCCCGTCGCGTCGATGGGTGAGTACGGCGTGAGCACCTCGTCGGTGACGAAGGCCCACGGGCTGGCTGGCTGTCGGTTCGGATGGGTCGCTGGGCCGCGGGAAGTCATCGACGCCGCAGCTGGCTGGAAAGACTACACCACCATCTCACCGTCGTCCTTCGGCCAGCATGTTGCCCGGCAGGCGATTGAGCGCGAGGCCGAACTGTTGGCCGAACACCGCGCACAAGCGGCCGCCCACCGCGAACGGGTCGGCGAGTTCCTCGCGGCTCACGGCCTCACATGGCACGAGCCGACGGGTGTCAACGGATTCCCGACGATCCCCGATGGATTTGCTTCCGGGCGGTCATTCTGCGAGACGCTCGTACGCGAGGAATCCGTCCTCTTAGGGCCGGGAGACGCTTTCGGCCATCCTGACCGGTTTCGAATCGGCTTCGGGCTGGCGACTGACCAGTTAGAGGAAGGGCTCTCGCGGCTCGACGCGTTTCTCGCGCGCCACGGATAGCCAGCGACGGGTACCGTATCGTGCCGTTTATGCCGGTACCGCTGGAATCGCTCCACATGGCGAGAGAGCAGACCGAGGTTCGCGACCTGCAGGAGGGGAACTACGTCATGATAGAGGATACCCCCTGCGTCATCACCTCCTACAGTACGTCCAAGCCCGGCAAGCACGGCAGCGCGAAGGCGCGCGTCGAGGGGAAGGGAGTCTTCGACGGCGGCCAGAAGCGCAACTTCACCAACCCTGTCGACGCGAAAGTCTGGGTACCTATTATCACCCGCAAGCAGGGTCAGGTCGTCTCCACGAGCGACGGCGAGATGCAGGTGATGGACCTCGAGACGTACGACACGTTCACGATGCGAATTCCAGAGGACTTTGACGCCTCGGCCGACGACGAAATCGAGTTCCTGGAGTACGAATCCCAACGCAAGGTCGTCTGACCGTGTTTCCCGGCGCGAATGTCCCGCGCGAAGATGCGTCCTACGCGGTGGTCGGCGCCCCCCTCGACGTCTCAACGACCTTCCAACCCGGCACGCGGTTCGGTCCCGACCGCGTCCGTCGGTTTGCCCGCACCTTCGACGACTACGACCGCCGCACAGATTGCCGATTCTCCAAGCTGGGCGTTCACGACGCCGGCGATATCCGCGCGTGGGATGACGCCGGGGAGTACCTCGAATTCCTTGAGGGGGAGTTACGTGACTTCCACGCCGGCGGCGCCATCCCACTGCTTCTGGGGGGTGAACACACTGTTTCCGTTGCCGGCGTTCGCGCGGCCGACCCAGATGTTTTCGTCACTATCGACGCTCATCTTGACCTCCGAGAGGCGTACGATGGCAACCCGCTGTCACACGCGACGACCACCCGTCACGCACTTGAGGTCGTCGACGAAGCTATCGTGCTCGGCGCCCGAACCGGCTCGCGTGCCGAGTGGGACCGCGCCGACCGGCCAGACGTAACTGTCGTCCCCCCAGAGGCGGTTAGCGAATGGGTACCCGACCTCGCGGGCGACATCTATTTGTCCGTCGACATCGACGGCGCGGACCCGTCGGTAGCGCCTGGTACGGGGACAATGGAGCCGTTCGGCCTTTCGGCCCGCGAGATACGTGACGTCGTCCGGGCGGTCGCGCCCGACTGCGTTGGCTTCGACGCAGTCGAGGTGAACGACCGCGACGACGGTCAGGCTGCCGCGCTCGCGGGAAAGCTCCTCCGCGAGTTCGTCTACGCGAACGCGACTGGCGCGGACATCCCCGAGGAAAGCGCCTAACCTCCCGCCGGCCCGAGCGAGCGTATGGAACTTACCGAGTTCGCCGACCGGCTAAACGGGTTACTCGCGGTTGACGAGTGGCGCGGCGCCGACTACGCAGTAAACGGCCTGCAGGTCGGCCCGGAGACGGCCACCATTGAGACGGCAGCGTTCGCTGTCGACGGCGTTGAGGCAACGGCGGTCGCGGCGGCTGATGCGGGCGCGGATGTGTTTGTGGTCCATCACGGCATCTCGTGGGGAGGTATCGACCGGGTCACCGGTGCCGAGTACGACCGTGTGCAGGCGCTCGTCAAGAACGACCTGGCGCTGTACGCGGCCCACCTGCCGCTTGACGCCCACCCAGAGTACGGCAACGCGGCGCTGCTCTGTGCGGAACTCGGTCTGACGGTGACGGAGCCGTTCGGCCGCGAGGGCCCCGGTCATGTCGGCCAGCGCGCCCGGACCACAGACCGGGAGCCATACACGACCGCCGGACTGCGGGACGCGCTCGCTGATCTTGAGGGCGGCGGCGACGTGCAGGTGCTTGACTTCGGACCAGACCGCATAAAGGATGTCGCTGTGCTCACGGGCGCGGGGACTGACTGGCTCTCAGAGGCGCGCGCGAAGGGGGTAGACGCGCTCATCACTGGTGAGGGGAAACAGCCGGCCTACCACGAGGCACGCGAGGCGGGGGTGTCGGTATTCCTTGCGGGCCATTATGCCACGGAGACGTTCGGCGTCCGCGCGCTGCGTGAGCTGGTCGACGGGTGGGGACTCGAGACGACATATCTCCCGCACCCGACCGGGCTATAGCGGCTCGACGGACAGCGAGAACCCCCACGAACCGCGGGTACTCGGCGTCTCCTCGGCCAGTGGGTCGACCGCGTACGTCGTTCGGAAGTCGAACTCGCCGGTGGGGAGACACGCGCTCGTCTCGTGGTCAGTGTACAGTCCCGCGAACGCCGTCAGCGTCCCGCCAGCGGGAATCTCGACGGTGCCGTACTCGGCGGTGACGGCGACCCCGGAGGCGAGCCGCCAGCAGTCGTTGCCGTCCGTCGTTTCGACATCCGGGGGTGACCGTGGCGGCGTCCCGGTCGTCGACCGCTCGGAGTGTGGCAGCAGGACGTACGCCCCGTCCTCATCGTGGACGTACCAGAACACCACCGCGCGGTACTCGCCGACGGCTACCGCCTCGTCACCCGTGTTTTCCACGTCAACCCGGAGCACCGACGTCGACTCGGCGGTGACGTACGGCTCTGCGACGGCCACACGCGGGCGGACCGGGAGCGTCGGCGATTCCTCACTATCTACGACCTGAATCCGCCCGACTGCGCCGGACGGCGGCGTCTCGGCGTCCGTCGCCGTCTTGGGGTCGCTGATGGGGGCATCGGTGCAGCCCGCGAGGCTTATAAGGCCGAGAGCGCCAGTGGACAGATAGGCGCGTCGCGTGTACACGTGGGGGCGTGGCCACGAGCGGGCTTAAGCAGGCGGTTGGCTCAAACGGGTGTTTCACTCAGGCGACAAACAGCCACGCGGTGAAAACCGCCAGCCCGCCGGCCGCTGTCGACGCGACCGCGTGGATACGGAGGCGGTCAAGCAGCGCGTGGGCGTTTTCGGAGAGTGCGGCGGCTTCGCCCACTTCTGTCCCTGTCTCGCACTCCGGGAGGAAATCCATCGCGACATGGAGGAACACGCCCGCACCAAAGCCGAAGACGGCTGCTCGGGAGGCGGTCGGGAACACCGGATCGACGACCGCTACGGGGATGGCCGTCAGCCCGACGCCCGCGGCCGGCAACAGGAGGACGGAGACGGGTGTGCCGGCCCGCCGGAGCCGTCGGGCTGCGGCGTAGCCCGCCGGCCCCTTGTGCGAGACGATAGCGAGCCCGAGCAGCAGCCCCAGTCCCGGGAGTGCGGCGTAGATGACGCCGATGACTAGCCCCGCGGCCAGCGCGTGAGCCGTGATGCGAAGCGAAGTACTGTCGAAGGCGGCACCGAGATGGGTGAGCCGGTGGCCGACGGTGTGGGCGGCGTAGCCGGCGAGGATGCCCGCCGCGACGCCGAACCCGCCGACTGGCCCGCCGAGGCTGAATGCCTGCGGCAGCAGGAACACCGCCGCGGAGGTGACCATCGCGCCCGCCGCGAGGCCGTATCCCCACACAAGACGGTGTGCGTCCTGTGTCTCTGCGGCGCGCGCGCCGGCGACAGCGAAGCCGCTCATTGCGGCGAACGCCACCCACGAAACGACGAGCACCTTCGACGTCCCAGCTCGGAGGCCGATAACCGTGAGCACGACCAGCAGCAGCGTCCCGACGAGACCGGCCGTGGAGAAGCCGCCCAGCCCCGGTACCGGGAGTGTCCGTGTCGCCATTACTAATTCGACTAACGAGATTATTAATAAGGGCTCCGGTCCCTGCTCACCGAGTCGCTTTCTTCCAGTCGCGCAGCGAGAGTACGTTCCCGTCGAGCGCCTCGGGGTCTGCCTCCTGTGCAGCCCATCGGAACATCGGCGCTACGTCAGTCGGGTCACGGCCCTGTGCGCCGTTTGTCAACTCGGAGGAGACCTGTCCGGGGTCAACGACGCCGACCGGGTTGTCGAGTTCGGCCGCGAATTGCTGAGCAACTGCCTCAGCAAGTGCCTTCGAGACAGCGTACGAGCCGAATCCGGGCTTCGGTTCGCGAGCAATGCGGCCCGATGGGACGACCACGCGTGCATCGGCTGCGAGATGCGGTACCGCCTCGCGAACGGTGGCGAAGACACCCCGGCCATTGACGCGGAGGTGTTCGTCAAACGCCGAGTAGGACTCCTCAGCGAGCGGTGTCTCACCGGGAACGCCATGGTAGACGCCGGCGTTGGCGAACACAGCGTCGATGCCGCCGTCTTGGCTCGCGGCCCGCGCGGCTGTCTCCAGCAGCCGTTCAACGTCATACTCGTCGCGGACATCAGCCCGCTGGGTGACAGCCTCGCCGCCGGCCGCCTCTACATCTGCGGCGACCGACTCAAGCGCCGACTCCGACCGGGCGCAGACGACGACACGCGCTCCCGCCTCGCCGTACTCCCGTGCTAGTGCCGCGCCGATACCCCGACTCGCGCCAGTGATGACCACCGTCTCCATACTTGCGGTACACGCGGGGACTGCAAGGCCGTTTCCCTGGGGTGGTGTGGCTACCGGTGGGTTTTCGACGCGTGGTCCCCTATCAACCGGTATGTCACTTGACGGGACCTCGGTCGCCGTCGTCGGCAGCGGCTTCGGGGGGCTCTCGACGGCCTGTTACCTGGCTGACACCGGCGCCGACGTGACCGTCCTCGAGCAGAACGAACAGGTCGGCGGCCGCGCATCCACGCTCCGGCGCGACGGCTTCCGGTTCGACATGGGTCCGTCGTGGTACCTGATGCCGGATGTATTCGAGCGCTTCTTCGGTCACTTCGATCGCGAACCGGCGGATTACTACGACCTCCAGCGGCTCGACCCCCACTACCGCATCTTTTTCAAAGATGACCAGCGCCCGGCTGCCGATGGTGGAGCCGTTGCATCGGCGGCCGCCGACGCCGTCGCGCCAACCGAACGAGGCGAGGCCCCTGGCTTCGGTAGCCACAACGGCGCCCGTTACGTTGACATGCTGCCGGACCTCGCGGACAATGTCGCTACCTTCGAGGCCATCGAACCTGGGGCTGGCGACGCGCTCCGAGAGTATCTGGATACGTCTGCGACCCACTACGAGACGGCCATGGAGCATTTCGTCTACGAGGATCGGCCTCGGCTGCGGGACTGGATCGATCTCGATGTAATGCGGGCGGCACCCATCGGGCTGCAGCTGCTCGGGACGATGGATGACTATGTGGCCGACTACTTCGAGAGTCACAAGCTTCGCCAGATAATGCAGTATACGCTTGTCTTCCTCGGCGGTTCGCCGGGCAACACGCCCGCGCTCTACAATATGATGAGCCACGTTGATTTCAATATGGGCGTCTACTATCCCCAAGGGGCGGACCCAAGTGTCGAGACACGGCGCCTGCTTAACGATCCTGAAGGAGAAGTGGGTGGACTGGCGGCCGTCGTCGCCGCGATGACTGAACTGGGTCGGACCCTCGGTATCGACTACGAGGTAGACGCGGAGGTGACCGAAATCATCTCGCGCCGCGAGGGATTCGAACTTGCACTCGCGGACGGCTCACGCCCCGGCTTCGATCTTGTCGTCTCGGACGCTGACTACGCCCATACTGAGCAGGACCTGCTCCCCGAGCACGCTCGCGGTTACGACGCTGACTACTGGGAATCGCGCACTTACGCGCCGTCGGCGTTCCTGATGTACTTGGGCGTTGAAGGAGACATCGAGCCGCTTGAACACCACACGCTGGTGCTCCCCGAAGAGTGGGATGACCACTTCGCGCAGATATTCGACGAGCCGGCCTGGCCCGACGATCCCGCCTACTACGTCTGTGCGCCCTCCGTCACCGACGACTCGGTCGCGCCGGCGGGTCACTCAAACCTGTTCGTGCTTGTCCCCATCGCGCCCGGTCTAGACGACGACGCAGACACTCGTTCGCGCTACCGGGAGGCGGTGCTCGAAGACCTCGCGACGAACACGGGCGTCGACCTGCGTGACCGCATCGTCCTTGAGGAGCAGTTTTCCGTCTCGGAGTTTGCGGAGCGGTACAACTCGATGAAGGGAACCGCCCTCGGGATGGCCCACACGCTCCGACAGACAGCGTTGTTCCGGCCGCCTCACCGCTCGAAGGAACTTGACGGACTCTACTTCACCGGCTCGTATACCACGCCTGGGATCGGCGTGCCGATGTGTCTCATCTCAGGCGAGCACACCGCCGATGCCGTTCGTGCTGACCAGTAGATGTCGGACGCGCCGCCGCTCGACCGGCTGCTCCCGCCCCGCGACACGCCCAGCGGCTACCTCATCCGGCTGTCGCGACCGCGCTTTTGGCTCTATCTCGCGGGCCCAGTCGTCGTTGGCGTCGCCTACGCAGCTGAGACACCTGCCGAACTGTTCGCACCTGTCGCGGTCGCTCTGTTCGGCTACTTCCTCGTGCCCGCGAACGTCTTCCTCTACGGCGTCAACGACATCTTCGACCGTGATGTTGACGCGACCAACCCAAAGAAGCAGAAGCAAGAGGTGCGCTACCGGGGCGACCGGGCAGTGCCAACGGCCGTCGCCGTCGCGGGCCTTGCCGGGCTCGCCTTCCTCCCGCTGCTGCCGACTGCCGGCGCTGCCGCGATGGTTGGCTTCCTGCTGCTCGGAGCGGGCTACTCCGCACCACCATTCCGGTTCAAGACGACACCTGCGCTCGATTCACTGTCGAACGGATTGTACGTCCTGCCCGGA
Organism: Halosegnis sp.; assembly: GCF_042216475.1. Classification (NCBI taxonomy): domain Archaea; kingdom Methanobacteriati; phylum Methanobacteriota; class Halobacteria; order Halobacteriales; family Natronomonadaceae; genus Halosegnis; species Halosegnis sp. Next base: position 41,220 of record NZ_JBDGTV010000001.1, read on the forward strand.
GTTGTCGCGTATGCCGCGCTCGCCGGGCGGGCACCGCCGGCGCTTTCAGTGGTCGGCGGCTGGCTATGGGCGATGGCGATGCACACGTTCTCGGCTATCCCTGACATCGACCCCGACCGCCGAGCAGGCATCGCGACGACGGCCACCCGACTCGGCGAGCGGGGGGCCTACGTGTACTGTGCAGGGCTGTGGACGCTCGCGGCCGCCGCGTTCGCGCTCCTCCACCCTGGGCTGGGCGCGGTATTCGGCTTCTACCCTCTCTTCATCGCCGCTATCCTCGCCGCCGGCGTTCCTGTCGACCGCGCATACTGGTGGTTCCCGGTCGTTAACACGCTTGCAGGGACGGTCCTGACGAACGCGGCGCTGTGGGTGTTGTTGTATGGCTAACGCCGTCGTCTCTCGTGCCCGGGTTGAATCGCGTCTCGACCATCTCGTCGCATCAAACCGGTTCACCATTGCCGTCGTTTTCCCCGCGTTCGGCGCGTTACTGCTCCTTGCAAGTGCCGAGCGGCTGCTGCCAACGCCGCTCAATTTCAACCCTTTCCTCGTCCTGCTCGGCACGCTTGTGATGCGACTCCCACTTGTGGCAGGGTTAGCCCCACTGGTCAACCGCCGTCTTGCCACAGGACTCGGCCTGCTCACGCTGTACGCCTATGCCATCGAGTACGTCGGCACAACTACTGGTATCCCATACGGCGAATTTGCCTACGGAGTTGACCTCGGACCGATGCTACTTGGAAAAGTGCCGCTTGGGCTCCCCGTTTTTTTCCTCCCGCTCGTGGTGAATGCTTACTTACTGTGTCTACTCCTGTTGCGCGGGCGGGCAGACTCGCCGTTCGTTCGCGTGCCTGCGGTGATTGCAGCCGTCCTACTCGTTGACCTCGTGCTCGATCCCGGGGCCGTGGCGCTGGGCTTCTGGTCATACGCGAGTGGTGGCGCCTACTATGGCGTGCCGGTGACGAACTACGGTGGGTGGACGCTGTCGGCGACCGTGGCAGTAATCACCCTCGATCGAGCGTTCGACCCCACGGCGCTGCGCCGCCGGCTAGCTGGCTGTTCGTTTATGCTTGACGACCTCGTCTCGTTCGTTCTGCTGTGGGGGAGCATCAACGCATACTTTGGTCAGTGGATACCTGTCGCCATCGCGGCACTGTTCGGACTCGGGCTATACTCGACAGATCGCTTCGACGTGCCGCCGCCGCCGTGGTGGCCCGATTAGCGGGCCGGCGCGGCCGTTCCCGGCTCTGCCCGCCCAGTCGTCTCGCCGGTGGGCACGGCTGCCACCTTCGCGAACACCGCCTCAGGGTCCTTGTTCCATATCCAGTGCCACCGTGTGCGGACGAGCAGTGACAGTTTGCGGCGCCGCGAGAGACTCGGCGTCACCGTTAGCGTGTCGTAGTCGCGCTCGCGGATAAGTCGGTGATGATCGGCATACAGCACCGCGGCTACCAGCACGGCGAACTGGCAGTCTCGGGGGAGATACTTGATGCCGGCGACCCCTTCGCGGTACAGCTCTTCCGTTCGGTGGAGCTCGGCCTCCACCGCCCGCCGAAACCCGGGGGTTGGCTCCCGCGCCTCGATGTCTTCGGGGCCGGAGCCAAATTCTTCGAGAGTTGCAATCGGCATGTAGATGCGGTCGCGTTCGGCGATGTCCTCGCCGACGTCCCGCAGGAAGTTCGTCATCTGGAACGCCTCGCCGAGCGCGCGGGCGTGCGGGAGTGCCACCTTGAGCTCGTCGGGGTCCATCACGTATGTCATCATGACGCCGACGGCGGAAGCGGAGCCGCGCATATACTCGCGCACCTCTTCGTAGGTTTCGTAGCGGGACTTCTCGATGTCGGTCACCATCGCGTCGACGAACGTATCCACCTCGGCGTCGGGGATGTCGTATCGCTCGCGCAGCTCCGAGAAGGCCGTCAACACTGGGTCGTCGTCGCCGTCACCCAGCGCCGCGTCGCGAATTGCCTCTAGCCGCTCGCGCTGCTCGGCCGGGCTCCGCCCGTCTGGGTCATCCACCACCTCGTCGGCCACCCGGAAGAACGCGTACAGCACGTACGTCGCCTCCCGGACCCGTGTGGGCAGCACCCGCGTCGCGTACCAGAACGTCTTCCCCGTCGCTTTATGTATTGACTTGCTCTCCGCGAGCTGGGAATCGTCAACCATTCGGTTGCCGATGCTACGGGTGGGACCTTCTTATAGGTTCGCGGAGGCGACGCGAAACCCCCGCCAGCGGCCGACTCGAGCTGAAACCTGTCGCCCGACACAGCCCAGAATTCGCCATCCGGTTGCCCCGACCCTTTTAATAGGCGCCCGCGTCAACCACCGGCTATGACCACGTTCCTCATCGGGACTGACGGCGCAGAGACGAGCGAGGCGCTCGTCCCGTACGCGCGAGAACGTATCGGCCCGGACGACACTGCCTACGCTGTCAACTCGCTGTACGGCGGCGACCAGACTAGCGACGAGGAGATTGCCGCCGGCGAGGCTGCACTTGAGGTGCTCGAGGAGGCGATCGGCGCCGAACCCCACCAGCTGGTCCGTGGCAATAGCCCGCAGGTCGATATCATCGAGTTCGCCCGCGACCACGACGTTGACGAGATAATTATCGGCATCCGCAAGCGCTCGCCAACCGGGAAGATGCTGTTCGGCTCCACCGCACAGGACCTTCTCTTGGAGACCGACCGGCCCGTCGTCACTATTCCGCTGGCGACGCCGGACTGAGCCAGCTTCTTTAGCGGTGACCCGAAACTATCGGCCATGAGTCGTGACCACCTGCGGCAGGCGGCGACGGCACTGGACCGGGCGGCCGAGAATCTCTCTGACGCGGAGCGAGCGCGCGAACTGGCAGAGACGCTTCGCTCGCTGGCAGAGCGTGAGCGCGGCCCCGATCATGGCCGGTTGGCACGCATCGAGCGGGCGCTTGCGGAACTGGGCGAGGACGTTGATGGCGCGGCCACCGAGGCGATTGCTGAGACGACTGAGCACGTACAGGCGTATCGCGAGACGGTTGAGGGCGTCTAAAGTAGTTCGTCCGCAAGCGTCGGCACGAACGTGCCGATGTCAGTAACCATACCGACAGCCTGTGCGCTTCCGCGGTCAAGCAGCTGGGTGACTGTCGCCGGGTTGATGTCGACACACACCACCCGGGTCGTCGACGGAAGGCAGTTGCCAACGGCGACAGAGTGGAGCAGTGTCGACAGCATCAGCACCATATCGGCCTCGTGGGCCTGTTCGCGGATGGCGTTTTGCGCCTCAACGGCGTCTGTGATTGTATCGGGCAGAGGGCCGTCGTCGCGAATAGAACCCGCAAGCACGTACGGAACATCATTCTCGATGCACTGGTACATCACGCCCGAATCCACCAGTCCGTCCTCAACTGCATCGCGGATAGAGCCCGCACGGATGATCTCCGAGATGGTGTAGATGTGGTGTTTGTGCCCCTTGCGAGCGTGATCTGCCGTTTCCGTGTTGACTCCAAGCGACGTACCGAACAAGTCTCGCTCAATGTCGTGGACTGCGAAGCCGTTGCCCGTTGAGAGTCCGTCGACATATCCGGCCTCAACGAGCGAGGCTAGTGCCTCGCGGGCGCCGCTGTGGATGAGCGCCGGTCCAGCCACCACCAACACGTTGCCATTCTCGCGTTTCGTCTCCTCAAGTGCTTCTGCCACCTGCCGGATGGTCGTTTCAGAGGGCCGCTCGGCAGAGACACCCCCCTGCATGAAGCCGAAGGCACCCTCGCTGTCGCGCGGTCGCTCGGGCGGTTGAACGCGGATACCGCCCGAGTCGGTAACGACGAGGTCGCCCTCCCGCACAGCGTTGAGCACCTTTGTATACGCGCGCGGGCCGCCGGCGGCGTCCGGATCGACCACGACCGCACAATCCATCTCCATATTCTCGACGGGTACCCACTCGCCGCCGTAGCGTATCTGCGTCGGATGGTTGGTCGTCGAGTAGAACCCCTCTGGGACCACTTGGTCGGCGGGTGCGGGCGTAAGTTCGGCGTCATGTGGATCGGCCGGATTCGCACCGTTCTGATGAAGTTCGTGGAGAATCTCGTGGAGCAGCTCCTCGTCATCGGCGCTGACGCGAAGCCGGGCATACGATGTCTCGTCCTTGCGGCGGCCGATGTCGAACTCCTCGACGTCGAAGTCGCCGCCCATGTCCATCACGATGGAGAAAGCCGACTGCATCATCCCCGAGTCGATGATGTGACCCTCCAGTTCGACCACGCGCGAGACTGTCATACTCAAGCCAGGAGGTCCCTGGTCAAGTCGCTTGTTCCTCGCGCTCAACGCGCACCCGGCCTTCGACCTGGTCGGCCAGTCGCTCATAGAAAGCACGAAGCCCCGAGGCTGTCGTTGCTGAGCGTGCATGCAGCTCCACGCGGCCGTCACGCACGGCGACCCGAAACGTATCGTCCGTCTCGTCGTCGTGGACTAGAAAGAGCGGCATCGGTAGGTCAAACCAGTCGCCGTAGCGGTATGGACCCGCCTGTAACACTGCCTCGACGGCCTCGGCGAGTCCCTCCGGGCGGGCCGGCGCCAGCGCGAGCACAGTGCCACCCTCGTAGCACATTCCGCCCCCTCGCGAGTGGGTTCGCTCCGGGTTGTCGACGTCGAAGCTGACGGACGCGGCTGTCGAGTCGGCCTCGTCGCGCAGTTCCCGGGCCGTACTGAACTCCGCCTTCTCGTCGTCGTCCACGGTTCGGCGGCTGTACGCCGCGGTTCCAGTTAAGTCCGGGGGCAGGTCAGATGTCGACCGGACAGCCGTTCACCTCGCCGCCGCGCATCCCGTCGGCCAGCCAGAACACCGATAGCAGGAGGACGACCACCGCGCCCAGCGCAAACTCCAGCCCCTCAAGCGGGAGAAACAGAATCGACCCCGACACGCCCACCAGCGACAGCAGCCCCACGAGCACGGCTGACCCACAGGCGGCGCAGCCGGCCCCGAGCGTCCCCAGCAGGACGCCTGCCGCCCCCGTTCCACCCTTCCGGAGGGAGACGCCGTGCTCGCGGAAGTGATACGTCGCCATCGCGATATCGACGCCGGTGAGCGCTGCGACGACGACGAGCAGGAGCCCCTGCTCGAGAGCGAACGCTGGCCCGAGGAACGGGAACTGGCCGGCGAGCAGCTGCACCCGCGCAGCCGCCGCGAGGTCACCGGTCAGCGCAAACCACACTAGCGGTGCGTTCAGCGAGAAGACGAACGCCGACAACGCGGCCACACTCGCGACGAGCGCCAGCAGCGCGTAGCCGGGCGCCGACAGCACAAGTCGGGCGGTCCGGCCCATCAGCCGCCAGTCACGGACGCGGGTCGGGAGCCGCACCGTCACACCCCCAGCGCGCTTTCGAATACGCTGTACCCTTGTGCGCCCCGCACTGTCGTCCGGAAGACGCCATCCGCGAAGAGGTGGAACTCCGGCGTCTGTCCGATACCGAGTTCTTCACCGGCCGCTACGTCGAGCGCCACCGCGTCGTCGGCCTCCCCCTCCTGTGCGGCTGTCACTACTGCCTCGGCATCCACGTCTGTCTCGCTTGCGAGGAACTCCCTAGACGCGTCGTAGACGTTCTCCGTCGAGAACGTCGACTGTTCGGCGTAATAGTGGTCCTTCAGCGCCCAGAACGCATCAGCGTCCGCAGCGTACGTCGCCTCAAGCACGTGCGTGGCCGGCTCGCCCCACGGGTAGATGATGGGGTAGCCGCGGTAGACAAATGAGGCCCGGCCTGGATCGACGAGCTCGGAGACGATGCGTGGATATGTATTCTCCTCGAATCGACGACACAGCGTACAGGAGGGATCCTCGAAAGCGATAATGAGCGTTTCCGTCGTCTCGCCCAACATTGGCTGGGCGTCGAGGTTTGCACCTGCTGGGTGGGTGCTGACGGGTGTCCCCGACGGTTCGTCGTCGGTACTTCCCCCAGTGTCATCGCTGCTCCCGCCGCCCGACGAGCCGACACAGCCGGCCAGCCCCGCCGCGCCTGCTGCCACCAGAAACCGCCGTCTGTTCATAGCCATCGTTCGCGGTCGCCCGGTATAGGCGTTGTTCGAATTTCCGCCCAACTCGGCGTAGCGAGCCGCACCATTTTGAGGAGCCGGCTATAATCAGCCGCCATGTGCGGGCGTTACAGCATCTTCCTCCCGCCGGACCAGCTCGCTAATCGGTTCGGCGTGACCGTCGACGAGTCGTACACCACCCACTACAACGCCGCGCCGGGTCAGTCGCTGCCTGTCGTCACGAACCACAATCCGGAGCGGGTAACCCACCAGACGTGGGGCCTAGTGCCGGCTTGGGCCGGTGACGATTTCTCCGGGCTGATCAACGCCCGTGCGGAGACGGTTGCGGAGAAGCCTGCGTTCAACGAGGCGTACGAGCGGCGGCGCTGTCTCGTTCTCGCCGACGGGTACTACGAGTGGGATGACGGCCAGCCGTACCGTATCACCCGCGCCGACGAGGCGCCGTTCGCGATGGCCGGTCTCTGGGAGCGACGCCGGCCAGAGACGACACAGACGGGTCTCGACGCCTTCGCCGGCGATGCCAACACGAAAGTCGAGTCGGAACCGGTTGAGACGTTCACCATTGTCACCACGAAGGCAAACGAGTTCCAGTCAGCATACCACGACCGGATGCCGGTCGTGCTCACCTCGGAGACGGAGCGGCGCTGGCTTGAGTCGCCTGACCCGGAGCTGCTCTCGCCGTACGAGGGTGCGCTGAGAGCATACCCGGTATCGACGCGGGTGAACAGCCCCGCAAACGACGATCCGGGCGTCGTAGAGCCGCTCGACGCTGAAGGGTAGCGGGACCGCCAGCCGTTTGTACTCGCAGCACGCGCTCCCCGTATGACGACGAGACACGCGCGTGTCCGGACCGACGAGGGCATCGTCGCTGGCCGCTACGAGGACGGCGTCGTCCAGACAGACGAGGGCAGCGTCAAGGTGGGCGTCGACGCGGAACTGCTGGCACCCTGCGAACCGTCAGCGTTCTACTGTGTGGGTCGCAACTACGGCGAGACAGTCGACCAGATGGGATATGAGGTGCCGGACGAGCCCGACTTCTTCCTCAAGGGGCCGACCTCGCTGCTCGACCCGGACACCGAACTCGCATACCCGTCGTTCACCGAGGAGCTTACCTATGCTGGCGAGCTTGCGGCTGTCATCGACGAGCGGTGTCACGATATCACGGAGTCGGAGGTGGACGACGTCGTTCGAGGATACACGATTATGAACGACCTCGACGCGCTTGACCAGCAGGGCCGCACTGCCCGGAAGGCGTTCGACGGCTCGGCACCGCTCGGACCAGTCGTCGCTGACGTGGAGCCGAGCGCGCTCGACATGCAGGCGCACGTCGGCGGCGAGCTCAGACAGGAGGACAACACTACGAACATGTTCTTTTCCCCCCGAGAGGTAGTGAGCTACCTCTCCGAACGGTTCACGTTCCGACCGGGTGATGTAATCGCGTTCGGGAGCCCGGCCAACCCGGGGCTCGTTGAGCCAGGCGAGACGGTCGCCATTGAGTACGAGGGCATCGGGACGCTCCGGACGACTGTCGTGTAACACGGCAACAACGCTTATCGGCTCGCCCCCGATGGAGTTGGCGTGGACGAGTCTCGCCCGGTCGAAGAGGTACTCGACGCCATCGGCGACGAGCGGGCCCGTGAGGTACTCGCGGCCGTCGCCACAGAGCCGCGACCGGCGAAACAGCTTGCGGATGCGTGTGACATGTCCCTCCCAACCATCTACCGACGGCTCGAGCTGTTGGAGCGGCATGACTTGGTGACCGAGCGGACTGAGGTCTCCGGTGACGGCAACCATTACAATGTCTACGAGTGCAACTTCGAGTCGACCGTGGTGAAGCTCGACGATGACGGCGAATACGAAGTCAGGGTGTACCGTCGAGCTAACGTGCCGGATCGGTTCGAACAGTTATGGGACGAACTCGCGGGTGACCGCGGATGATCCTTGACATCGCCGGCGTCGTGCTCGCGCTGTTTCGGTTGGTCCTGTTCGGCCTGTCGCTTGGGCTGACGGTCATCAGTTACCGAGCTTACCGAAACCGTCGCACGGAGCGGCTAAAATTCGCGTTCGTCGGGTTCGCGTTCATTAGTATGGGCGTCGCCGTCTCGAATCTAAACACCCAGTTGCTGCTCTCCTCGTCAGAGATGAGCCGGACATTCATGTTACTGCAGATTGCTGGGACGGTGCCGTTCTCCGTCGGGTTTGGCGCGATTTATCTCTCGTTATACCGTTAGCGGCGCGCTGAGACGACGAGCAGCGGCCCAACGAACAATAAAGCGACGCCGAGGAAGCGGTACTGGACGGGGGCGAGCGATCCCGGTGTGAGCATAAAGATGAGACCGAACACGACAGTGTTGATTCCGATGACCTTCAGCGACTTCAGCGGGAGTGCGGCCAGCGTCGAGAGGATTAGGAGCGCCAGCAACACCTGCCCCGCGTTATACTGGAGCAAGAAGTTGTCGACGACCTGCAGCGGAACGGCGAGCATCGTTGTCTTGGGGTGACGGCGTACTCGTCTTAACGCTTCGGTTCGCCGTCGAACGACTTACGACACCGGCTCTCGACCTCCCGGTATGGAGTGGCAGCGTGTCCAGAATGAACCGACGCGCGTCGAGTGGGAGCGGGGTGATGGCCACGCCCGCCTGCTCGCCCGTGAGACGGCACGCGGCGAGTGGGTCGTCAGCCTTGACCGACTTGAACAGGCCCCCGAGGGATCGGCCTACCGCCACGAGCGGGTGTCCGACCGTGCGCAGGCGACAGCGCTCGCAGCTGAGTGGCGCGCGGACGGCTGAGCTACCCCCCGCGGCCCCGCTCGTGTGGCGGATACTCTGGCGTCTCGACACCTGCGGCCTCAAAGCCGTCGAGCGCCCGCTCTGTCACGTCGGAGGCAAACGCGAATTCATCACGTAGGTCAGCCACGTATGCCTTCCCGCGCAGCGTCCGGTAATAGGTCTCGTCATCGACCAGCACAGCAACCGGGTGGTCATCGTCAACGAAAACGTAGCGTGAGGTGACGATGGCCTCTTCGAGGATGGTCCGTGCTCGCCCGAGATCTGCCTCTGGGGCGATGTCTACCTCAACGACGACCATCATCTCTGGGCTACCGTCGTTGGCGTTTGCCACGTTCGCAGTGAACAGCGTCCCATTGGGGACGGTGACGGCGGTGTCATCGGGCGTGCGGAGCGTCGTTGATCGGAGCCCGATGCTCACCACCTCGCCGTAGTGGTCGCCGATAGTCACCTTATCTCCAACCCGGTACGGCTGCTCTGTGATGATGACCAGCCCACCGATGACCCCCGCAAATAGGTCTCGTAGCCCGAATCCAAGCGCGGCCGCAAGCAGCCCTGAGATGGCAAGCAGTTGCGTCGAGGAAACGCCTAAGACCGGCACCAGTATGACGTAGCCAGCGACCCCATAGATGAGGAAGCTCACGATTGGAACGAGTATCTTCACCGACAGCCGGCGACGGGGAAGCCGCTCTGCGGCTGCGCTCACGACGGCCCGAACCGCCCGCGCCAGCAGGTAGGCAGCGATAACGACCACAAGCAGGTCGACCAGTAGACCCAGATCAAACCCGAGGTCGACGGCCGGCTGGCTCACAGTATCGGCCTCCGGTCGGCTGCGGCCGTCGCCGTCGGCAACGCCGCTGGCTCGAGCGTGACGAAGGCTCCCTCGTGAACGAGTAGCCCGGCCCGGACCAGACGGCCGACCACACGATCGACGCCCTCGCCGATGACCGCTTCCAGCTCCGAGCGGGCAACCCGCCCTTTAGCGAGCACGAGCCGCAAGCAGAACGCCTCCTCCCGGTCGAGCGTCGGATCAGTTCCGGCGCCGACGACGTCGCTCGGACGCATCTCCTCGCTGCGCGCGCTCGTCCAGATAGCTGTCGCCGCGCCGACGTTTCCCTCGGTGACAGCCGCCAACCGCTCGAACACCACGTCGGCTGGTGCCACCTCGCCGGCCGGCGGCCGCAATGTCGGTACCGGTACCTCCAGCCCGTAGCCGCCGACGCTTATCCGGCGCCGCCGAAACCGCACTCGTCGTTCCCTCGACATCGACTCGTCGGCCGCGAACGACGGTAGGTCACCGTACCGCGAGAGTACCACCTCCGCGATTGCTTCCGCGGCCACCGGGCCGACATCAACTCGGTCAGCAAACGCGCGATCAAGCCCCCTGACGGCCGCGAGGTACGTCCACGCGTAGCGGTTCCAGCCGGTCACCACCGGCCCCTCAGCGGCCGCCAGCCGGTTGAGGAACTCGTCGAGTCGGTCGAAGCCACCGACTGCCCGCCGGTAGAGGTGGTGACAGCCGTCGACCACGACTGGGCCTTCGGCGGGCACCTGGGGAACAGAGGCCCGGTCGGCCGACAGCGACACAGCCTCGACCCCGAGGCGGTCGGCGGCGGCGGCAACCACTGTCTGCCGGCCTGCGAATGGCGCGGCGACAACAGCAAGTGGCCCGGCACGCTCGCCGCTCGTCACCCCGGTGAACGTCTCGTGGTCGTCACCGAGCAGCGTCTCGGGGTCAAGCCCCGCTGTGGCCTCTGTGTCCTCGGCCGAACGCATCGTGTCCGGCGTTCGGCGGTCGCCCGTTTATAACCCCGGACCGAGCCGCCTCACGTCCTGTCGTCGAACTCTTCGAAGTCGGTGATGGCCGCGCGCCACGAATCGGGCAGCGACCGCACCTCGCCAGAGGTGCGGTCGACATACACGAGCGTCGTCTCGCCCGTCGCCGCCCGTTCGCCGTCGGCCCACACCTCATATACCAATGGGACGCTGCTATCGCCGAGATCGGTCGCACGCGCACCGACTGTGACGTGGCCAGCATCCAAGGTGATGGCCTGCTCGAACTCGATTGCGAGGTCCGCGATGACGGCGCCGATCTCCTCCAGCGGTGCGCCGACCACCTCCCGAAAGTACGCTGACCGGGTCTGTTCAAGAAATGTCGCGTAGACGGCGTTGTTGACGTGGTTCATCTGATCCAGGTCACGGAGCCGAAGCGGTATCTCCTCGCGGAAACGGAAGGCGTCGTCCATACGCCAGCCCCCGGCGCCGACGCTCTCGGAGTTTTCGGTTTCTTAGAACGCGTCGGTCGTCCCGGCGACACGGTCGAGGTAGGCTGCCGTCGAGAGGTCACCAGCGGCGTGTGCACGCGCCCACGTCCCTTCTGCATACCACTCCGCAGACAGCGCGTCGGCCGCATCGGCGACAGCCGTCGCGTCGAGTCGGTGGTCACCGGCGGGGACTGTCGCCGCATATGCAACGGCGACGCGCCGGGCTTCCCCGCGGAGGTCAGCCGTATTGCTCGCGGCCGTCAGGTATTCGAGCACCCACGCGTCCTTCGTCTCAGAGAGCGCGCGGACTGCGATATCGCCAGTACGGAGCCGACGGCGAAACTGGGTTGCCGCCGACGGCTCCCCGCATCCGGCTCCGAGAACGAGCGTCCCGACGGCCGCGAGCAGTCGTCGCCGGCCACACCTCACCCGCTCAGTCCATCGTCGAGGTACGCCATCGCACAGTCAGTGCCGCAAAAGGTGCTCTCGAAGCGCATGTGCTCGTGGTGGTGTTCCAGTTGGATGTGCTCCTCGGCGACCCCGACCGATTCCCCACAGCTGGCGCACTCTGGCATTACCTTCTCAAGGGGCCGAGCGGATGAAGTAGGTTCGGGTTGAGCCGGCAGAGCCATACCGAGTGGGCTACTACTGACTCCGAAGGGAGTCCACGTGCACGAAGAGGCCGACCTACACCGGGGAGAGGCAGTGCTGGTCGAGACAGATGGCGAGGGACCGCCAGCCCCGCCCTCAGTCAACGGGACAGAGCGGCTCCACGTCCTCGAATTCACTACCGAAGCCGACGCGGCCGCTCGCCGCGGGCTGTGGGCCGATCGCGATCCTCCGCCGATGTCGCTTGCCCTCGTTGAGATTGGTCCAAGCACGGCCGAGTCGCTTGACGTCCCTGTCGAGTCAGTTGGGCGCCCGACGACCTCACAGGTATCGGTATCGCGCTTAACAGCGCGCTCGACTCATGGGGGCGTGTCGATGACCTGCTCGTCCGGTTCGACTCTGTGTCTGTCCTACTCCAGTACGTCGACACTCGGACAGCGTTCCAATTCTTCCATACGATTACTGGCCGGTTAGCGGGTGTCGACGCCCGCGCCGTCTTCTATGTCGACCCAACGTTCCACGACGAACAGACGCTCGCGACGGTGGCGGCGGCGTTCGACGACCGTCGGACGGGCTAAAGTTCAACTAGCACCTTCACCGCGTCGCGCTCATCCATCGCGCGGTAACCTTCCGGCACTCCTTCGAGATCCACTGTCTTTGTGAACACCGGTGACGGGTCAAGCGTCCCCTGTAGCACGTCGGCCATCAGCTCCTCGATATACGCGCGGACAGGCGCGACGCCCCCCCGAAGAGTGATGTTGTCGCCAAAGAAGGGGAACAGATCGACGCCGGCATCCATCCCGTGTGGAACACCGACGTAGCCGACGGTGGCGCCGGGACGGGCGACGTTGACCGCTGTTTCCATCGCCGACTCCGCGCCTACGCACTCGAGGACGTGGTTGGCGCCGCCGTTCGTCACCTCGCGCACCGCCTCAACGGCCGCCTCGCCGCGGGCGCTCACGAGGTCGGTCGCACCGAATTCCTCCGCGATGGCGAGTCGGTCCTCGTGATGGCCGACGGCGACGATACGCTCGGCGCCCAGCCGGCGGGCCGCGAGAACGCCACACAATCCGACAGCGCCGTCGCCAACGACAGCACACGTCGCCCCCTCGTCGACACCCGCGCTGACTGCGGCGTGGTGGCCCGTGCACAGCACGTCCGTCAGCGGGAGGAGCGAACGCAGTGTCTCCGGGTCGTCGGCGTGACGGTCGGGGACGCGCACGAGCGTCCCGTCGGCCTGCGTACACCGGACGTACTCGCCCTGACCACCACCGTTGTCACCGCCCCACGAGTCGCCGTTTACACAGGAGGTGTGGAGCCCTTTGCGACAGAACTCACACGCTCCACAGGATACGGCGAAGGGTGCCAGCACGCGGTCGCCAGGCTCGACAGAGACGACGTCCTCCCCAACCTCTTCGACGATGCCCATCGGCTCGTGACCAACAGGCGATGGGGCCTCGCGATCACTCTCTCCCCGGTAGAACCAAAGGTCGGAGCCGCAGATGGCGGTGTGGGTGACGCGGACGATGGCGTGGTCCGGTCCCTCAATCTCTGGCTTCGGTACTTCCTCAACGCGGATATCGCCCGGACCGTGGTATCGAGCGGCGCGCATATCCCCACTCGCTGCGGCGGGCGCAAAAACCCCCGGCGTCCGGCAACGACAATGGTTTGAGGTGGGGAGCCGACGGCGCGCGTATGCAACCCAACTTCGTGGCCGCGCCCGAGCCAGCGCTGCGGTTCCCTGTCGGCCTGCTTGGTGCTGTGCTCGCCACGCTCGTCATGGATCGCGTGATGGCGCGGCTTCCGGAGGGAGAGACTCCTCCACAGGTCGCGAGCGGCGTCCTTACCGGCGCCCACCCCGACGACGCACCCCAACGGTTGGCGACTGTCGTCCATTACCTCGCCGGCGGACTCACCGGCCCGCTATTCGTCTGGCTGCTATACGCCGGGGAGTTCCTTGTCGGCGGACCTACACCTGTGACGACGCTAAGCGTCGGCGTCGTCCTGCTCGTGTTGATGATCGGCTTCTTCGTCGGTGTCGTCCTGCCGCGCTCGCGGCTCCGGAGCACCCGGCGTGCGCCGGTCGCCCGGGACTGGACGCTGTCGGCGCTCGCATACCTGTTCGTGCTCGTCCCTGTCGTCCACCTCGGGACCGCGCTGCTATAGTCAGGGCCCCTCGCCTGCCTCGTCTGCATCCCACGACGCGAGGACGCGGTCTGCCTCATGGAATTGCTCGCCATCGTGAGCGGTCACGACGGCATAGGCATTCTCAGTCGGGACGCCCCAGTGAGTCGCAACCGCCTCGAAGGCCGCCTCAACGAACGCCCGCTGTTGGTCGAATGAGCGGCCCCGCCGCACGTCCGCGTCCAGCAGCACGGCGTCCTCGTCGGGGGTGAGTCGGCCCAGTGCCAGCCCACCGTTCGGATGCGTGTGGATGACTACGGCCACGTGGCCGGTCCCCGTCTCCATGTGGTCGGCGTACAGCTCGGTCAGCCGGTCGGTAACGGCCCGCTTGTCGGCTGGACCGAGCCGGCAGGTCGTCTCGAGCGTGAGCAGCGGCACACGCGTCTCTATACGAACGAGAATATAACGGTTATGCCGGTCACTCGGCGGCGGTTACGCCAGTTATCTCGAAGCGTGCCCCGCCAGACTCGCTCGCCGTAACTGAGACCGACCAGCTATGAGCCTCGGCGATCTCTTCAACGATGGCCAGCCCGAATCCCGTCCCCTTGTCGCCGGTGGAGTAGCCTCGCTCGAACACCCGCTCGCGCTCGTCGGGCGGTATTCCGGGTCCGTCGTCGGCGAGTAGAAGCCGTCCGGTAGATCACCAACGACGATGCGAGCGCCTCCGTCTGAGTGGCCGTGTTCGGCGCAGTTGTGCAGCAGGTTCTCCAGTAGACCGTCGAGCCGGCCGGGGTCCGCGAGCACCCGCTGATCCGTCTCAACGGAGAGGGTCGCGTCCTCGCCGGCGACGGTTCGCCAAGCTCGCTCCGTCGCTGCCGCGAGCCCGACCGGTTCTGTTTCGCCTACCTGCTGGCCGTTGCGCGCCAGCGTAAGCAAGTCGTCGATGAGTGCGTCCATCCGGTCGAGCGCGTGGGCCACCTCTCCGAGGTGAGGGCTCTCACAGTCTTCGCGTGCCAGTTCCAGTCGGCCTGCTGCGACGTTGAGCGGGTTTCGCAGATCGTGGCTGACGACGCTAGTGAACGCTTCTAACCGCTCGTTGCGCCGTTCGAGTTCCCGCTCGCGTTCCAGCTGATCGGCGACATCTCGGACCACGCCGACGGAGCCGACCACCTCGTCGCCGTCATACAGCAACGATATTTGCGATTCGACAGGCAGCTCCGTACCGTCTGCGGCGGTGAGCGTCCAGGTAAACGCGGCCGTCGCCCGCTTGTTCCCCTCGTGCAGCTCCTCAAGAACGGCCGTACTCGTCTTAACATCGTCGCGGTCTGCGAGCAGGGTGACGTGGGCGTCGAGCAGTTCGTCGCGGCTGTAGCCCGTGAGGTCCTCGGCGGCGTCATTGACGAACTGAAAGTGGCCGTCGTTGTCAAGGATATACACCATGTCACCGATGGCGTTCGTCATGGTCTCGTACTGCTCAAGCTCGCGTTCCCGAGCTTTCCGCGCGGAGATATCGCGGACAACCCCCGCCACGCCGCGGTACTCACCGCCCTCGAGAGGAAGCAGTGCAAGCCCGTCCTCGCAGGGTACCCGCTCGCCGTCGGCCCGGACGACAGTCACTTCTTGCGTTGTCTGTGTCGTGTCTGTCTCCCCCGAGAGGAACATTCGGATGTTATCGAGCGCCTGCTCGTAGGAGTCGTCGCTAAGTACCGACGAGGCGTGGGTACCGACGAGCTCCGCTTGGTCGTAACCGGTGAGGTCGGCGAACGCCTCGTTCACCAGCGTGTACTGGCCCTCAGCGTCGGCGACGTAGATGCCATCGCCGGATGCTTCAACGATGGTCTCGTACTGCTCAAGGCTCCGCTCGTAGGCGATACGGTCCAGCTCTCGGATGGCGTGGGCGACGAGCAGTTCGGCCAGTTCGCGGTCGTTGTCGTCGAACGCCCCGGTCGACTCCGAGACGGTTTGGAAGACGCCATGCTCACCAATTGGGATGGACAGCGCCGATCGGTATGGGCCCTGTGGATTCGCAGCCGTCGCCTCGGCGACATCGTCGATGCGATAGGACTCGCCTGTCTGGTATGTTTTGCCTGCCATCCCCTCGTCGACCGCCATCCCGGCTGCGCCTCCCTCGGGCAGTTCTTCGGAGGTTGCAACGACATCGAGCCAACCATCCGACTCAAGATTGGTGACGCACATATCGAACTCAAGGATGTTCTCGGCGGCCGCGACGATTCGGCGACACACTGCCTCCTCAGTGTCGTAACTGGGGAGCTCGGTGGCGACGGCGTGCAGCTCCTCAAGCGCCTGCTCGCGGCGCTTCCGAGCGGTGACATCCCGCGCGAAGCCAGCCCCCCGGGCTACTCCGCCGTCTTCGCGTATTGGTTCGCCTTGCACCCACACCCACCGACCGTACGACTCACTGGCGTTGACGCGGAATTCGATATCAATCGAGCGGCCCTCCGAGAGTGCCTCCATCGCCGCCCGCACTCGCTCGCGGTCGTCGGGATGGACGCCGTCAAGAAAGGCAGTCGGCTCCGCCCGTAGTTCCTCGGCCGACTCTCCCCAGATGGTTTCGTAGGCGTCGTTCATGAAGAGCAACTCTGACCAGTCGGCGGAGAACATCCACAAGATGTCGTTGCTGTTGCGTGCTAGTTCGGTCAGCCGCCGCTCTGTCCGGGCGGCAGCCCGCTCGGCACGTGATCCCTCAACGGCGTTGCGGATGCGGTTCGCCAGTACCGCGTATTGGCCGGTACCAGTCCCCTTCTGGAGGTAGTCGGTCACGCCCGCAGAAATCGCCTCACTGGCCACCTCCTCGCTCCCCTTTCCTGTGAGCAGCATAAAAGGGATGTCCGGGTCGAGTTCGCGGACGGACTCGAGGAAATCGATGCCGTCCCGTGGCGGGATGTCGTAGTCGCTTACAATACAATCAACCGGCTCCTCGCGAAACCGTTCGAGCCCCTCGTCGACGGTGGTAGCTGTCGTGACTGCGAGCCCCTCGTCCTCGCGTTGGAGGTGTGCCGCCGTCAACTCCGCGAAGTCGGCCTCGTCCTCGACGTGAAGGACGGTAATACTCCCTGCTGGCGCGCCCATTGGTCGGTTCTAACTCCCTACATACATAACGTATGTGACGGTGTTTCACGCCCCAAGAGGCGTAATGAAACCGTCAGACAGCTTGGTAACCGCTACGCGTACTACTACGGTGTGCTCCCAGAGGGGAAGCGTTTCGACGCTGGCAGTCCACATGCCGATATGACGACGGTGACAACCGGCCGGACGCTCGATTCGACGGGTGAGCCGGTTCCGGGGACGGGGTTCGAACTCGAGACGGATGGCCACCTCGCGGCACTGCTGCGCGAGCGGGTCGGCCCGCTCACCTCCCACCCAACGCGGCCGTCGTGGGCGGCGCGGCTCGTGGACGACGACGAGCGGATTCGGCTGGTCAGTGTCTTCGGGCCGGGGTATAGCGGTCCGCCTGAGCATTACCACGCGACTAGTCAAGAATCGTTCGACGTGCGCCAGGGACGAATCGAGTTTCGACTTGACGGCGAGCGACGCCGCGTGGCTGCCGGCGAGCGCGTCGACGTGCCCACAGATGTCCGTCACACGTTCCGGTGTCTTGGGTCGGAGCTAGGCGTGGTCGTCACGGACATTGAGCCGCCCGGCCGTATCGGGCACGTTCTGCCAACGCTTGGCGGGTTGGCCCACGACGAGACGGCCGACGCAGAGTCGCCGCTCCAGCAGGCGGTCATCGCCGATCGACTCTCCCGGGATACGGTGTTCACCGAGCGAGACCCGCGCGTGACACGGCCGCTAGCGAAACTGCTCGCACCGGTCGGACTCGCCCGCGGTTACCGTGCTGCCCACGACCGCTACCGTCGCCCAGCATTCTGGCGTCACCACGTTGAACAGCCGTCGCTGTAGCTCAGCCGTCGCGGAACTCTATCTCCTGTGTAGCAGCCGCCCGGGTGTCGAGATGGCCGGCTCCGTGGTACTGCTGTGCGGAGGCACCCTCCGCGGTTGCCGTGAGGTGCCGGGCGACATCCGGTGCCGACAGATTTGGGTGACGGCTCCGTACCAACGCAACCGTACCGGTCACCTGTGGAGCGGCCATGCTTGTGCCGGCTAGCCACGCGTAGCCGCCGGGGACAGCACCGAAGACGAGGTCAAGGAACCACGCCTCGCCGCTTCCCATCGCATCGGTGTCGGCGTTGCCGCCAGGCGCGCTCAGATCGATTGCCCGCTCGCCATAATTGGTGTAGAAGGCGGGGGTGTGTGTCGATCGTCGGAGGTCGTCAAGCGGGTCGTCCTCGCCAGGGTCGTCGTCCCAGCGGAAGCCGATTGGGCCGGTGGCGCTCACGCTCACCACGTCGTCAGCCTCGGCGGGGAGGCTGATGAGTGGGCCATCCTCGTCGAGGTTGACGCCGGCGTTACCCGCCGCAGCGACGAACAACGTCCCGCGCTCGCGGCCGAACGTCGTTGCGCGATCAAACAGGTCAAGCAACACCTGGATATCGTCGTCGGCCAGCGGCATCGGGTAAGCGCCGAGGCTCATGTTGGCGGCGTCACAGCCGACACGCGCGGCGTATACCATCGCCGCGAGAATCGTCCCGAAACTGGTCGTGCCGCGCCCGGAGAAAACGCGACACACCACAAGGTCCGTGTCGGGAGCCGTCCCGAGGACGCCCCGGCCGTCGCGCGTTGCGCCGGCGATAATACTGCTCACATGGGTGCCGTGATAGCCGACATCGGTGAAATCGCCGCCGTCGTCAGTAAAGTTGCGAGAGCGACGTCTGTCAACGGCATCCCCGAGGTCCGGGTGGGCTGCGGCGATACCCGTATCGATTACCGCGACGCGGGTGCCACCACCGGTTGTGTGGTCGTGGACCATGGACACCCGCTGGCTAGACTTGTCCCACTGGAACTCCGAGAGCGCGTCGACGCTGGCGGCTGTGGCGCCGTACGACTGGGCGTCAACGGGAAGATCGAGGGCGAGTCCGACATCTGGGGCATACCGGCCGTCAAGCGTCGCGGGGTCGTTCGTCTCGACGACTAACGCGTCGACGGGATTGAGGTCGTGGACGACGCGTGCGTCACCGAGTCGGACGTTCTCGCGGGTGTCGACGATGAATCGCTTGTCGGCGGCCGTCGCCGTCGCCAGTCGGGGACCAAACGCGAGTGCACTGGCGCTGCCGACGGTCCCGAGCAGGGACCGGC
This sequence comes from Halosegnis sp., assembly GCF_042216475.1. Lineage (NCBI taxonomy): Archaea > Methanobacteriati > Methanobacteriota > Halobacteria > Halobacteriales > Natronomonadaceae > Halosegnis > Halosegnis sp. The sequence continues at coordinate 60,232 of NZ_JBDGTV010000001.1, forward strand.
GTGTGAGCGGTGGCGTCATAGGGCGGCCGCGCTAGCTGCTGGATATAATAATAAATAATGTTATTATCGTGGGGAATCGCTGTCGGTGGTCTTCCCATCGCGGCGGTCTCGCTCGCGGGCGGCAGGATTTCGATCGGCTGGTGGACCGTAGCCGCCGCCGCCCGGCGTTCGCACCGTCACCGTGGTGCCAGCGGCCACCTCGCGGGTGGTCTTGGCTCCGACGGTTGACCCATTGATTAGATTCTCGCCAAGGGCGCCGTCCTCGCCACCGTCGGCGCCAGCGGGAGGATGGCGGCGCCGCTCGGTTAGCAGCGACACGACAGCGTCTGTCTTCACAGTAATCGCTCGCTCGATGCCCAACCCGCCTCGGAACTGGCCGTCCCCGCCCGAATCTGGGCGGAGTGCATACCGATCAACCCGGAGCGGGTACTCCGTCTCGATGGACTCGACGGGGGTATTGAGCGTGTTGGTCATTCCTACTTGGACACCATCCATCCCGTCCATTGACGGCCGGGCACCAAATCCACCAGCGATTGTCTCGTAGTATGTGAATCCGTCAGCGCCACGGTCGCCGACGACCAGGTTGTTCATCGTCCCCTGACCTTGGGCGGGAAGTTCTCCTGGGAGCGCCTCGGCGAACGCCGCGAGCACGACATCGGTAATCCGCTGACTCGTCTCGACGTTGCCACCCACGACGGCCGCCGGCGGCTGTGGGTTGAGCAGCGACCCCTCGGGCGCGTGGACCTCGACCGGGGCGTAACAGCCGTGATTCGGCGGTATCTCGGGGTCAGTTACCGCACGGACGGCAAAGTAGACTGCGCTCTTCGCAACCGCAAGTGGGGCATTCATGTTACCCGCGACCTGTGCCGCGGTGCCAGTGAAGTCGACTTCGACTGACGGACCGTCTACCTCGACGCACACCTCAACCGGCACGTCCTCATCGGTGACTCCGTCGCCCTCCAATACATCCGTTGCTGTGTAGCGGCCGTCGGGTATCTCGGCCAGTTCCCCGTGCATCCGGGTTGCAGAATAGTCGATGACGGCGTCGAATGCCGACGTGAGATCTGTCTCGCCATCCGCGAGTTCGGCGATGCGGGTGGCCGCCCGCTCGTTAGCCGCAAGCTGTGCCCGGAGATCAGCCCGCCGCTCGTCAATCCCGCGTACGTTTCCCAGCAGCAGGTTGAGAACATCCTCAACGAGTTCGCCGTCGACCGCCAGCCGGACCGGCGGCAGACGGAGTCCCTCCTGGTAAATTTCGGTCGCGCCGGCTGGCATACTCCCGGGTGTCCCGCCGCCGACGTCGGCGTGGTGGGCGCGCGTGACCGCGTAGCCCAGCACGTCGCCGTCGGGCGCCAGCGGCGAGACAATCGTGACATCTGGGAGGTGGGTGCCGCCCGCGAACGGATCGTTCAGCAGGTATGCCTCGCCAGGCGCAGGGTCTCGGTCCTGGACCGCCGCGACGGCCTCGGGCATCGCGCCGAGGTGGACGGGGATATGCTCGGCCTGCGCGACCATTCGGCCGTCGGCGTCGAACAGTGCTGTCGAGCAGTCGCGTCGCTCTTTGATGTTCGGCGAGTATGCACCCCGCACGAGTACGCGACCCATCTCCTCGGCTACCCCCTCGAGTCGGTTGCGGAGTATCTCCAAGGTCGCCGGGTCGATGTCACTCACGCCGTCTCACCTCGCGTCACTACGAGTGTGCCGTCCCCACGGACACACCCGCCCCATCTTGGCGGGACGACGGCTGTGCTCTCAGGGCCGGCGAGTACCGCCGGCCCGTCGACATACCGTCCCGTCGAGAGTGCCCGACGGTCATATATTGGCGTCTCGACGGGGCCGTTGCCAAAGTCGACAGTGCGTTCCCCGCGCTCGGGGGTGCCGTCTCCCTTGTGTGCGGCGTCAGTGACGCCCCGCTCGACGCGGGCCGTCGCTCTGAGGTTGACCACTTCAACGGGTTCCTCGGCCGTATAGCCGTACGCACGCTCGTGGGCGGCATGGAACCGCTCGCGTAGGTCGGCGACGGATGGGTCGGCGTCAGCGGATACCGTCAACTCGAAGCTCTGGCCGACATATCGTAAATCCGCCGACAAATCGACCGTCGGGTCGCCGAATTCCGTCTCTGCGCGCACCTCGGCCGCGAGTTCGGCGAACGTCTCTCTCAGCTGTGTCTCGTCGATAGACGCGAGTTCGCCCATCTGCGTCCGGACGGCGTCGTAGCGCTCGTCGGCATCTAGTAGCCCGTACGCCGAGAGTACGCCGCTCGCGAGCGGGAGAACGACCGTCTCGATATCGAGTTCGGACGCCACAGGGACCGCATGCATCGGCCCCGCGCCGCCGAACGCAACGAGTCCAAACCCGCGGGGGTCATACCCTCGTTCGACGGTCATCTCACGGACAGCCTGGGTCATTTTCGCGTTAGCGACACGATAAATCCCTCGGGCTGCCTCGCGGGGGGACTCGAGGCCCGCGGCCGCGGCGAGGCGGCCGAGTACGTCACGGGCAGCCGCCAGGTCGAGCGACAGCTCGCCACCGAGTTGCGCATCGGAGCCAATATAGCCGAGCAGGAGTGCAGCGTCCGTTACCGTTGCCTGCTCACCGCCGCGCCCGTAGCAGGCCGGACCGGGGTCAGCACCAGCTGACTCGGGACCGACCCGAAGTGCGTCTCCAGTGTCGACCCATGCGACACTCCCACCGCCTGAGCCGATAGTGTTCACGTCGACCATCGGCGTTCGCACGGGCACCCCGTCAACGACAGTGTCGGTTGTCCGCTCAACCTCGCCGTCGCGTACGAGACTCACATCGCTGGACGTGCCACCCATGTCGAACGTTATTAGCCCATCCAGTCCACGCTCGTCCGCGACTGGACCGGCAACGCGGCGTGCACCGATAACGCCCGCTGCCGGTCCGGAGAGAACAGTTGTCACGGCCCGGTTGCGGACGGCCTCGGCACTGGCAATGCCGCCGTTCGACTGCATCACCCGCGGCGCTGGCACGCCCGCTTCGCGGGCCCGCTCGGCTAGCCGGCCAATATACACATCGATGGCCGGGGTGACGTAGGCGTCTGCGACGGTCGTCGCCGTCCGCTCAAATTCGCGGAACTCTGCGAGCACCTCGTGCGAGACGGACACTGGCACGTCCAAGTGCTCACGGAGGTAGGCCGCAACCTGCTGCTCGTTGGCCGGATGGGCATAGGCATGTAGGAACGCGACGGCAACACTCTCGACGCCCTCAGCGCGCAGCTCGTCGGTCAATTCCTGGAGGGCTGTCTCGTCAACGCCTGTCTCGATGCCATCTGTCGTTGCCCGCTCCGAGAGTTCGTAGCGGTGTCGGCGGGCAACCAGCGGCGCCGGCTTCTCGGCGTCGAGGTCGTACAGCGCTGGCCGGGTCTGGCGGCCAATCTCGAGTACGTCCCGGAACCCCTCGGTGGTGACCAGTGCCGTCTCCGCGCCAGATCGCTCCAGTAGTGCGTTGACCGAGACGGTCATCGCGTGGACGAATTCCGCCAGTTCGGCCGGCGCGACGTCAGCCGAGTTACACGCCTTCCGGATGCCTGCGAGCACGCCGTCGCTCTGGTCGGCAGTCGAGGGTACCTTCGCCGTTGTCAACTCGTCGTCGGCGATGAGCACTACGTCGGTGAACGTCCCGCCGACGTCAACGCCGACGCGCGGGCCAAGGCCAGTCTCAGTCATGGCGCCGTCCGGTCGTATTGTGTGGCTATAGTCGTCATTTGCTGGAGGGCAGGTCGGGACGCAGGAAAGCGTTGTTCTGCGGGTTCGAATCCACTGTATTACAAGGCCACCAGTCGCCGGTGCCAGACGAGCTCGCGACGCCCGAAGCTTCCACCTAACGGATGGGGGGCGTTGGAGCCCCGACGTGACCACCATGTCACTCGCGCTGGTGTGGTGACCAGCATCTCGAGTTAGTCGAGTGGCGGTCTCTCTGAGGATGTCACTACAATAGGTCGAATCCGGCAATGTCGCTCGTGGACTCCCTGTCGCACCTCAACGAAATGGTAAGTGGCCGGGGTGGGCTCCGAACCCACGATCTCCGCATGTCCCAGGTCCCGGGAGACAGCCCGGAGGGACTGCGTGACAGCCGCGTAACCCTATGAGTGCGGCGCTATGTCCAGCTAAGCCACCCGGCCTGCGTCGGGGTAGTCCGGTGGCGGACTTGAACCTGTCCATCCGGGACGCATCGCCCGGCTACGGCGGGCCGCGGCGGCTCCCAGCGGATTTAAGCCGAGCGGCGGGGACTGTGGGGTATGGACGTCCCACCGCTCGTGACCGAGCGGCTTGACGGCGAGAACGTGCGCACCCGGGTCGACCTCGGCGGTGAAGATGCCGTCTTCGTCACACCGACCCGGACGCTTGTCTACCGGGCTGAGGGGCTACTGTCGGATGAGTCCGTCTCCGCGTATCCGCATGATGTCGAACGAATCGACGTAACGTCCGGTAGGCGAAAGACTACCGTTGAACTCACCTATGTCGATACCGCTGGAAAGTTCACAGTCCCCGATGAACGGACGGATGACGTACTCGTGCCGTTGCTCGAGGGCGTACTTACAGCCACCGGTGTCACCGACAGAACCGAGACGGTACGGCGGGCGTTTCGTTTCTCCGAACTGACACTCGTCGTCACAGATGCCCGGCTGCTGAAACACGTCGGCGGTGCCGTCTGGGACGACGACTACGAGTCATTCCCGTTCTCGGCCGTGACCGATCTCGACACGGAGGCGGGTGAAGTCGCCACCGGGCTCGTCATCACTGTCGACGGCCGGCCCCAGCGAGTGAAACTCCCCTCCGACGAGGCAGATGCCGTCGTCCACGCTGTCGAGAGCGCGCTACTAGCGTACCACGACGTCGATGCGCTCCCAGACCTTCGTGACGACGAGGACGTGGCCGACAAGGGATCCAAAGGTGGGACCAATAACTTCGACGACGCCGGCATCGACCCGCTGGTTGACGAGCCCGATACAGAAGAGAACCACCCCGCAATCGACCGTGTCACCGACAACGCCGTGGAAGAGTCGACTGACGACCGCGGCAACCGCGAGGAACTCATCGAGCGAATCGAGGCACTTGAGGCAGCTGTCGAACGACAGAACGACTTGCTTGAACAGCAGCGCGAGACAATCGAGACGCTCGTCGACGAACTCCGCCGAGGCCGGTGACTACCCCTCGACGCCGGTTACGTCGACGCGGGTTCCGCCATTCTCGCTCTCCATGACCGACACCGACCAGCCATGCGCGTCCGCAATGCGCTCAACGATGCGGAGCCCGAAGCCGGTGCCGTCCTCGTTTGTCGAGTAGCCGGCCTCAAAAGCCCGCCCCCGCTCGTCGGGGGGTATCCCGGGGCCATCATCTGCGACATAGAATCTGGCGTCTGTCCCCCCGACGCGGACGGTAACGATGGGCTCGCTTCCTCCGTCTGTAGAACCGGGCGCCACCCCGGCCGTGCCGTCTGCGCTCGTGGATTCTCGTCCATCCGGTCCGCTACCACCGGCACCGTGTTCTACGCTGTTGCGGACAAGATTCGTGAGTAACTGTTGGAGCTGTCGGCGGTCGGCGAGCAGCTTGCGGTCACGCTCGACGACCAGTCGCGCCCGCTCTGTCGGGAGGTTCTGCCAGCAGGCTTCCGTCACCGCGCCCAGTGACACGGACTCGAGTTCGCCGAGTTCGCCCGCATGACGCGCCAGCGTTAGCAAGTCATCGATAAGTTGTTGGCTGCGCGCTAGCGCGTCGGCAGCTTCTTCGAGATGTTTCGTCGCCGAACCGCCATTCGTACGCGCGAGTTCGACCCGGCCTTCTGCGACAGTGAGTGGGTTGCGCAAGTCGTGTGCGACGACGCTTGCGAACTCCTCGAGTCGTTCGTTCTTCGACTGCAGCTCCCGGCGGGTGCGTCGTCGCTCCAGTTCGTAGCTCGCCAGCTTTACCATGAGCCGAACCGCTGTCCGCTCCCAGTCGCTAAACGGCTTTGGGCGCGGCTCCGTCCCGGCGAAACAGAGCGTCCCGTACAGCTCGCCGTTCACCCGCACCTCATCGCCAACGTAGCAACCCAGCTCGAACAGCTCGAAGGCAGGGTCGTTCTCCCAGCCGGCCGCGACAGCGTCGGCGACGGCGAACCGCCCCTCGGTCTCGATGGTGTGCCGGCAGTACGCTTCTGACAATGGTGCGGTTTCACCTGGTTGGAGCAGTTCGTGACTCCCCACCGACTTGACAATCCTCTGTTGGCGCTCACCTGCTTCGCCGTCGATGCGGGTCAGGAACCCATACGGTATGTCGAGCCAGTCGCGACCGATCGCCAGTAGCCGAGAGAGTTTCTCGTCTGCAGTTGCGTCTGCATCCGTCGTTACATCGTATAGCTCGCTCAGAAGGGCGACCGTCGACTCCTGCTGGCGCTTGTGCTCGTCAAGCCGTCCTCGCATCCGGCTGGCGTCCACTGCGTTGAGGATGCGGTTCGCCAGCACGGTGTACTGTTCGGTGCCGTCGCGCTTCTCGAAGTAGTCGGTCACGCCCGCGGAGATAGCCTCGCTCGCTACTCCCTCGTTGCCGCGGCCGGTCAAGAGGATGAATGGAAGGTCGCCGTGGGATTCTCGGACGGCCTCGAGCAGGGCGAGTCCGTCCATCTGGGGCATGTCGTAATCGGCAACAATGCAGTCAACACCGCCCGTATCCAGCCGCTCGATAGCCTCCGAGGCGCTCGTCGCTGTCTCGACGTTGAGTCGCTCGTGTTCCTGCTCGACGAACGTGGCCGCCATCCGGGCGAAGTCGGGTTCGTCGTCAACGTGCAGCACATTGACCGGCTCGCCACCCGCCGGGTCGCTGCTGTCGCCCCTCACGATGCGAGGTGGTATCAACCGATGGGCAAAAACTCGTCGGTCGCTTCTACTCCCGACCGGTCACCTTCCGGATGCACGAGGAGCCAAATGGGCCGTGCTCAGCGGCCTCCAAGCGCATGAAGTAGCCAGTCGACAGCGAAGCGCCGCACCGCAGGCAGGTGAACTCTCCTTCCTTGGAAACGACATCCGCCTCGAAGGAGAGAAATGACGAACGGTTCGGCCGAATCTGGCCCGCCTCGCGGTCGATAACCCCACGTCGCTCCGCAGTGTCCAGTATTTCGCGAGTAATTGCCGGGTCTGAGGTCACCGTCTCGATGCGGTCGACGACATCCGACAGCGGCAGCGACTCGTGTTCGAGTCGTTCGAGCAACTGCACGCCGACCTCGATAGGATTCTCTTCGGCTTCGGGGTCCGTCTCGCCCGCGTCGCGCACGTTTTCACCCCGGCCGCGCGGATGCTTAAGCGTTCACCACGTCGCCAACACCCGGACCACAAGAGGTTTTCACGCGCACACAGACCCGGAGACGTAAGATGGACCGGGTGACTCGCCGCCAGGCTGTCGGCGTCGGGACACTCGTGGCCGTCGCCGGGACCGCCGCGCTAATCGGCTCGCCTAGCGATATCGCCCGACAGCTCGTTACCCTCGCAGACCGGCCGCTCCGCTTCGGTCTCCTGCTCGGAACCGGCTACCTCCTCCGATTCCTCGTCGCATGGCCAATCAGCATCCTGTCTGTGACCGTCGGCGTCGCGCTCGGGCCGGCGGGCGTCCCGATCGCGCTCGGGGGCGCTGTGGTCACGTGTCTGCCGCCGTACCTGTTGGCCGGCCGCGTTAGAGACGGACCGCTCGGTACGCTCGGCGAGCAGGGTCGCCGCTACTTCACCGCCACCGGCGATCTCAGGGGCACCGTCGCCGCGCGGCTCGCGCCGCTGCCCGCAGACCCTGTCTCGTACACTGCCGGCCTCGCAGGGGTCCGGCCAGGGGCGTACGCGCTAGGGACCGCGCTTGGCGAACTCCCGTGGGTGACCGCGGCGGTACTCGTGGGCGCCGGCGCCGGCCGGTTGACGGTCGGCGAGACTAGTCCAATCGTCTTCATCGGCGCGGCGGCGCTGGCGCTGCTGGTCCTCGCTGGGCCGCTCTACCGGCTCTTGCGGACGCGGGGACTCCTCCCTGAGCCGCTCAGAAGGTAAACGGGTCACCGCAATCGACCACTACGCCGTGCTGTGGGCAGACGTACTTACAGTGGCGCTTGAATAGCGCGGTCCCACAGGATGGACACGACGGCGGTTTACCCATGTATTTGATAACGAGCCGACCGGCATCAACCTCCCGAATTTTGAACAGAATTCGGAGAATCCCTTTGCACCGTCAGCGCCCAGGGAGCACATGGACACGGACGCCGTACGCTCGACAATCGCACAGACGCTCGTGCCTGCGCTTGCGGCCGCGCTCGCTGCTGTCGGCGGCTCCTTTGCCGTCGCTGGCTTCACCCCCGCTTTCGTTCCTGCGGCGCTTGCAAGCGCCGTTGCTCGTCTCTCGCCGGGCGCCCTCGTCACATTCGCGATTACCGTGCTCGGTGACCTTGGCAAGTTACTAAACATCGCGATGGGTTTCGCCCTCGGGGTCGGACTGTTCGGCGCGCTCACGGCCATAGCCATCGCGGTCGGCCGTCGCACTGACATGGCCGTCGCATCCCCCGTGCTCGCCGGCGTGTCTGTCTTCGCCGCTGCGGCGCTATTGACTGACACTCTCTTTGCGTCGCTGGTTGGTGGGTTCGCGGCTGCGGTGGTACTCGCGGTTGGGCCGGTACTTGCGTACTTGCCGGCGACCACCGGCGTTGCCCCGGGCCGCAGGCACGCGCTCGGCACCGTCGGGACCGCGTTGGCCACGGTTGGTCTCGGCTACGCGGTCGGCCGGAACCGCGGCGACGGGCCGAGCAGGGAGCCCGTTACCGATCCCGAGGTGCGATCGCTGCTTGACGATGCAACTGCCAAATCACTGTCCGTCGAGGGATTGGAGCCGCTGGTGAGCGACCAGTTCTACACGGTCGATATCGCGGCGGCGGCTCCCACTATCACGGCCGACGAGTGGACGCTGTCGGTCACCGGCAACGTGGAGCAGGAGGTCGAGATTGACTACGACGAGCTCACGGGGATGGAGTCACGGGAGGTGTTTGCAACGCTCCGGTGTGTCGGCGAGAGCCTCAACGGTAAAAAGATGGACACCGCTCTCTGGACGGTGGTACCCGCGGCCGAACTCGTTGACCGGGCGGGCGCGTCGGGCAACTGCTGTGTGATGTTGCGCGCCGCTGATGGCTACTACGAGGAGTTCCCGCTGTCTGCGCTTCGGGAGGGGCTGTTCGCATACCGCATGAATGGTCGCCCGCTTCCACGCGGCCACGGTTACCCGGTTCGTGCGCTCATCCCCGGCCATTGGGGCGAGATAAACGTGAAGTGGGTAACCGAAATCGAGGTACTCGATGAAGAGGTCGATGGCTACTGGGAGAAGAAGGGGTGGCACGGCACCGGACCAGTCAACACTGTCGCAAAGCTCCATGCCGTCGATCGCGCCGACGGGCAAATTACCGTCGCCGGCCACGCCTACGCTGGTACCCGCGGCATCTCAGCCGTCGAGGTGTCGACAGACGGCGGCGCGACGTGGACGGAAGCAACTCTCTCGGAGCCACTCCCCTCACCAGAGGCCGACCGCGCCATAGACGCGTGGCGCCAGTGGGCCCATGAGTACGAGGCACCTGGCGGACGCCACGAGGTGGTGGTGCGTGCGCGCGAGGCTGACGGCACGCTTCAGCCGCGAGAAGAGACAGGTGCGTATCCAAGCGGCCCAAGCGGGTGGGTCTCGAAAGAAATCGGGTAGTTCAGGCGGCCGTCAGCACTCAGACCAGCCGCAGGACTGACACGTCTTGCAGCCCTCGTTCATGGCCAGTGACATCGCTCCACAGTCGGGACACTCGGGCGACTCGCCGGCCGCGAGTAGGTCTGCCGTCGCATCGTCTGGCTCGGCTGCAGTAGCGCCACCGTCCGTCTCTGGTTCGACCGGCGTGCGGTCGCGGTCCGCATCAGACTCGCGGTTGGGATCATCGGCGGTGCCGGCCGCCTCTGCGAGACTCTGCTGCTGTGGGTACACCCGGTCGATTTCGTCGTCAAGATACCGGCGCAGTGCGACACCGAAGGCGTCTGGGATGGAGTTGATTTGCTCGCCTTTGTCCCAGGCAACCTTCGGTGACCGAATACCATTCAGCTTGTCGACAATTTCGTTGGGATCGACGCCTGAACGGAGCGCGACGGAGATGGTCTTCGCCAGCGCATCCGTGAAGGAGTTGGTGAAGCCGCCGGAGTGGCCCGTGTTAGCGAACAGTTCGAATGGTTCGCTCGTCTCGGGGTCCTCGTTGATAGTGACGTACAGCTTCCCGTACCCTGTCTCGATTCGCTGGGTGACGCCATGGAGCTGGTCCGGCCGTGGTTTCTTTTCGGCGTAGACGCGCTCCTCGTCGCCACCCAACAGGTCGGCCGGCTCGTCGATATTGGCCCGAACCGACTCGTGGGCGAGGAACTCATCGAAGCTACCGAAGATCTCCTCGATTTTCTCCGAGAGGAACGCGGCAGCCTCTTCCTCGTCCATGTCCTCGGAGAATTCCGTGTTATCGGCGCGGGTGGTGAGCACCTGCTTCGAGCGGGTGCCATCTCTGTAGACGGTGACTCCCTTCCCACCGTTCTCATAGATGTACCGGTACACCTCGTCCATATCCTCTTTGGTGGCGGAGTTGGGGAAGTTACAGGTCTTCGAAATGGCCGAGTCGACGCCCACCTGACAGGCACACTGCACCGCGGCGTGATCCTTCCCCGAGAGATCGCCGGTTACAACGAACAACTCACCGATTGCGTCTGGGACGGTGTCGAGCCCATCGACGCCGTCGAATTCGTTGTTCGCCATCTGCTCTTGGGCCTCTCGCTTGACCGCCTCGACATCGATGTCGTTGGCCTCGAGTGTCCGTAGGAAGTAATCGTCGAACTCGACGAGCATCTCGTCGCCCTGTACGTCATCAGAGACGTTCTTGTAGTAGGCAACGTTGTAGATGGGCTCACACCCGCCCGTCGTGTTCCCTACCATCGACGTCGTCCCGGTGGGGGCGATAGTCGTTGTGTTGTGGTTGCGAATGGGATAGCCGTCAGCCCAGTCGTCGGCACGCTCGCCAGTCTGTTTCTCGAACCACTCGGCGTACTCAGTTGGGTCGGCGTACTTCGAGTTGTCCCACTCCGAGAAAACGCCCCGCTCAGTCGCGAGCTGGTGGGAGGCGGCCTTCGAGCCGTGGTTGATGGTCTGCATCACCTGGCGGGCCACCTCGTTGCCCTCTTCGGAGCCGTACTCGATACCCAGCTGGATGTACAACTGTGCCAGCCCCATTACGCCGAGGCCAATCTTCCGCATCTCGCGGACCTTCTCCTCAATTTCGGGCACAGGGAAATCCGACATCGTGACGACGTTCTCGAGGAAGCGGGTGCCGAGCCGGATGCGCTCCTCGAACTCTTCGGTGTCGAGCGCTTCCTGAAGGAATCGCTCGACCCCCTCCTCGAGGCTGTTGAACTCATGCTGCTGGGACCACACACGCCAGTCCGGGGCGTCTTGTGCGGCTAGCGTCGAGAGATTGATATGTCCGAGGTTACAGGCCTCGTACTCCTCGAGCGGCTGCTCACCACAGGGGTTCGTCGCGAGGATGCGGTGGTCGGGATGCTCCTCAACATCGAAGGAGTGCTCCTTGTTGATGCGTTCGAGGTAGACGACGCCCGGCTCACCGTTCTCGTGGGCGCCGTCGACGATGCGGTCCCAAATAAGGTTGGGATCCAGCGATAGCGGCTCGCCGATCTCCACCTCGTCACCGAGGTCGTACCGCGAATACATCTCCTTGGTCTCCTCGCTGGCGATGTGGGGTTCGCCCGTACGCGGGTTGGTGAAGGTGAACTCCTCGCCAACCTCCAGTGCGTCCATGAAGTCGTCGGTGACGCCCACAGAAATGTTGAAGTTCGAGAGATGTCCCTCGACGGCGTTCCGCAGGTGTTTCGGCACCTTGCCGTCTTCGTCGATGAGTCCGCGGGCTTCCTCAAGCGCTTCCGAGAACGTCGTATACGTGTAATCGTCGGGGTCGTTCAGCCGGAGGCAGTGGGCCAACGAGACGTCTTTGTTCTTTGCGTGGATGAACTCGATGACGTCGGGATGCGAGATACGCATGACGCCCATCTGGGCCCCCCGTCGCGTTCCTCCCTGTGCGATAGTTTCGCACATCTGGTCAAACGTCCGCATAAACGTGATGGGTCCCGAGGCGATGCCGCCCGTGGAGCCGACTGCATCACCGTATGGGCGGAGCCGCCAGAAGGCATAGCCCATCCCGCCGCCGGACTGGAACACCTCGGCAGCTTCCTTGGCCGTCTGGTGGATGTCCGTGAGGTCGTCCTCCGGGCTGTCGACGAAACACGCCGAGAGCTGCTGGAGTTCGTCGCCGGCGTTCATCAGCGTCGGCGAGTTCGGGATGAAAGAGAGCCGCTCCATCAGCTCTTGGAACTCCGCCTGCTTCGTCTCCACATGCTCGCGTACCTCGTCAGGGAGCCCTGGAACGACGGTGTCGTAGGCGAACTTGTTGACATTGTGGACCGACAGCGGCGTCTCGACATCGTCCTCGACGGTAGTTCCGGCGCCGAACACCTCGCTCGCGAGCTCGTCGCGGCGCGGGTGCTCCGGCTTCACTTGGTCTGGGGTGACCGTTACCTCGATGTCTTCTCGATCGGCCTCGAAGACGGCCTCTGCGAGGGCGATGTTCTTAGCGACGCGCTCGAAGAGGTCTTCCTGTGACTCAACAAGTTCGCCGTTCTGGTCCTTGCGGAGATACCGCGCGGGGAGGATGTTGTGATAGGCGTTAGCGGTGAGTCGCTCCTCGAGGGTGTCTCCCTCGGTTCGTTTAATTGGCAGTTCGAGTTCGTCCGCGGCGAGGTCGATCCCGGACATCACTCTCCCCTCCGGTCAGTTCCGATGTCGGCAACGGTGGTGTTCGTGTGGAGATAGTTCATGGTGATTCGTAGCGGCGCTTGCTTCTCTACCGGGCCAGATAACCCTTGGCACTCCGGGTGGTTGTCGTCGGTGCGGCACCACGCTGTCGGCACTGCTTGGCTCTGACGGTGCGCCGTCATGCGGTGGCGCTTCGGACGTCTGCCGCTATCCCCGCGAACGGTAAAAGGGTGCTCAGACCGCGGCGGAAGTGGAAACCTCGACCGGAAACGCTGGTGTCGTCTGGCGGTTCGCCACCGGAAGCGATGGGGGGGGGCGTTCGACGCGTGTCACACGGTAGCGAACTCCACGTCGGCCCGCGGAGTTAAACCGTCGGCCGCTGTGGTGGCGGATATGCACGCGTTCGCCGCGCCGCTCCAGTTGGTCCCGAGCTTCGGTGTCCCGGGTATCCTGAGCACGCTGATACTGATTGTCGTCGTCATCCTCGTGGCTCGGGTGGTGCTGTCCATCGCGCTGAAGGTAGCGATCGTCGCCGCTATCGTCGCAGGCGTGCTGTGGTTCTTCGGCCTGCTCCGACTGGTGCCGTTCCTATAGACCCTCTATGAAGTTCTCGATAACATCGTGGCCAACGCCCGTGAGCACCGACTCCGGATGGAACTGTACCGCCGTTATCGGGTGTGACTCGTGACGAACGCCCATCACAAGCTGTTCGTCGTCGGCCGTCCGCGCGGTCACGTCGAAGCAGTCCGGCACGGCCGTCGCGACCAGCGAGTGGTAGCGGCCCGCCTGGAACCCCTGGTCGAGGCCCGCAAACACACCTTGGCTATCGTGCTCGACTGGGAACGCCTTCCCGTGGACAGGCTCGGGGGCCCGGCCCACTTTGCCGCCGTACTCGTACACTGCTGCTTCTAAGCCAAGACAGACGCCCAACGTTGGCACCTCGGGCGACACCGTCCGGAGCACGTCTGTTGTGACGCCGACGTCGCGGTCGTTTCGTGGGTGGCCCGGCCCTGGCGAGACGATAATTCCCTCGGGGTCGTGGGCGCGCACGTCCGCCAGCGACGCGGTATTCTTTACTACGTCTACGTCCGTGCCGTGCTGGCTGACATACTCGACGAGGTTGTAGGTGAACGAGTCGTAGTTGTCGACCACGAGGACACTCACTGCTCGAGCACCTCTTCTCCCTCCGTCTGTTCGATTGCCTCGAGCGCAGCAAGTACACCGTCCATTTTCTTTTCCGTCTCCTCGTACTCGTTTTCCGGATCGGAGTCGGCGACGATACCTGCGCCTGCCCGAACGGTAACGCGCTGGCCGTCGTCTGCATCCTCAACGGTAGCTGTCCGGATGACGATGGCGAAGTCGGCGTCTCCCGTCCACGAGTAATAGCCGACGCCGCCGCCGTAGACGCCCCGTGGTGTCTCCTCGAGCGCGTCGATTATTTCCATGGCCCGTACCTTCGGTGCTCCCGAGAGCGTCCCGGCTGGGAATGCTGCCCGGGTTGCGTCGAAGGCGTCAGCCTCGGCCGCCAGCCGGCCCGTAACAGTCGATTCGATGTGCTGGACGTGCGAGTACTTCAGTACGTTCATGAACTCGTCGACGCGGACGCTACCGGCCTCGCTCACCCGCCGGACATCGTTGCGCGCGAGGTCGACCAGCATCGTGTGCTCGGCTCGCTCCTTCCCATCCGCGAGCATCTCGCCAGCCAACCGGCGGTCCTCGACCGGCGAGGAGCCGCGGGGACAGGTACCGGCGATGGGGTTAGCCATCACCTCGCGGCCGCGCACGGAGACAAGCGTCTCTGGCGACGCGCCGACGACGGTGCGGTCACCGTAGCCGAGTAAGTACATGTACGGCGACGGATTGACATCCCGCAGCGCTCGATAGAGCCCGAGCGGGTCTACCTCGCCCCGTAGCTCCCGTGTCCGCGAGAGCACCCCTTGGTAGATATCACCGTCAAGGACGTGTTCCTTCGCGCGCTCGACGGCCCGTTCGTAGTCACCCCGCGAGCCGGCTGTCTCTGACTCACGGACGAAGCCGCCCGGTGACAACTCGTCGGCCGTCGCTAGCAGTTGCTCGACTCGCTCGACCTCTGCCGCGAGCTCGTCGTATACTGCGTCGGGGTCATCTGTCTCGCGCACAACCGGTGTGAACACCAGCGACGGTGTCTCGGCCTCGTCGTCGAACACGAGCGTGCGTGTGTTGAGGACGAACTGTGCGTCAGGGAACCGAGAGTCGGGCCGCTCGACGCCTACCTCCTCCAGCCAGAGGTCGTAGACGGCGTCGTACGCGAGGAAGCCGACGAGTCCGCCGTCGAGGTGTCGCCGCTCGCTTGCGCCGAAGCCGCGCCGCGGCACGTCCGGTAAAATACCCCGGAGCGCGTCGACGCAGTCGCCGTCCGTCTCCGGCGTGAGCAGGTCAGCGTACCGCTCGTCGAACGTCTCGACGCTCGTCGCCTCGGGGGCGACTGTGACGGCAGCCACGGGGTCGTAGCCAACGAACGAGTAGCGAGCGTGCCGGTCGGCGTCGTCCGTCGAGAATGCGCCGTCTGGGTCTGAGGAGGCTACTTTCCCTGCCGACTCTAGCAGGAAGGCGTAGTCACTCCGGGTGGCATCGGTCGTCCGGCCGGTGAGGGCGGCGTAGGCCGCCAGTGGCTCAGCATCGACATCAAGGGGGGCAGCCACCCGGACGACACAGGGGGCGTCGGCGGCCAGTTCGCGGAACCCCGGACGGTCGACGTCCAGCCGCACGGTCACGCCCCCTGCGCGCGCTCGACGAACGCGCGTACCGCGTCGTGGTCTTTCACGCCGCCCTCTCGCTCCACGCCGGAGGCGGTGTCGACGGCGTACGGTTCAACGACCGCGATAGCCTCGCGCACGTTCTCGGGCGTTAGTCCGCCCGCAAGTATGAGCGGGCGATCGAGATTGGCTGTCATCTCCCGGGTGCGGTCCCAATCGTGAGTTTCGCCGGTACCGCCGCCACCGTCCTCCGTAGGCGTGTCCACCAGCAGGGCATGGCCGACGTTGCGGAACTCCGCCACTTCCTCAGGGCCGACAGCCGGCACCACCGGGCCGTGAAAGTTTGTGATGAGCACGGAGACATCGCCGGGTGCGAGCCCGTGGGTCTGGATTGCATCCGCGCCGACCAGCTCGGCGAGCATCGCGGCGTCCGCGGCGGCATCCGGCATCGTCACTAACACGCTCGTCACGAACGGCGGCACGGTGTTGATGAGCTGTTCAGCCTTCGCGGGGGGTATCTCGCGGGGCGTGTCCACGTCAACGTCGACGATGAACCCGAGCGCGTCCGCGCCGGCCGCGACGGCGGCCCGCACGTCTGCCTCGCTGGTCAGCCCGCACACCTTCGCGCGCACCATTCTCACTCGCCCTCTCCGTCCGCCAGCGCCGCGAGAGTTTCGGCAGCTGCCCCCGAGTCGATGGCCTCGCGTGCCCGGTCGACGCCCTCACGAAGGGTTGCTACCTCGTCGGCAACGTACACTGCCGCGCCCGCGTTCGCGAGTATTACATCCCGCTTAGGCCCCTTGAGATCCCCAGAAACAATGGCTCGCAGGTCAGCGGCGTTCTCCTCAGGAGTGCCTCCGGCGATGGCCTCGATTGGCGCCGAGTCGAGCCCGAGGTCTGCTGGCGTCAGCGTGTACTCCTCGACGCTCCCATCCGTGAGTTCGGCAACGGTCGTCTCGTCGTGAAGTGCGATTTCGTCGAGTCCCGAGCCATGGACGACGAGTGCGCGGTTGACACCCAGCCGTGAGAGTGCCCGCGCAAGCAGCGGCACGAGATCGGGGTCGTAGACGCCAACTACCTGCGCATCCGCACCCGCAGGGTTCGTTAGCGGTCCGAGCACATTAAACACTGTCCGCATCCCGAGCTCACGCCGCGGGCCGATGACCGCCTTCATCGCTGGGTGGAAGGCAGGCGCGTGCATGTAGCCGATGCCGTCCGACTCGATGCGCGCTTCGACCGCCTCGGGTGAGGAGTCGAGATCGACGCCTACCTCCTCTAACACATCCGAACTTCCCGACGAGGAGGAGACGGAGTAGTTGCCATGCTTTGCGACAGTGACACCCGCGCCGGCGGCCACCATCGTCGCTGTCGTCGAGACATTAATAGTGTCGTAGTCGTCACCCCCGGTCCCGCAGGTGTCGACCAGCGGCCGCCGGTCCGGATCGATGGTTCGGGCGGCCTCGCGCATCCCCTCCGCAAAGCCCGCGATTTCAGCCTCTGTCTCGCCTTTCGCGCGCAGCGCTGCCAGCAGCGCGCCAATCTGTGCCTCTGTAGCTTCCTCAAAGACAAGGCGTGCGGCTTCGCGTGCCTCCGCTTGCGTGAGGTCCTCGCCATCTGTCACGCGTTGAATGAGTTCCTGCATTATGAACACCAATGTACGCTCTTGCGTTGTGATGTACAAGTCTGTCCATCGGTAAAAGCCTGCCGACCACGTCCGGCCGCCGGCGGCGGAGTCGAAACCTTCAATTACGCCACCGGGTTACCGAGGAGTGGACGCAAGCGAGGGTTCGTGGTCTAGGTCGGTTATGACACCTCCTTGACATGGAGGAGATCGGCAGTTCAAATCTGCCCGAACCCATATAGAAGTTCTAGCGTTTCTGTCGGGTGTATCGGAATGATTTCTCCGTGACACGGTTGCATTACTCTCCAGTCAGGCGGTCTTGTCCACGGGCACAGTCAACACTGGTCGATCCGTCTCCAAGAGTAAGTCGTGTGCTGTTGACCCGAACAATACCTTCCCAGTAGGCGTGCGCTTGCGGATGCCGACGACGAACGCATCGGCGCCGTACTCGTCGGCGGCCGCGAGCAGGTCCTCCTGTGGGGTGGTGGCCCTCACTCGTTGGGTCGTCTCGGCGCCAAGTTCCTCGGCCAGCACCGCTAGCGCCTGCTCGCCCGTAGCAATCGTCTCCTCATCGGCATCGCTTCCGACCGAGTTGAGCGCGTACAGTTCGTCAGTCTTGTCAATGTAGGCAGTTGCCTCCGCGGCCAGAATTCTGCTCGTCTCCGGGCTATCCGTTCCGATGAGGAATGTTGTCATGTCGACGCCTGCCGCCGGAGCGAACAAAAACCTCCTCTTCGCGGCGACCGGCCGAGCGTTGATGTGGCTGGCAGCCCAAGTGATGTTGCGATGTGCTACGACCCGCTGTTCGGTGACCTGTATCTCAAAGACGAGATTGCACGCCAACTCACCGAGCGAGAGGAGACTGTCCCGACGGACCGTCTTGCGGCCACCGCCGAGCCATCGACCGACGACCAAACCGACGAGACGGACCTCGAGGGTGCGGAGGTTCTCACCGGCCCGGCAAAGTGACCGTTCCGTCGGTCCCGGGCCGTCGGGATTACTTTGAAGACTCCGCGCCGGGAACTCCGAAAGGAGGGATTTAGATGGATATTGAAGACATCGTCACGCGGGAGTTCACCGAGGTTGACGTCAACGAGCGACTCGGAAAGGTCCGCTCGGCGTTCGAGCGGGAGAACCGGAAGGGCATCATCGTCACCGACGACGGCGACTACGCGGGCGTCGTCACGGAGAAACAGCTGCTCCAGTCGCATGTCGAGGACGACACGAAGGCCGGCGCGATGATGCGCTCGGCACCGCGCGTGAAGCGCCGAGCCGATGTCCGCGATGTCGCTCGAATGCTCATTGAGGGCGGCGTGAAGATGGCACCCGTCTTTGACGGCGAGACGCTGTACGGTGTCGTCTCCGCGAACGCCATTCTCAAGGCGGTGCTGGAAAACCTTGACGTGCTTACTGTCGACGATATTTACACGGCCGAGGTTATCTCTGTCTCGGAGGACGCCTCCGTCGGCAAGGCAATTAACCTGATGCGCGAGAACGGCATCTCCCGGCTTCCAGTCACCAACGAGAACGGCTATCTCGCGGGCGTGGTCACTACCTTCGACATTACCGACATCGTCGTCCGCGACATGGACAAGGCGACCCGTGGCGACCGGAGCGGCGACGTTGAGCGGATACTTGACCTGCCGGTGTACGACGTGATGGTGAGCCCCGTCGACACTGTCTCCCGAACCGAGACAGTGCAGGCAGCCGTTGAGCGGATGCTTGAAGGCGACTACGGCGGACTAGTCGTGACTGACGACGAGGACGACCGACTCGTCGCCGGCATCGTCACCAAGACGGACGTGCTCCGCGCGCTCACCTACACTGAAGAGGAGCACATGGACGTCCAAATAACGAATGTCGACCTGCTGGAGGCCATCACGCGCGAGGATATCGTCGCCAGCGTTGAGGCTGTCGCTGATAAGTACGCCGATATGCAGGTCCAGCACGCTCACGTCCGGTTCAAGAAGCACAAAGAGAAGCTCCGGGGTACTCCGCTCATCTACGCGCAGATTCGGCTGCGCACCGACCGCGGTCAGGTGGGCGGATCTGGCGAAGGGTACGGCGCAGAGTCGGCGTTCCGGGTTGCTCTCGACAAGCTGGAGCGGAACGTGGTTGAGCTGAAGGGTGTCCAAGCCGATGAGGAGTACGAAGGCCAGTTGCTCCGGAAGCTCGGCGAACTCTAACGGACGACGGTGACGGGCACGCTCGCCCGCCTGACGACGTTCTCGGCCACCGAGCCGAGCAGTACCCGCGAGATGCCTTGGCGGCCATGGCTCCCAATGACGATTTCGTCCACCTCCCGTTCGTCCGCGAATCCGACGATAGTGCGGGCGGGCTGTCCAACCTCCGTCGCCGTCTCGACGGTCACACTCTCTGGGGCATCCGCCCGTGCCTCGGAGAACAATTCCTCGGCGGCCGCCTCTGCCTCGTCGTACCACTCCTCTGAGAAGCTCGGGAGCCCAGCCTGGGCGCCGTAGCCGGCCCGCGCCGGGTTAATAACGTGCAGCAGGGTCACCCTCGCATCGGGGAACTCCTCGTATGCGTACGACAGCGCCGCCTCGGCCTGCTCGGAGCCGTCCAGCGGAACGAGCACGTGCTTCCGTTCGACCATGTCTGAATCTCGGCCGGCCCCGCTGAAAAAACCACTCGCCGACGGTCAGTCGCGGCCGTGGCGGGTTACACAGTGCGGGAGCCCGACCACCTCAACCGGTTCTGAGTTATCTGGCGAGTACACCGCCATCTGGCCCTTCTCAAAGTACGGCACCTTCCCCTCCAGCGATGCTGGGATGTTCACCGACTTGATGGCGTCCTCGTCACCCAGGTTCAGGACGACGGTGGTGTTTACCTGTTTGAATACGGGGTCGGCGATGTCCTGTGGGTCTTGAGTAATCAGGAACAGTCCGAGCCGCTCTTTGCGTCCCTGCTTTGCCGCCTCGGAGAACTTCCGGATGACCTGTCTGGCCTGCACGCTGTCGGCGTCTGTCAGGAAGTTGTGCGCCTCATCCATCCCGAGAATTAGTGGCGTCTCCTTGATACGGTCGAACCGCGGGTCATTCGACAACTTCTCGTCTACGAGCAGCGACGCCACCGCTAGCACCACCGTCGTCGTCTGTCTGGAGTCGTTAATGTGGTACGTCGGCACTGTCGTCAGCCCGCCGGGGCGGACGAACTCATGGACTTGGTCAGTAATAGGAGGCGCATCTCCGTCGAAGACGGCGTTGAAGCCACGGGTCTTCCGCTTCACCGCGTCAAACGTCGCCTCGTGGACGACGCCCGTTTGGTCAAGTTCCTCCTTCAGCGAGGAATCTGCGAGGAATGTCCGGAATTCCTCATACGTGCCGTCGCGGCCGTGGCTCTGGAAGAATCGGTCGAGCAGTGTCCGCAGTCCTTGGTACTGATTGTCGTTGAGGCCGGCGCCGGAGACTAGCCATGGCCGGGAGCGTACCATCGCGAATGGGAGCGTGAACCGCACCTGCTCGGCGCGGTGGTGGTCGGCAGCATACGTCGCCCCGTCAACGACTGGGACGAACGCTATCGTGTCCTCATGGCCCCCATGTGCGACCCCCTCGATGTCCAGCTGTCGGCCGAACTCCGCGGGGTAGTCGCCGTCGTCGTGCATCTGTGCGTACTCATCTTGCGGGTCGAACTGAACGACCGCCGCCCCTGGCGTCCGACCGTCGTCCATCTCGTAGGTGCGACCGAGATACTGT
The DNA here is from genome assembly GCF_042216475.1 of Halosegnis sp. Taxonomy (NCBI): domain Archaea; kingdom Methanobacteriati; phylum Methanobacteriota; class Halobacteria; order Halobacteriales; family Natronomonadaceae; genus Halosegnis; species Halosegnis sp. Next base: position 81,152 of record NZ_JBDGTV010000001.1, read on the forward strand.
CGGAGAATGTTTTTCGATGCATGAGTCTTCCCGGAGCCGGTACCGCCAGCGACGAGCGTGTGCCTGAACACGAGCGGGTCGCCATCCGTGTCGTTGTCCTTTAACCGGTAGTCGACGGTGGGCGGCTCCCCCGCGGTCCGTATCTTTTCGCCACCAACCGCAAGGTGCCCGAGGAACACCCCTTCCCCGGGCACCTTCAGCCCCGTCTTCACCTCCTGCTCATCAGCCGCCTGCCGCACCACCGTCTCCGGCTTGGGGACGCGATCTGGCATCCGCCGCCGGAGTTCGTCGTTCTCGGAGTAGAGGACAGCTAGCGGTTCCAGTGTCGCCATGAACTTGTAATCGGCCTCGTCGATACCCTCTGAGCGCATCGCTCGGCGGGCATGAATCTCCGTCGCGTCGTCCGAACGGAATTCCTGAGCGTACTCCAGAGCAGTCACCTTGCAGAACAGCGCTTCGCCATCGGGGTACTCCGCGACGGCGTACGCGCCTACCCGAACCCGTGAGCGGTTTCCAACGGTGACGTACGCTCGCAGACGGGTGTCATCCTCATGTTCCCCAACCGAGAGACCGTCGGCCGCGGAGAGCGTCCCTAGCCCGCGGTCCTGCCCTGCAGGGGTCGCCTGGACGGGTTTGAACTCATCCTCTTCGGACGACGCGGAATCCTCTCTCTCCACGGCATCTGCGCCGGGGGATTCCTCCGAGTCGAACTCCTCGAAGTCCCCAAGATCGGTCATGTACCGGCGTGGCGGCTCTGGCGACAAAAAGCCACGCTCACCACGGCGAAACTGGTCGAAATCTAAATTAGATGCCGTGTTTAGCCAGAGCGGGTCTGATCTCGCTGTCCGCAGGTTCGCCGCTACTGACGCTGTGCCCGGCACCGACTCCGGGCTGACCGTGGGCCTCGCCGTCTCGTCTGCGGTGCCGTTGTCCCGCGCTATCACCGTGCTGTACCCGGCCGTGACGGCCTCACCTCGGCGCACTCCTGCTCGGGATGGCGGTCCTGCTTGTGCTCACGGAGTTGAGTTCCGTCGCGATAGTTACTCTTCTAGGGGCCTTATCGACCTGTTCGGGAGGAAGCCGGCGTCGCTTCGGTCAGGGCTGGATACTCGCCGGTCTGGTGCCGACTTAGCTCGGCGCGCAGTGCGTCCGCCTGATACGGGTGCTGGTCGTGCTGCTCACGTCATAGGTAGTCCATCCGGTAGAAATACGCGAGCATGAGCACGGCAACGAGCGCCATCCCGACCATCGCGGCGGGGTAGCCGAACCGCCACGCCAACTCTGGCATGTTGTACGGTGAGTCGGCGAAATTCATTCCGTAGACACCAGCGATGAACGTGAGTGGCAGAAAAATGGTCGCGACGACGGTGAGCGTCTTCATCACCTCATTGGTTGACTGCGAGACAGTGTTGAGGTAGATATCGCGCGCACCTGTGGTCAGGTCGCGATACGTCTCCGTCAAGTCGACCGCGCCCACGAGATCGTCGTAGACATCGCGGTAGTATTTCTCCGTGGCGGGATCAACCTGCTCGGGGTCGCCTCGTGCCAACAAGCCGACTGCCTCACGGGCCGGCCACGCTACCTTTCGGAACGACAGCAGGTCCCGACGCACCCCATTGATACGCTCCAACGTGTCGATGTCCGTTGATTCGAGCACCTCTTCCTCGATTATCTCAATAGTCGTCTCCACACGGTCAAGCAGGTCGAAGTAGCCTGCAACGATGACATCGATGACGCGGTACGCGGTGAAGTCAGGCCCCCGCTGAAGGAGCCGCTCGTCCCCCCGGCCGACAGCGTCCCAGACTCGGTCGACAGCGGGCACGCGAGTAGGCGATAGTGTCACCACCCAGTCGCCGCCAATGAAGACACCAACGGGGTCCTCGCGTACCTCCTCGTCGAACGGCGTGTCCCCCGCGGTCAATTCAGCGGCCTTCACGAGGACGAACGTGTAGCCACCGAACTCCTCCGTCTTCGGGCGGACATTGTTCTGGACGTCTTCCACGGCGAGTGCATGGATATCGAAGGCGTCGGCCACTTCCGCCATCGCCTCGTCGCTGTGGGCTCGTGCCCACGTCGTCCCGGGTGCGTCGCGGGCCGCCGCAGGGTCGTCGAACGACTCGACGCCCCGGTCAGCCGAGTAAACAACAGCCTCGGTCACGTAGCGTCACCCACGAACAGCAGCGACAGGCCGACCATCATGCCGACGAGCGCTAGTTCGCGTCCAGGGTACGGCTGAACGGTGCCAACAGCGTAGCCTGCGACCGCCGATAAGAGACAAAGGGTGCCGACGGCCGCGATTCGGTCCATATCGGCGGGTCGACACGGGCAATAAAAAGCGTTGTCCGCGTTACGACTCGGGGGCCGGTGCCGGGTGGTCAACGCCGCGGAATAGCGTGTCAACCCGCTCCTGTTCGTCTATCTGCGTCGGGTGGACGGCGACGGCGACGACGAAGTCTCCTTCGTGTTGAATCTTCGTGATGTGGAGGAACACCTCAACCTCCTGTCCTCCCTGGAGAGTCGCGTCCGCCCGGAATTTCGATACCGTGGTCTCCTCCCCAAGCATCGTCAACGTCCGGTTCGACTCGAAGCGGACGTTTTGGATGCTGTCGTACTTTTGAGTTACTCGGCTGACAAGTTCTCGGTTCGACAGTTCACCCACGGGGTTGAACGGCCCCTGGCCGGCCACCTTTACCTGTGGCGTCGAGAGCACGATCATCCGGGCGACCTGCTGATCGCTCAACACTGTGTCTGCCGACCGGCTGTACTCCGAAAGATGGTTCGTCACCGATACGTCACGCTCCTGACCGGCCGCAGTGAACGTCCGGTTGATGGTCTGTGTCGTGCGTCGTTCCTGCTCGTACCCCGCATCTTGGCGAGCAGAGTCGCTCACCTGCACCGGCTCCGCTTCGAAGGTGAGCGACTCGCCGCCGGTGAGAAAACCGACACAGCCACTCGTCACGAGCACTGCCGCGAGAGCAAGCGCCGCGACCGTCCGTCGTGTAGTCATACGGCGATTTTACTCGCCTCTCCGACATAAACCTCGTGGCCCGGGATTACTCCAGCCGGTAGCTCGGCCCATCGTCCGTGTCCTGGACCGTTACCCCGACCTCCTGGAGTCGGTCACGGAGCTCGTCGGCCCGCTCGTAGTTGCCGGCTGCCCGCTCCTGCTCTCGGATTTCCAGCACGAGTTCAACGAGCTCATCGGCCAGCTGCGCGTGGCCCTCGCCCGACTCCCCGAAGACGAGACCGAGCACGTCGCCGCCCAACTCTTCCAGTGCCTCGACAGCCTGCCGGAGCCCCCGGTAATCGTATTCGTCGGTTGAGTCGACGTGGGCGTTCACCGCCGACGCCAAATCCAACAACGCCGCCAGTGCCTCTCGCGTATTGAAGTCATTGTTCATCGCGGTCGTGAACGATGCGCGGGTCTCTTCGACGCTCGCCCGAAGGTCCGTATCCTCGCGCTTCGTCCGGGCCGTCGGCGAGTCGATGGCCTCGACGGCACGGCGATATGCGTTCTCCAGACGCTCGGCTCGCTGTTCAGCCTCGTGGATGGCTGCCTCCGAGTACGTCTGCGTGGAGTTGTAGGAGGCTGACAGGAAGAACGTCCGAAGCGCATTTACCCCGAAGCGGGGGACCGCATCGGCGACAGGGATAAAATTGCCTAGCGAGGAGGACATCTTCTCGTCGTCCATCTGGAACAGGTCGGCGTGGAGCCAGTAGCGGGCGAACTCCTCGCCGGTTGCGGCCTCGCTCTGAGCAATCTCGTTCTCGTGGTGCGGGAACACAAGATCGCGCCCGCCCATGTGTATATCTAGCGTCGTGTCGAGGTGGGTCATGCTCATCGCCGAGCACTCTACGTGCCAGCCGGGCCGGCCCTCACCCCACGGAGACGCGAACGTTTCGCCGGACGGTGTGTCGATATCGTACTCGCGGTCGTCGTGACGGTGTTCAGCGACCGCCTCGGCGTCGACGCCGCCAGCCTTCCACAGCGCGAAGTCGGCAGGGTGACGCTTCTCTGCCCGTTCCTCCTCGGGCCCCTGTGCCTCCACGTCGTCAAGTCGCTGGTTCGATAGCTTCCCGTAGTCGCCAAACGCAGTCACGTCGAAGTAGACGGACCCCCCGGATTCGTAGGCGTACCCCCGTTCGACAAGGGTCTCGACCAAATCGATTATTTCTGGGATGTGCTCGGTGACACGGGGATACACCTCAGCACGTTTTAGATTGAGTGCCCGCATGTCCGCGAGCAACTGGTCGATGAACCCCGCCGCAACCTCCTGCTCCGAGTCGCCCAGTTCGCCTTCGCCGACTCGGGCGACAATCTTCTCGTTGAGGTCCGTGATATTCTCGACGTGGCGAACGCCGTAGCCCAGCTGTTCCAGCCACCGGTGGATGGTGTCGACGTGGACCCATGTCCGCGCGTGCCCGAGGTGAGCGAAGTCAGAGACCGTCAAGCCACAGTAGTAAAGAAGCACGTCGTCGGGGTCCTGTGGCTCGAACGGCTCCTTTTCGCCAGAGAGCGTGTTCAGCACGCGCAGCGTCATCACTCGGGATTGCCGCGGGGGCAACTAGTAAGCGTCGGAACCGAGCCGAAGGGTCTTGTCCCACCGGCCGTTTCGCCGTGACGATGCACTCCGTCGAGGACCATGCGGCAGCGACGTTCCGCCAGCGGTTCGGTGCCGATCCCGCGGCGATTGCGAGCGCGCCAGGCCGAGTGAACCTCGTCGGCGGCCATACCGACTATAATGACGGGTTCGTCCTGCCGACGGGCGTCGACCGTCGAACTGCCGCCGCCGTCGCCGCCCGAGAGGACGACCGGCTTCGTATCCACTCCGCGACGGTAGCCGAGACTCAGACTGTCGTCGGCGAGGAGCCCGTGGGCGACTGGACGGACTATGTCGCCGGTGTCCGGTGGGCGCTGCGCGAAGCCGGTCACGACGTCGGCGGCGCAGATGTCTCCATCGTCTCCGAGGTACCCGTCGGCGCAGGTCTCGCCTCCTCAGCGGCGCTCGCCGTCGCTGCTTGCCGTTCTCTGGATGGACTCGCCGGTCTCGGGGCCGATGGACCGACGGCCGCCCAAATCTGTACTCGCGCCGAGAATGACTTCGTCGGCGTCCCCTGCGGAGTGCTTGATGGGTACGCGGCGGCGTGTGCCCCCGAGACTGGCGCGCTCGAACTCGACTGTCGGTCGCTCGCGGCCGACCCAGTACCCGTCGATAGCATCATTATGCTCGATACGGGGGTGCGCCATGACCTCGCGGAATCCGCATATACGGACCGGGTGGCCGCCTGCGAGCGGGGCGTCTCCCTGCTGGACGACTTACTCGCGGCGGACGTACGGTCGCTCCGGGACGTCTCCGTCGATGCCTTCGAGCGGGTCGCGGCCGACCTGCCCGAATCGGTGCGGTCGCGGTGTCGTCACGTCGTCACGGAAAACAAGCGGGTCCGTGTAGCAGCGGCGGCGCTCCGCGCGGGCAATCTTGAACGGGCAGGCGCCCTGATGGATGCCTCTCACCGGAGCCTGCGCGACGACTACGAAGTGTCTTGTGCGGAACTGGACGCAGCCGCGGCGGCAGGCCGTGCGACCGCGGGCGTAGTCGGGTCGCGGCTGACAGGCGCAGGCTTTGGGGGCGCGACAGTCCATCTGCTCGCGGGCAACGCTAACCCGGCGACGGTCGCCACCCAGCTCGCCGCCGGCTATCGCGACCGGACCGGCACCGCCGCCACCACGCGGGTCTGTCGCCCATCGCCAGGTGCCTACGCGTCGAGTGTCTCCTCCACGTAGCGGAGCGCGTCGACACCATCTGCCCGGTTGACGACACAGACGAGATGACTCTCCCGGGCGCCGGCCGCCCGGACGGGGACGCCCTCAACGTTGAGGCGAGCGAGCACGCGTCCGAGGTCTGTTGGGCCGATATCGCCAGTCGCGACCAGCGCGGTGGCGTTGCCCCCATTGGATGCGAGTTTCTCCCCATCGACGGCCACCAGCGGCTCCTTCTCTGCTGTTGGACCGACGCCGCTCTGCATCGCGACACGGGCGTCAGTTGGCTCGCTATCGGCGGGTTCGAGATCAGCCGCGTACCGGCGCAATGCTGCGGCGACGGCCTCCTCGTCGCCAATATCAAGATAGCGAGCGGCGGCAGTGTAGTTGAGCACACCCGCCGCGAGCGCGGCGCGAAGGAACGGCTCTCGGCGGACGGCATCGCGGGTCTGGCTCGCGAGGGTCACGGAGATTGTTCGCGGGAGGGCGAGGAAAGGCTACCGCTCCGAAGCCCCTAAGCGCGCGCCGCCCCTCCCGTCGGGTATGCCAGCGCTCATCATCGTCGCCCACGGGTCACACCTCAATCCGGACTCGTCGACGCCGACGTACCATCACGCCGACACCATCCGCGAGGCGGGCGTCTTCGATGAGGTGGCGACCGGCTTCTGGAAGGAAGAGCCCCACTTCCGCGAGGTGCTCCGCACCGTCGACAGCGAGGAAGTGTATGTCGTCCCGCTGTTCATCTCGGAGGGGTACTTCACGGAACAGGTCATCCCGCGAGAACTCCGACTCGAGGGGTTCGATGTCGCCCAGTGGGACTCAGACGGGACCAGCGCCGACTACACGACGGTCACCGCGACGGACGTCGCTGGCAAGCGCGTCCACTACTGTGGGCCGGTCGGTACCCACGACGCGATGACGGATGTCATCGTCCGGCGCGCGGAGTCGGTTACCGGTGACCCCGACGTTGGGGAGGGCTTCGGGCTGGCCGTCGTGGGCCATGGCACCGAGCGCAACGAGAACTCCGCGAAGGCCATCCGCTATCATACCGAGCGCATCCGCGAGCGCGACCGGTTCGACGAGGTGCAGGATCTCTACATGGACGAGGACCCTGAGGTAGACGACGTGACCGACTACTTCGAGAGTGACGACGTGGTGGTCGTCCCGCTCTTCATCGCCGACGGTTACCACACTCAAGAGGACATCCCTGAGGACATGGGGCTAACCGACGACTACCGCACTGGCTGGGAGACGCCAGCGACGGTCGAGGAGACGCGTATCTGGTATGCTGGGGCAGTGGGGACGGAGCCACTGATGGCCGATGTCGTGCTCGAACGAGCCGCCGACGCAGGCGCCGACGTGGGCGATGCCGTCGCCCGGGTGCGCGAGCAGACCCGCGCGGCCGGCGCCGACTGACCGTTGGCCGAACAATGGGTTTTAGCGCCTCGCGGGCAGAGTCCGAGACATGCCATCCCGGCTCGTGTTGGGGTGCGGGTCGGTCGGCCGCCGGCTCGCAGTCGAGGGACACCCGACCCACGTCGTCACGACAGACGAACACCGGGTGGAGACGCTACGCGCGGAGGGTGTCTCCGCGACCCGGGGCGACCCAACCGACCCGGACGTACTCGCCGATATCGACGTTGACCCGGACACAGTCGTTATCGGCGGCGACGACCCAGCCCGAAACCGTGTAGTCGCCCGATTGGCTGCAGAGCGGTATCCAAATGCACACTTGCTCGCGTACGCCGGCCACGCTCCCAGCGACGAGGACCTGTCAGCTCTCAAGCGGGTCGCCGACAGCGTCGTTGACCCCCGCGAGTCCGTCCGGTCGTTTCTTATGGATCGGGTTGGCGACGAGGGGCTCCGCAGTCGCCGGCTGAAGCGTGTCCTCCGGAATGTAGAGCCGCCGCTTGCCGTCTTCGCACATGACAATCCAGACCCAGACGCCATCGCAAGCGCCGTTGCTCTGCGGCGGCTAGCAGAACGTGCCGGTACGCCCGCCGAGGCGTGTTACTGCGGCGAAATCTCCCATCAAGAGAACCGTGCGCTGGTGAACTTACTCGATATCGACCTTACACCGCTGTCGGGGGACCCTGACCTCTCGCGATTCGGCTCGGTCGCGCTCGTTGACCACTCCCAGCCGGGAGTGAACAACCAGCTTCCCCCCAACACGGAGGTGGATATCGTCATCGACCATCACCCGCCGCGCGCGCCGGTTGAGGCACGGTTCGTTGACCTTCGGTCGGACGTGGGCGCTACCTCGACGCTGCTGACCGACTACCTCCGGCGGCTGGGCGTCGACCCCTCGCCCGCACTCGCGACCGCCCTCCTGTTCGGGATACAGGTCGACACCGATGACTTCGTGCGCGAGGTATCGACAGCCGACTTCGAGGCCGGTGCCCACCTACTCGAACACGCCGACGCAGCGGCACTCGAGCGTATCGAGTCGCCGAGCGTTAGCGTCGAGACAGTGGAGATACTTGCGCGAGCCATCGCTGAGCGGGACGTCCGAGAAGGGGTATTGACGACGTACGTCGGCACAGTTGGCGATCGCGACGCACTTGCGCAGGCGGCCGACCAGCTGTTAGCGATGGAGGATGTCGAAACCACGCTCGTCTTTGGCCGGACAGACGAGACGGTGTACGCCTCTGCCCGCGCCCGAGGAGCGGACCTTGACCTCGGCGAAGCGCTCCGTGAGGCCTTCGACCAGATTGGCTCGGCGGGCGGACACGCCGACATGGCGGGCGCACAGATACCTGTCGGTGCGCTCGTAGAACCTGGCGAGTCGCTCGACGATGTGCTACGAGAGGTCATTACCGACCGCTTCTTCGAGACGCTCGGCGTTGGGCCGGATCGGGCGGCGGCCGCCGTGTACGAGGGCGATTCCTACGTTGGCATCTCGGAGGCGCTGCGCCGGGAGGCAGGCGACGGTACCTGACCGGGGAGGTTTTTGTCGCGGCGTGTCTCATCTCGCGTATGCCATCGGGCGCTCTCAACGAGAAACCGCGTGTCAGTGATTACATGACCCGCGACGTGGCGACGGTCGCGCCCGACGACACCGTCGCGGAGGTCGCCCGGCGCATCGGCGAGAGCGATGACGCCCACACCGGCTTCCCGGTGACGAACGGCCGCCGCGTCGAGGGATTTGTCACTGCCCGTGATCTGCTGCTGGCGGACGACAACGACCCGATGTTCAAGGTGATGGTGGAGGACATCATCGTCGCCCACCCGGAGATGAAAATCACCGAAGCGGCCCGGGTCATCCTCCGGTCGGGTATCCAGCGGCTCCCTGTCGTGGACGATGCCGGCAACCTCGTCGGCATCATCTCCAACGCAGACGTGGTGCGCTCACAAATAGAGCGGGCCACCCCGAGCAAGGTGCGCAAGCTGATGGAGACGTTGACAAGCATCCACGGCGTGGATACGGCAGAAGAGCGGCGCACCGTCTCGCTGTCGGCACTGACTCCGACCCAGAGTCGCGTCTATACCGATGAACTCGAGGGGCGGAGCTACGAGCTTGAGAACGGGCTCGCGGAGCCGCTGGTCGTCATCGACAACCGCGGCGAACTGCTCCTCGCGGACGGTCACCACCGCGTGAAGGCGGCCGACCGGCTCGGCATCGAAGAGATGGACGCATATGTCATCGTGCTCGCCGAACGGGTCGAACTCGGGATGGCCGAGACCGCACGCAAGGAGGATCTCGAGACTGTCGATGATATCGAGGAGGTCGACTATGCCCACCACCCACTAGTGGAGACGACGGAGCGACTCCAAGACGAGTGAGCTGAGTCTCTGCCAACCTTCTTTACACGTGTTCCCGTAGTCTGTGTCATGTTCGACGAGGAGGAACTCGCGGCTATCCGCGAGGCCCGCGAGGAGTGGGAAGAGGAGACGCTCTCGGAGTATCTCGAGTACGGCGAGCGGAAGGATCGCTTCGCTACCGTCTCGAATCACGAGGTCGACCGGCTCTACACGCCTGAGGACATCGCCGATCTCGACTACGAGGCGGACCTCGGCTTCCCCGGCGAGGAACCGTACACGCGTGGCGCGTACCCGACAATGTACCGCGGCCGGACATGGACGATGCGACAGTTCGCCGGCTTCGGGACAGCCGAGGAGACGAACGAGCGGTTCCACTACCTCACTGACGAGGGCCAGACGGGGCTGTCCGTCGCCTTCGACATGCCCTCCCTGATGGGCATCGACTCCGACCACCCGATGGCCGACGGCGAGGTAGGCAAAGAGGGGGTCGCTGTCGACACGCTCGCGGACATGGAAGTGCTGTTCGACGGCATCGACATCGGCGAGGTATCGACCAGCTTCACCATCAACCCGAGCGCGGCCGTCATCTACGCGATGTATGTCGCGCTGGCCGACCAGCAGGGCGTTGACCGCGACCAGATTCGGGGCACCCTCCAGAACGACATGCTCAAGGAGTTCATCGCACAGAAGGAGTGGGTCATCCCGCCGGAGCCGTCGCTCGACGTGGTGACCGACACCATCGAGTACGCGGTCGCGGAGACGCCGAACTTCCACCCCGTCTCCGTCTCCGGCTACCACATCCGCGAGGCCGGCTCCACGGCCGCCCAGGAGGCGGCGTTCACGCTCGCGGACGGGTTCGCCTACGTGGAGGACACCCTCGAGCGCGGGCTCGACGTCGACGAGTTCGCGCCGCTTCTGTCCTTCTTTTTCAACTCGCACAACTCCATCTTCGAGGAGGTGGCGAAATTCCGCGCCTCCCGGCGGGTGTGGGCGCGGCTGATGGACGAGTGGTACGACGCGGAGCTGCCGGAGTCCAAGCGGCTGAAGTTCCACACACAGACGGCCGGCCAGTCGCTCACGGCCCAGCAGCCGCTCAACAACGTCGTCCGGACGACGGTGCAGGCGATGGCCGCCGTATTGGGCGGTACGCAGTCGCTGCACACCAACAGCTACGACGAGGCGCTGGCGCTGCCCAGCGAGCAGGCCGTCCGCGTGGCGCTTCGCACCCAGCAGATACTCGCCGAGGAGTCGGGCGTCGGCGACATCGTCGATCCGCTGGGCGGCTCGTACGCCATCGAATCGCTCACCGACGAGATGGAAGCCGAGATACTCGACTACCTCGAGGAGATACGCGAGCTGGGGGACGGCTCCGTCCGCGACGGTGTGCTGGCGGGGCTCGACTCGGGGTTCTTCCACCGAGAGATACAGGAGGCCAGCTACGAGTACCAGAAGCGGGTCGATGCTGGCGAAGAGACAGTTGTCGGCGTCAACGCCTACGAGACGGACAATGATCCGGACCTCGACACACTCCACGTCGACGAGTCAGTGCAGGACCAGCAGCTTGAGCGGCTCGAACGGGTCAAACGCGAGCGCGACGACGCGGCCGTCGAGGACCGGCTCGACGCCCTCGAGACGGCCATCGAGCGCGACGAAAACGTGATGCCCTACATCGTTGATGCCGTGAAGGCATACGCGACGATGGGCGAAATCATGGAGACGTTCGAAGAGCAGTACGGCCAGTACTCCGAACGTATCGGACTGGCCTAGCGGCGGTCGATCCCACGGCGAGCTTGCAGACGTTCGACAGAACGCTTATAGCCGGCTTCGCCATACCCTGCATATTCGGATGAGACGCGACCACGCCCCGGGCCGGGACGACGAGGTGTCTCCGCCCGGCTCCTTCGTCGCGGACGCCAACGCGACCGGCGAGCTCCGCGAGGCGTTTGCGAGAGAGGGCCTGCGCGCTTGGACACGGGCGGCCGACCTGCTCGACTGGGAGCGGCCCTACGAGACGGTTGTGCGCGACGATGAGGGGCTCGAATGGTTCGTTGGCGGGAAGCTCAATGCCTCCTACAACCTGCTCGACCGTCATCTTGCGGATCGGAAGAATCGGGTCGCGCTCCGCTGGGAGGGGGCAACCGGCGACTCCCGCGTCTACACGTACCTTGACCTCCACCGCGAGGTGAACGAGGCCGCTGCCGCGCTCCGCTCGCTGGGCGTCGAGGCCGGCGACGTCGTCACCTGTTATGCTCCCGTCATCCCGGAGTTGGTCGTGACAATGCTGGCGTGCACCCGGTTGGGCGCGCTCCACAATGTCGTGTTTGCGGGCTTCTCGGCGGACGAACTCGCCGAACGGCTCCGCCGCACGGAATCGTCGTACCTGCTCACCTGCGACGGCTACTACCGGCGGGGCAACGCCGTCACTCAGCTAACGACTGCCGACAATGCGCGGATGGCCGTTGACCACGATGTCAAGTCGATTGTCGTCTGTCGACTTGAGGATGACGTCTACCTCGGAGAGGATCATCGCGGCTACGCGGAGCTGCTCGCAGCCCACGAAGGTGCGACAATAGACCCCGTGGCGCGGGCGGCGACGGATCCGCTGTTTGTCATCTACACCTCAGGGACGACGGGCGAGCCCTCGCGAGTCACCCACACCACGGGTGGGTACCTCGCGCACGTCGCGTGGACGGGCCACACCGTCCTCGACATCAAGCCGACCGACACTCACTGGTGTGCAGCCGACGCAGCGTGGATCACCGGTCACTCGTACATGGTGTACGCGCCGCTGGCACTGGGCGCGACGACCCTTCTGTATGAGGGGGCACCCGATCAGCCGGAGAAGGACCGGCTGTGGGAACTGGTCGAGCGCCACCGCGTCGACACCTTCTACACCGCTTCCACGGCTGTGCGCTCGTTCATGAAGTGGGGTGACCAGCACCCGGCAGCCCACGACCTCTCCAGCCTGCGGCTGTTGGGGATGGTCGGTGAACCAATCGATCCGGAGGCGTGGAACTGGTATCGCCAGCACGTTGGTGGTGGCACGTGTCCGGTTGTCGATACGTGGTGGCAAACGGAGACTGGCGGTGTCCTCGTGTCGACGCTGCCAGGCATCGACCCGATGCGGCCTGGCAGCGCCGGCCCGCCGGTGCCGGGCGTTGAGGTGGCCGTCGTTAACCGGGAAGGCGAGCCGGTGCCGGAGGGAGAGCCAGGCCACCTCGCAGTGACGACACCGTGGCCCGGCATGTCGCAGTCACTGGCCCGTGAGGCCGGCTCCGGCGACGGGGAGTGGCTCTACGTCACCAACGACCGCGCCGTGATAGAAGACGGCTACGTTACCTTCCTCGGGCGCGAGGACGACACCATCACGGTCGGCAACACCGCCTTCGGGCCGGCGACGCTAGAAAGCGCCGTCATTGAGGTGGAGCCGGTGGCGGAGGCAGCCGTCGTCGAGTCGAAGGAGCGAGGTGGGACCGCCGTCGCGTACGTTTGTACCGAACGAGGTAGCGGCGGTGACGACCGACTCCGTGGTCGCATCGCCGACCACGTCACCGACCGGCTCGGTCCGACGGCCCGGTTCGGCGACATCGTTTTCACGCCCGAACTGCCGAAGACCCACTCCGGCAAAATAATGCGGCGATTGCTCGCCGCGCTCGCGGACGGGGAGGAGTACGGCGACACCTCCGCGCTCCGCAACCCAGAGACGGTCGGCGAGATGGAGACCGTCGTCGACGACCAGTAGTTTCGATACCTTTCGGCAAATCGAAATCGAGCCACGGTAGCAAAATTATGGCAGGTAAACAGCCCACAGCCGCTAGATAACCCCGGGTATCCGTAGGTTTATTTCGTGTGAGGCCATCCACGCGAAGCAATGACACGGCAACCGGCGACGGGGGCTCTCGACGCAGAGTCGTACGCACGACTCCGGCGGGCCGCTGGCACCACCCGCAAGCGGTTGCTTGTACGGCTCTGCGGCGAGGCAGGGCTCCGGCCGGCGGAGCTCACGAGACTCCGGCCGGACGACGTGGCTGCGACGGTCCACGAGGGGCGTGCCCACTACTTCGTGACCATCCGCGACGAGGACGGCGAGCCGCTTCGAGAGACACACCTCCCGCGAGGGCTGAAGCGCGAACTCGACCGATACGTCGCAGACCGCGGAATTAGCGACTCAGCGCCGGCATTCGAGGTGAGCGCGCGCCGGTTGCAGATGCTCGTCGGGGAGGCCGTCGAGACAGCCGCTGAGGAGGGAGCCGACGTCTCAGGCGTCTCGACGGCTGACCTCAGGCGCCACTGCGCGCGGTCGTGGCTCGCGCGGGGAGTCCGGCCTGCGGCCGTGCTGTCGGCCGGTGGTTGGTCGCGGCTCGACGGGCTGGCAGCCCAGCCAGAGACGATTGACCGGACGACGGCGGCAGCCGCGTTTGCGGCGGCTAACGGTGGGGACGACCGAGTACGCGCGGCCTTCGACCGGCTCGACCAACCCACGCTCCTCTTGGATGAGGCCGGTGTCGTCGAGCGGGCAAACGACCAGTTCGAGGAGACGGTCGGCGTCGGCGCGGTCGGCCGGGAACTCGCCGACGTCGCAGCCCCAGCAGACGGCCGTGACTACACGGCCGCGTGGGAGACGACGCTCGCTGGAGGGACGTGGCGCGGGCCGGTTGACTGCCGGACAAAAGGTGGTGAGGCTGTCGAGGGGACGCTCGTGCTCGCGGCCGTCGACGCCGCCGGCGGCGCCGACGGGTTCGTAGCGACGCTGCGATCGACTCCCTCTGCACCTAATCCACACGACCGGCTCCCGTCGGTACAGTCGCGGCTGCTCGCGGCCGGCGATGCGCTCGCGGGCGCATCCACTCGCGAGGGGGTGTTTGACCGCGTCTGCGAGACCCTCGTGGCTGGCGACGCTTACCGGGGTGTATCGGTTTTCGAGGCACCCTTCGAGCGGGCGATGCCGGCAGCGACGGTGGGAGAGGCCGACCAGCCGACCGATGCAGCGGCGCTGGCGGCCGCTGCCGTTGCCGACGATGAAGTGAAGACCGCAGAGGAGTCGGCTGCGCTGGCGGTGCCGCTCACGCACGACGGCACCGACCACGGCGCCCTAGTAATCGTGCCTGCGACGGCAACGGACGGCCATGAGCGGCGGGCGCTAGCCGCGTTCGGCGGCCGCGTGGCGGGGACGCTCGCGGCCGTCGAGTGGAAGCGGCTGCTGCTCGCGGATGCCGTGCTTGAGTTGGAACTGCAGGTCTCGGAGGTCGACTCCCTGTTTGCGTCTGCCTCGGCGGCGCTGGACTGTACGCTCACGGTCGAGGGCCTGGTGCCGCTGGACGGCGAGTCGCTACTTTACTACGTCTCCGTCGAAGACGCCGCCACGGAAGAGACTCTGACGCGCGTTGAGGATGCGGCAGCCTCCGCGCGGCTGATTGCGGCCGCCAGCGACGCCTCACTGCTTGAGGTGACCGCCGACGGCAATTCCTTCCCGGGGGCGTTCATCGCCCAAGGGGCGAATGTGACAGCTCTGCGGGCGGCAGGCGGAACCGTCGAACTCACCTGCGAGACAGCGCCCAGCGCGGACGTGCGTGCGCTCGTTGAGGGAGTCCGCGAGTCGTACCCTGGGACGCGCCTCCTCGCCAAGCGCGAGGTGGAGCGTGCAGTCCGCACGCCGACAGAATTCCAGCAGGCCCTGGCCGAACGGCTTACAGACAAACAGCGGTCAGTGCTCCAAGCGGCCTACCACGCCGGCTACTTCGACTGGCCCCGCGGCTCAACTGCAGAGGAGTTGGCCGATTCGATTGGTGTCTCTTCGCCGACGCTCCACAACCACCTCCGGCGGGCCCAGCGGAAGCTGTTGGCGGCCTTCTTTGACGGGGACTGACCGCCCTGCTCGCAGCGGGCCGTTGCCGGATTGTATAGGTTAGCGGCGGCATTAATATGCCAGTCCAGCGGATACCAAACTAGTATGTCGGACGAGGACACACCGGACGTCCAGTTGGAGTCGCGGCTGCGCGAACAGGAATACTTCCGGCCGCCGACAGAGTTCGTCGGGCAGGCCAACGCCACGGATCCGGCCATCTACGACGAGGTGGGGGAGTTCCCCGAGGGGTTCGAGCAATACGCCGAACTGCTTGATTGGGACGAACACTGGGATGAGGTGTTCGATGGCTCGAACCCACCCTTCTTCGAGTGGTTCGTTGGCGGGAAGCTCAATGCCTCGTACAACTGTGTCGACAGGCATCTTGAGGAGCGGAAAAACCAGACGGCCCTGCTGTGGGAGGGATCGGAGGGCGAACAGGAGAATATCACCTACCAAGACCTCTACCGGCGGGTCAACGAGATGGCCGCTGTCCTCCGTGATGTCGGCGTTGAGGAGGACGATGTCGTTACTATCCATATGCCGATGGTGCCTGCGCTTCCAATTACGATGCTGGCATGTGCCCGCATCGGCGCGCCTCATTCGGTCGTGTTTGCGGGCTTCTCGGCGCAAGCGCTGGCCGAGCGGGTCGATTCCGCTGACTCGGAATACGTCGTCACTATCGACGGCTACTACAGGCGCGGTGAGTTCCTGGAGCACATCGAGAAGGCCGACGAAGGGGTCGCGCAGGCGGACAACGACCCCGAGGTCCTGACGTGGCTCCGCCACGACGAGCCGAACGCGGACGTAAGTGACGACTACCTGCTTGTGGACGACCTGCTTGCCGACCACGAGCGGGAGACAGTCGAGCCAGTGTCGCGTGACGCTGAGGACCCACTGTTCCTGATGTACACGTCTGGGACGACCGGAAAGCCAAAAGGGTGTCAGCACCGCACCGGCGGCTATCTCGCGTACGCCGCTGCCACCTCCAAGAATGTCCTCGACATCAAGCCAGAGGATACCTACTGGTGTGCGGCGGATATCGGCTGGATCACCGGCCATTCGTACATCGTCTACGGGCCGTTGGCGCTCGGCACAACTTCGGTGATGTACGAGGACACCCCTGACTACCCACACAAGGGCCGCATCTGGGAGATCGCTGAGAAGTACGATGTGGACATCTTCCACACCTCACCGACGGCCGTGCGGATGTTCATGAAGTGGGGCGAGGAGTACCCCGAGCAGTACGACTTCGACTTCCGGCACATGACGACAGTCGGCGAGCCCATCCAGCCGGAGGCATGGCTGTGGTACTACAAGCACATCGGCGACGAAAATGCCGTCATCGTAGACACGTGGTGGCAGACTGAGACGGGCGGCCACCTCATCACAAACCTCCCAGCAATGGATGATATGAAACCAGGCAGCGCTGGCCGCGCGTGTCCCGGTATCCAGCCAGCCCTGGTCGATGACGAGGGGAACAAGATTCCCGAGGCGAGCGGTCAGGCCGGCAATCTCATCATCGAGCGGCCGTGGCCGTCGATGCTCCAGACGGTGTACGGCAATGATGAGCGATTCATCTCTACCTACTGGGAGGACTTCTCGGACACCGACTCCGACGACTGGCGGGACTGGAACTACAAGGCCGGCGACGGTGCCGTCCAAGGCCAAGACGGCTACTGGCGCGTGCTCGGCCGGCTTGACGACGTGATGAACGTCGCCGGCCACCGGCTGGGGACGATGGAACTCGAGAGCGCCGTCGCCGAGGTGGAGTCGGTCGCGGAGGCGGCCGTTGCCGCCCGCGAGGATGCCGCCAAGGGCGAGGTGCCCGATGTCTACGCCGTCCTTCGGGAGGGAATCGAGCCGAGCGAGGAGGTGCGCGAAGAAATCGTGGCGGCTGTCGAGGAGGAAATCGGGAAGTTCGCGCGCCCGGCGAACGTTCTCTTCGTTGACGACCTCCCGAAGACCCGTTCTGGGAAGATTATGCGGCGCATCCTCGAGAACATCTCCAACGACGAGGACCTAGGCAACACGACCACCCTGCGTGACCCTTCGGTGCCCGAGCAGATTCGCGAACAGGTGCAAGCCGACTGACGCGAGCTGAACGGGGCCAAGTCTCGGCGCGTTCGCCCCACTCACGGCTGAATTCGTATAATTATAGGGGGCGTTTATGTACCGATAGTTCATGCATGTTGTTGTCGTGAGCCAGAACATCAACCGGCGTGACGTACTCAAGGGCGCCGGCGCGGCAGGTATTGCAGGATTGGCAGGCTGTGTCGGGGGCGGTGGCGGCAGCTCGGAATACCCGGCGATCGGTAACTACCCCGTCGAGGGTGACGAGGTGACCCTCGGATTCAACGTCCCACAGTCGGGTGCATACGCCTCTGAGGGCCAAGACGAACTGAATGCGTACAACCTTGCCGTTAAGCATCTCAACAACGGCGGCGGCTGGGTTGACATGTGGGACGACCTCTCGTCGGGCGGCATCCTCGACAAGACCGTGACGTCCGTCGAGGGTGACACCGCGACGGACCCGGCGACGGCCGAGGAGTCGGCGACCCAGATGATTCGCAACGACAACGCCATCATGGTCACCGGAGGCGTCTCCTCGTCGGTCGCCATTTCGGTTCAGAAGCTGTGCCAGCAGGAGAAGGTACAGTTCATGTCCTGTCTGACCCACTCGAACGCCACGCAGGGGGCGGACTGTGTGCGCTACGGCCAGCGGGAGATGATGAACGCATTCATGACCGCGAAGGCGCTCTCGCCCATCCTGGCCGACGAGTTCGGCTCGGACAACAACTTCTACATCCAGTACGCCGACTATACCTGGGGCTCCTCGAACAATCAGTCGCTGACCCGCTTCCTGAAAGAGGAAGGGTGGAGCAAAATCCAGAGTGTCCCAACGCCGCTCGGGACCTCCGACTTCTCCTCGTTCATGCAGGACGTCCCCCGCGAGGAGACGGATGTGCTGATTTTGATTCACTTCGGCGCGGACGCGGCGAACTCCATTCCGGCAGCGTTCGACGCGGGGCTCGACGAGGACATGGAGATTGTCGTCCCGCTGTACGACAAGATTGCCGCACAGAGCGCCCGCGACAACATCGGCGGCGTGTTCGGGACGGTCGACTGGAATTGGCAGCGCGATGAAGAGTTCAGCAATGCGTTCACCCAAGCGTACGACAGCGAATACGACGCGAAACCGTCGTACGCGGCCCGGCTGGCCTACTCCGCGGTGATGCGGTACGCCGCTGCCGTTGAGCGCGCGGGGACGTTCTACCCGCCTGAGGCTATCCGTGAACTTGAGGATATCAACTACGCGAACACCGGCATTAACGAGGCGGTCATGCGTAAATGTGACCACCAGTCGATGCGCGACGTGTTCGTGGTGCAGGGGCGGCCGCCTGAGGAGCAGAC
Source organism: Halosegnis sp. (assembly GCF_042216475.1). NCBI lineage: Archaea > Methanobacteriati > Methanobacteriota > Halobacteria > Halobacteriales > Natronomonadaceae > Halosegnis > Halosegnis sp. The sequence continues at coordinate 99,928 of NZ_JBDGTV010000001.1, forward strand.
CGAAGACAAGATCCTGGAAATCGTCGGCAGCACCGATAAGGATACCGCCGGCTATGCCTGTGACGCAGGCCCAGCGGCCAACTGCTCCCTCGGCGAATACGGCGACGAGTGAGGCACCGATAGCCGCAGACCTCTCTCCGATTTTATGAGATACGAAACCATTAGGTATGGATAATCACATGGAACTTCGCACGGATTACATCATGACACACACTCTCAACAGGAGGGCGACGCCGTGGTAGACATCGCAGGCATCCTCCTCACGGGACTCCAGCAGGGAGCTATCTTCGCACTGTTGGGTATCGGGCTGACGATCATCTTAGGGACGATGGAGTTCCTCAACCTTGCACACGGGGCGCTGTATCTCGTCGGCGCCTACCTCGGGGTCTTCATCACGGGGACTACGACCGTCGAACAGGGGGCGATCGCCGGGTTCGTCTCGAACCCGAGCGCGTTCGGCCTAGACGCTGGCTTCCTGGCCGCTCTGCTCATCGTTCCAGTCGCGCTGTTCATCATCGGCGTCGCTATGGAGCGGTTCGTTGCCCGTCCGCTGTATGATCGCAGCGAAGTTGAGCAACTACTCCTGACGTTCGGGCTCGCGCTCATCGTTGAGGAGATTGCCCGCCGCGTCTTCGGGTCGACACCGAAGTCGAGCTACGCCCCCGCAGAACTGCTGGGCATCACCGTCGGGGGCCAGGCGAACATACCGCTTGTTGGCCAGTATCCGCGGTGGCGGTTCGTCATCATCGGCCTGACGTCACTGCTCATCGTCCTCACATACGTCATCATTGAGCAGACCGACTTCGGGCTGGTGGTAAAAGCGGGGACTCAGGACTCAGAGATGGTCCGAATGCTTGGTATCGATATTACGCGTTCGTACGCTATAGTGTTCGGCGTCGGCGCGGCCTTGGCCGGACTGGCGGGACTGGTCGGTGGGAGTATCATTGACGTGGCACCCGGCGTCGGCACGAACAATGCATTGGTGCCGGCGTTCTTGACGGTCGTCATCGGCGGCGCTGGTAGCGTCATCGGCGCTATTACTGGCGGTATCATTCTCGGGATGGTCACGGCCATCTTTGAGTTCCAAGCGCCACAGTGGTCGCAAATCGTCCTATTCGGGTTTGTGGCCATCTTCCTGCTCGTCCGGCCTGAGGGCCTGTTCGGCAGTGTGGAGGTGGGCGAATGAGCGACGCCGACTCCGGTCCGGAGACTGATGGCGGGGCGACGGTCGATGTCACGACAAAAGAACCGAACGTCGTAGACCGATTAGTCGAAGCAAAGGACAGCGAACGGTTCGTTGCTGTCGCAGCGACGGTGGGCCTGTTCCTGCTGCCCGTGTTCCTCATCGACATCCTCGGCGTGTTTGACACGCTGTTCGGCGTCGGTCTCGGCGGCTTCGGCGGCCTGCCGAACCTCATCCTCGCGTTCGGTGTTGTTGCCGTCGGTTACAACCTGCTACTTGGCTACACTGGACTCCTCTCGTTCGGACACGCGGCGCTGTTCGGATCGGCCGCATACGCCACAGGGATCTTCTCCAACGAGGTAGTCGCGAGCCCACTACTCGCGATTATTATTGGGATTGTCGTCGGGACGCTACTCGCTTGGCCGATTGGCTTCCTCTCTATCCGGCGGTCGGGAGTTTACTTTGCCGTGCTGACGCTGACATTCGGCCAAATGCTATACTTTTACGCGTTTGGACCGGGCGCATGGCTCACCAACGGCGACGATGGCTACACCCCGTTTGCTGAGACCAGCGCAAGCCTGTTCGGCGTCTTCGACACGAAGGCAACCGTCTCGGAGACGGTCCGCGAGTTCGTGGGACTGACGCTGAGACTGCCAGAAGGGCTTGACATGACTATCGGCTACATCCTCGCGGCGGTAGTCGGTATCGCTGCTATCGTAGCGGCCCACCGCATAATCAAGTCGCCATACGGGCTCATTCTCCGGGGTATCGGCCAGAACGAACAGCGGGTCGAGTTTATCGGGCTGAACGTGTTTCGCTACAAACTGATGGCGTTCATCCTGAGCGGCGTCTTCGCGGGCGCCGGCGGCGGGCTATACGCGCTGTACAAAGCTGGACTCACCGTCCATCCGAACGCAACCCTGTACTGGGTTGTCTCCGGTGACTTCGTCATTATGACGGCCGTCGGCGGCGTCGGATCGCTGGCCGGCCCGCTCATCGGTGCCATCGTCTTCGAGTACATCGCGTTGGTCGTCCAGGGCATCACCATCCCAATCATCGAGGCACAGATTGGCTCGCTGTGGCGGCTTCTGCTCGGTCTCGTCTTCGTCATCGTGGTGGCATCGTTCCCCGACGGCATCTACGGCGGGCTGAGTTCGCTGGGCGATCGTATCGTCGAGCGGTTTGGCACTGCTGGTGCCGGAGACACGGATGAGACGAGACCCGTTGAGGACGTCGAGGAGACCGGAGGAGGTGACTGAGATGGCTATCCTCGAGACAGACGGGCTCACCAAGCGCTTCGGCGGCTTGACAGCGGTCGACGACGTGAACCTCACGGTCGAGCAAAGAGAGACTCGTGCCATCATCGGCCCGAACGGAGCCGGCAAGTCGACGTTCATCAACCTTGTCACCGGTCTGCTGGAGCCGAGTGAGGGCGCCGTCCGGTTCGATGGAAATGACATCACTGGTCAGGAACCACACGAGATCACCCAGCAGGGTGTCTCGAAGTCGTTCCAGACGGCGTCCATCTTCCCGGATATGACTGTCCAAGAGAACGTCCGGCTCGCGGCTATCGCCGCCGAGCGCGGCTCCTTCCGGTTTGACTTCCTCAAGCGACGCGATCGGTTCGATGTGGTAGATGACGTGACCGAGGAGATGCTGCGGGCAGTCGATCTCTGGGCGGATCGCGGCGTCGAAGCGACCAGCCTTCCGTACGGCGACAAGCGCCGACTGGAGATTGCTATTGCACTGGCGTCAGAACCCGACCTGCTGTTTATGGACGAGCCGACGGCTGGCATGTCGCCCGAGGAGACGAACGCGACCGTCGACCTTATCGAACAGCTGCAAGAGGACCTCGGGCTCACCATCGTCCTCGTGGAACACGACATGGAAGTTATTTTCCGCATCGCCGACCGTATCGCCGTCCTCAATCGCGGGGCAATCATCGCCGACGCTACGCCCCAAGAGGTGCAGGACGATCCTGATGTTCAGGAGGCATACCTCGGGGGTGTCGAACTGTGAGTCTGCTTACCGTCGAGCACGTGGAGGCGTACTATGGTGAGAGCCACATCCTCCGTGATCTCTCGATGGAGGTCGACGAAGGCGAAATCTGTGCACTGCTCGGCCGCAATGGTGCGGGCAAAACAACGACGCTCCGGTCAATCGCGGGTGCGCGGCCACCGGAGGTCCAGTCCGGTTCTATCACCTTCCGTGGGGATGATATCACGGCGGAACCGACTGAGGACATCTCTATCCGTGGTATCGGTCTCGTTCCGGAGGAGCGACGGGTCTTCTCGAATCTCACCGTCGAAGAGAATCTCCACCTCTCGGAGGTGTCTCGCAACTCGTCGAACACAGTTGGCCGAGAGGTGCCTGACCTACCAGACGTTCGGCCCCTCTCGGAGCTCTATAACGCGTTTCCCCGACTCGACGAGCGCCAGAATCAGAAGGCTGGTACCCTCTCTGGAGGTGAACAGCAGATGCTCGCCATCGCGCGAGCCCTTCGGCAGGCGCCGGATTTGCTGATGCTCGACGAGCCGTACGAGGGGCTCGCGCCCCAGATCATCGACGACGTCGAAGACGCTATTGCACGTATCAACGACGAGGGCACCACCATTCTTCTCGTTGAGCAGAACGCTGCGGCGGCAATCAACATCGCCGACAAGTGTTACATCATTGACCAAGGGGGGATTGTCTTCGAGGGTGGAGCCGAAGAGCTCCGAGAAGATGAGGAAACCCGCGAGCGGTATCTGGGTGTCTAAGATGCAGGAACTCACCGATGCAACCGACCGGTACGACTTCCTCCTTGAGCACGGCGTGTTCGAAGAAACGGATGACGGCCAGGTTGCCGTAACAGAATCGTTCGACGCCGCAAAGCGCGTCTACCACGACACCTACGCCGAGGTCGACGACGCGACGTTCCAAGAGACGATTGCAGACTTGTTCGAGCTGTCGATCGCGCAGGCCCGCGACCGCATCGACTCGCTCGGTATCACCCGCTCGCAGCTGATTGCCTACCTTACGCTCCAGTCGTACTTAGACGACCAGGACGTGACGGTCGATGGCAACGATCTCGTCGTGATGGCGGGGATGGTGGCTGATGTGGCCCCCGTCTCGCCTGTTCCGGATGAGATGGTCGAACTAACAGACGACGACTACGAGTCGTTCCTCGCGTCCAACCCGGACACGGTCATCTTTGTTTGGAAGCTCCACTGCGAGCCGTGCGAGGCAATGAAGACGGAGCTTGACCAGGTGCGTGCACACATCCCTGACGGCGTGGCGGTCGCTGGCGTCGATGGCGAATCGGTCAACGCGTTCCGTCGCGAGTTTGAGGTGTCTGCAGCGCCGGCGACAATGGCGTTTGTCGGTGGCGAACTCTACGAGACGTTGGAGAGTCGCCGAAAGCCCGAGCGACTCGCCGAGCTGTTCGACGAAGCCTACTGAACAGCCCGGTCAAACCATGGCGGCCGTTCAACGGTCGTCGCCGACACGTTCTGGTAGCGGACACGCCACTCGATATCGACCGTCGCGCCGTCGGTGGTCCCGGAAAACCGGAGCACGAGCGACCGCACCACTCCCTGCTCTGTTACCGTCGCCGTCAGCGAGACATTCCTCACATCGGTGAACTCACTGGTGAACGACGCCTGTCGAAGCTTACCCCCAGAGAGTCGGTAGGCTGTGGTCCCATTCGCCTCGCGTTGCTCAATCGACTCGATGGCAATTGAGCGGAATACGCCGGTGTAAAAGGAGGTGGGGTCCGCCTGCTCACCCCCGAACGGCACCGTCCGCACCCAGTAGCCCCACGTGCCGGCGCCGTCATCAAGCGGGCGGAACTCGTTGTAGATCGTCGAATTGCCACGCGCAAGCCGACGCACGTAGACAGATCCATTCGACCAGAAGCCAGCCCCTGCTGGTGGCCGACCCAGGAACACCGGTCCCTCCGGACCGGTCGTCGCCGCCTGTGAGGCGTAGCTCCGGTCTGTGGCAAGCTCCACCCGGAGGTCGAGACCCGATCGGACGGTGCCGTTCGCGTACCGTTCCGTCCGGTTCGCGATGAGCGTGTATGATTCGTTCTCGAGCGCCGCGGTGTGTGCCTCCGCGAGACTTTCAGGTGAGACAACTCCCTCACGAGTCACTCCAGGTGCGAGCGTCTCGTCCGCCGGAACAGGCGCGGGTGTTGCCGTTTCGGCCGGCGTCTCGACGCTCCCGCCGCCGGCTGGCGCGTTACAGCCCGCGAGGACGACGAGCAGACACACGAGGGCGGCGGTTCGCATACGCCGTGTATGGGCCGCCGTCGCGTAAAGCCACCCACTAGCCGCGGGCATCGGCGTCGTCGTAGCGGTCCGCCACGTAGACCACCCCACCGAGCAGCACGCCAAGCAGGAGCGCAATGGTGGTGCCGCCGTAGACGGCCATCCCGACTGGCGTCGGCGGCAGCTGGATGAGTCCGAACAGTTCCGGGTCGAGCCCCTGCGGGCCAATAGCGCCGATGACGAAACCGATACACGCCGTCAGTAGAACGATGGCGACGTATACCGTCACGACGAGCCGTCGACCGCCGGTCTCCGGTTCCGTCTCGCTCACATGTAGACCCGGGAGCGGTCGGAAGATTAGCCTTTTGACCGCGAGGCGCGAACAGCCGGCATGGAAGAGAAGGAGGCGCTGTTGGGCGTGCTCGCGGCCATTGCGAGCCTAATGTTTCTCACTGGTATCGTGCTCGTGCTCACGAGCCTGAGTTAAGCGGGGTCAGTCGTCGACGCGCCGCACCGCCGACTCGACGTCCCCGCCGTCGGTCCGCACCTCTTCATCGCCGCCGTCCGTCAGTGCCAGCGAGTCCTCATCTGCGGTAAGTTGGTCCTCAAACCACTGGAACTCACGGGAGTGCTGACCGGTTTCCTTGAGGTTCCACGGGTCGCCGTCCTCAACGGCCGGCCCCTCGATGTACGATTGGGCCATGTTCCAGACCCAGATAATCTGGCCGAACAGGATGATGAACGCGCCGACCGTCGCGACTTGGTGGAGCGTGGTCACCTGCGTCAGTGGCGCGATGGCCTCGTTGAACTCGTAGGTTGCGTACCGCCGCGGCATCCCAAGATAGCCCAGCAGCAGGAACGCGAAGAACGTCACGACGACGCCAACCTCTGAGAGCCAGAAGTGCCACTTGGCGAGCGTCTTCTGATACATTTTCCCGGTGACGAGTGGGAACCAGTAGTAGATGGCTCCGAAGCCAGCGAAGGCAATCATCCCCATCACAATCCAGTGGAAGTGGCCGACCACGTAGTAGGTGTCGTGCAGGACGAGGTCGATTGGGATGGCCGCGAGGAACACACCGGTGATGCCGCCGATGACGAAGTTGGCGACGAAGCCAATACAGAACAGCATCGGCGCCGTCAACCGTATCTTCCCGTTCCACATCGTCGTGATCCAATTGAATGTCTTCACGGCGGAGGGGATGGCGATGGCTAGCGAGACGGCCATGAACGACGCCCGGATGCGCGGGTCGATGCCCGTCGAGAACATATGGTGGGCCCAGACGCCGAACGAAAGGACACCGATGGCCAGCGTCGAGTAGATGACGAATTTGTAGCCGAACAGCTTCCGGCCGGAGAATTTCGGCAGAATCCAAGAGACCAGCCCCATCGGCGGCAGGACGAGGATGTACACCTCAGGGTGGCCGAAGAACCAGAACAGGTGCTGCCAGAGGATGGGCGACCCGCCCTCGACAGCAAAGAACTGCGTCGCAAAGTTCCGATCGAGCAGCAACATGATGAGTGCGCTTCCAAGCAGTGGGAACGCAAAGAGGATGAGCGCCGACTGGGTGAGAATGGTCCACGAGAAGATATCAAGATTCGCCCAGTTCACCTTATCCGAGCGCTCGGTGAAGATGGTCGCGATGAAATTGATTGCCCCCATCGTGGCGGAAACGCCAGACAGGTGAAGCCCGAGCAGCATCAGGTCGACCCCTGCGTTAGCTTGCTCTGCCGACAGCGGCGTGTACATCGTCCAAGACGTCTGGGCGGCTGCCACCTCGCCGCCGGTCAGCGGCTTCAGGAAGAAGCCCGCCCAAATGAGTAGCGCTGCCGGTGGAAGCAGCCAGAACGCGATGGCGTTGATACGGGGGAACGCCATGTCGTCGGCGCCGATGAGCAGCGGCACGAAGTAGTTGGAGAACGCCGCGATGATCGGCGTCCCGAACAGGAACAGCATCGTGATCCCGTGGCTCGTCAACAGTCCATTATAGAAGGCGTTGCCGCCAAGTCCGGCGAGCGCGTCCATCGCGGGCGTCGCGAGTTCGACGCGCATCAGCATCACCGCGAGTCCGCCCCAGACGAACGCGATGGTCGCGTAGACGCCGTAGAGAATACCGATGTCTTTGTGATCGACCGTCGTGAGCCACCGGACCAGTCCCGCAGGCTTGTGCCCGTGGTCCGTCTCGTCGCCGTAGCCGGCGCTACCGCCTCCGAGTGGGGAGTACGTGCGGAGATTCTCCATGCGCGAGAGCAGTGCGACGATTCCCACGAGGAAGACCCCCATCAGAACGGTCAGCGCGAGCTGTTCTCCAGCCATGCTCGGCCTTCGGGTCTGGGTGATAAGAAAGGTTGTGTTCCCGGGCAGCGAAGCCTCAGTCGGACCCGTCGTCTAGCTCCGCGTACTCCGCGTTCTCGTCGGGGTTTGCGGCCGCGGCCTCCGGTTCAGCGAACTCCGCCGGCTCCGCTTCCAGTTCCTCCTCGGCGTTGGAGATAGCTTTCCCAGAGTAATAGGTGAGCACGAACAGTCCGCCGAAGGTCAACACGACGATTGCGAACTGGATGGCGGTGCTGGCCGGGTCCGATCCAAATGGGTTGAACAGCGCAAAGACAGCGATGAAGAACGCCATCATCGCGAGCGGGATGGCGTTGACAATCAGATCGAGGAGCGTTTCGCGGTCGAACGTCGAGACCATACCCGACGCTTAGGCTACCGCGTCTAAGAGGTTACGGGTCACGGCCGGCTCAGGTCGCCAGCGGGTCGCCGTCGACGACGGCCGCACCTGCCGCGCTGGCCGCCAGCGCGATGACTCCCGCCGCCGCGATAGAAAACCCGCGGAGCACGATATCGTCCGCGCCCGCAACTGCCCCCAGCACGGCATCGACGCGGACGCCCGTCTGGGAGGTGACGACCCACGCGCCCACGAGCACGAGCACCGCACCGAGGCCGGCCAGCAGCCGCCAGGGCCGCTCACTGTAGCCGGCCTCTTGGACGATGCCCGCGACGCTCCCAACGAATAGCAGTAGTCCGCCGACGGCGACCGGGTACAGCCCCATGAACACGCCCAGCTCGCCAACTGCCAGCCCGAGCGCGACGAACACCGGCCACGGGCTCGCCTTCGAAGCATCGCTGGCTGCGACCCCCTCTGTCTCTCCCTGTGCCATATCCTTCATTGGTGCTGGCCGCCCCAAAGCCTCGTCGGTCCTCAGTATTTGCGGGCGGCGCCGGTCAGTTCGTGGAACTCGTCCATCAGCGCGTCCCGGCGGTTGCGCCACTCCGCGAACCCGTCTGGCGAGTCGGGGTACGACTCGTATACCTCCTTCAGCCGGCCAGCGATACGGTTAACCCGTGCCAATTCCGTCAGCGTCCCCCAGTGGCCGAACGTGTCGAGTGCGGTCTTCAGCTTCAGTCGCCATCCCATCGATGTGGTCCCCTCCCGGCCGATGGCGTCCGCCAGCTGCTGGCCAGGGATAGCTGAGACGATGTCAACCAACTCGTCGACATCGTAGCTGCCGCCCCAGATGTTGTACAGATCCATCGCGGCAAACTTCTTACCGAAGTCCGTCTGCACCTTTCGGTTGTACGCCCACAGCGCCGCCTCATCGTCGGTCACCTCTTCGTCGATGGCCTCAACGGCGGCTTGTGCGGCCCAGTGGCCCGCTTTCGCCGCGCCCGGAATCCCCCCGCCAGTGCAGGGGTTGACGTGGGCGGCGGCGTCGCCGACGGCCATGTAGCCGGGTGCGACCGCCGAGTCGTACGGCCGGCGGGTCGGGAGCGCGGCACCCAACTTGTCACGGACCGTCGCGTCGCGGAACTCGGGCCGCTCTTGGACGTCCTCGCGGAGCGTCTGCACCAGCTTCATCGGCTCTTTGTTCATCTGGAATCCCAGCCCGACGTTGATCTCACGGGCGGTCCGCGGGAAGTACCATAGGTAGCCGAGTTCTTCGGTAGGTTTGAACACGATGGCGTCGTCGTAATCGACCGGCTCGCGCGTCTCGATGACCTCGCGGTACGCTGAGCAGAACTGCCGGTAGTCGACGTTCGTGTCGAAGGTCGTCCCATCAAAGTCGGTTTTGTCCTGCAACAACGATAGCGCGCCCGCTGCGTCGATGACTACCTCGGCGTCGTACTTTTTGGCGGTTCCCTTGCATACGGCGGTAACGCCGTGAACCGCGCCGTTCTGGCGGATGTCCTTCACGACGGTGTCGTAGTGGATGTCCGCACCTGCCTCCTCGGCCTCTTCGAGGAGCACCTCGCCGTAGCGCTTCCGGTCGATAACCGCGCCTGGGTCGTCGAAGCCGACCTCTACCTCGTCGCCGCCGGGGTTGAGGAACACCGCCCGCTCGATACCCTGGTTGGAGAAGGACTCCTCGCGTAGGCGGTCGAGGTCCACCACATCGGGGAACGTTGACTTCCCCTTGATGGCGTCGCCGCAAGCGATATGGCCTGCCTCCTCCGGCGACTTGCGCTCGAGGATAACCGCGTCGAGCCCTTCGCGGGCGACCGTCGCGGCGGCGAAGGCTCCTGCGGTCCCCCCGCCGACGACGACCACATCGTAGGCTTCTGCTGTCATTAGCAACCGTTTACAAAGCAGGCGTGAAAAAACAGTCGGGACGGGCCGACCACGTACCGGTGGGACGCAACGTCTCTACAACTCTCATCACCGCCCAACCAGAGTCTGGCTGGGCTTTTGATGCAGACTGTTTGACGAGTAATCTCAGCAAAAGGCGACCCCAGATTGAAAACGGTACTAGTAAAACTCCCGCACGAGGTCCATCGCCTCCTCGGGCGGCTCCTCAGGGATGTCGGCCATGTTCTGGTCGACACCCTCGAGTTCTTCGTAGGGGACCGAGTCCTCGTCCTGGTAGAGGACGCCCTGGTACTCCGTTGAGCGGTCGAGAATCTTCTCCTTGGCGGCGTCGTAGTCGGAGGGGTCGTGTTCTCCTTCACCGACATCAACCAGCGCATCTCGGAAGTAGTCGTACGTGTCGACGTCGTTGAACGTGACGCACGGCGAGAACACATTGACGAAGCCAAAGCCGTCGTGTTCAACGGCCCGCTGGACGATTTCGGCGTGCCGCTGGGCATCCGAGGAGAACGACTGTGCGATGAACGTGCCGCCCGCAGCCAGCGCGAGCGCCAGCGGATTCACCGGCTGCTGGTGAGTTCCCTCAGGGGAGGTGGCCGTCTCGAAATCCTCCCGAGAGGTGGGCGAGAACTGCCCTTTCGTCAACCCATAGATGCGGTTGTCCATTACGACGTAGGTCATGTCCACGTTGCGGCGGACGGCGTGGACAAAGTGGCCCGCACCGATGGAGTAGCCGTCGCCGTCTCCGCCCGCGACCATCACCTCAAGATTGGGATTGGCCATCTTCACGCCAGTTCCGACCGGGAGTGCGCGCCCGTGGACACCGTGAAGCGCATACGAGTGCATGTACGTCCCAATCTTCCCTGAGCATCCGATACCCGCGACGACGAATGTGTCGTCTGGGTGGTTCCCTGTGTTCGCGAGGGCTTTCATCATCCCGTTCATTGTCCCGAAGTCGCCGCAGCCGGGACACCACGTCGGTTGCTTGTCTGACTTGAAGTCGACGAATCTGATGTTTTCGCTCATGCTTCCACCTCCTCGCCGCTCGCGACCCCAAGCGCTTGCTTGAGGTCGTTCGCGAGCTCGTCCGCCTTGAATCGGACACCATTGTACTTGTTCAGTCGCTCGACCCGCTGGAGCGTATCGTGTTCGAGCGCGTCCGCGAACTGCCCGGTCGCGTTACACTCAACGACAACGACCTCGTCGGCCGCCTCGAACGCCTCTGTGAGATCCGGCCGCGGGAACAGATACGGCACCGAGAGGAACCGGACATCGATACCATCCTCCTCAAGGAAGCCGATTGCCTCCCGCATCGCCCCCTCGTTGGAGCCCCACGAGACGACGAGGTTGTCGCTGTCGGGGTTGCCGAACTCGCGAGGACTCCAGTCCTCCCGCTCACGGGCGGTCTCGACCTTCCGATTGCGCTTGTCCACCTGCTCAACGCGCATGTCTGTTTCCTCTGTCCGGCGGCCGAGTTCGTCGTGCTCTAACCCTGTGGACATGTGCGCGCCCTCGCTCGTTCCGGGGAATGCCCGCGGGGAGACGCCGTCCTCGGTGATGGCGTGCGGCTGGAACTGGCCGGCGTCGTTCTGCCACTCGTCGATGGTCTCCTCGTCAACGACCTTCCCCCGGTCGATTTCTACCTCGTCCATGTCGAAGACCTCCGGCGGGAACGTCTGCTCGGTGACCGCCATTGCGAGATCTGACAGGAGATAGACGGGCGTTTGGTACTTCTCGGCAAGGTTGAACGCCTCGACGGTCTTCCAGAAGCACTCCGAGACGGTGGTCGGCGCGACGACGAACCGCGGAATCTCGCCGTGGCCACCGTACAGCGCCATATCGAGATCGCCCTGCTCCTGTTTTGTTGGCATCCCTGTTGAAGGGCCTGAGCGCATCACGTCCGCAATGACGAGCGGTGTCTCCGAGGTGGCTACCAGCCCGAACGTCTCGGCCATCAGATCGATGCCTGGCCCAGAGGTGGCCGTCATGGCGCGTGCGCCGGCGCGTGCAGCCCCAAGTGCCATATTGACTGCGGAGAGTTCGTCTTCTGCCTGGACAACTTTGCCGCCGAAGTCGTCGATGCGACCCGTCAGGTACGTCATCACGTCCGTTGCGGGGGTGATTGGATAACCCGCATAGAACCGACAGCCGGCCGCGATGGCGCCCATACCGATAGCCTCGTCGCCGTTCAGCAACACATAGTCATTGTCCGTTGTCTCGAGCTCGTAGCCGAATTCGTGGTCGTACTCCTCTTGAACGTACTCTTGGCCGAGCCGTGCAGCCTCCTTGTTCGTGTCGACGATGGCCTCTCCCTTGTTGGCGAACCGCTTCTCCAGCGACTCGTCAAGATTCTCGATGGGGAACTCGGCGACTTCGCAGGCCGCACCCAGCGCGACGATGTTGCGCACGATGGCGCCGCCGGCCTCCTCGGCCAGCCGCTTGAGCGGGACGTCAAGCCCGATCATCCCATCGGGTGCCTCGAAGTCAGACATCATCGTCCGCTCACCGTCGTAGATGATGACCGACCCCTCGTGTAGTTCGTCCATGTTCTCCTCGACGGTGCGCTCCGTCAGCGCGATGAGGATGTCGAGTCGGTCGACCACGCTCTCCACGCGGTCTACGGACGTCCGAACCTTGTACGCGGTGTACCCGCCGCGGATGCGGGAAGCGAAGTCCTTCGAGGTGAAGACGTGTCGCCCCGCTCGCGAGAGGGCCTGGGCGAAGATCTTCCCGGTGGAGTCGATCCCATCGCCGGCTTCCCCGCCGATGGCCCAGTTGAGGTCCTCTGGCATACTACCTCGCGGTTCCAGCCGGTGGACGTTAAGGCTTCGGAATAGCCGAGCTACCCCCCAACTCGGACGACGAATGTCCGAGACGGCGCGGCGACGGCTGCTAATTCCGACCGTTCGTCCAGCCGCTACTTGACTGGCGTGCCGTGTGGGAGAGAATCCCGCGACGTCTGACCGAAAGTGCCTTTCGGCGCCCCCGGCTTCGCCACGTATGGACCCCGTCGAAACCACCGTCCGCGCTGTCCGCGACGTCGGCCCGGACACCGTCGCTATCGACCTTGCTACGCCTGAGGGCTTCGTCGCTGCCCCCGGCCAGTTCGTGAAGCTAACCGCCTACCTCGACGACGAGGTGTCTCGCTTCTATACAGTCTCCTCGCCGGACACCGAAGAGACGTTCGAGCTGACCGTCTCCTACGATCCCGAGGAGGGTGGCGCCCTCTCGGAGTACCTGCTTGAGCTGGAGGCCGGCAGCGCCGTCACCATCACCGGTCCCTTTGGTGGCGACTACTACGACGGGGAGCCGCGGAGCCTCGTGCTTGCGGGCGGTCCGGGAGTCGGTCCCGCCGTCGGCATCGCCGAGGCCGCCCTCCGGGACGGCAACGAGGTGACCGTCGTCTACCGCGACGACGAGCCGGTCCACGAGGAGCGGCTCGCAGCCGCCGCCGCGGCCGGTGCCGAGGTGTACGTGCTGGGCGCAGACGCGGCCGTCACCGACGCCGTCGTCGAGGCGTACGACGGCCAGCAGCTGTTCGTCTACGGCTTCGACGCGTTCGTTGACCTCGCCGAGCGCGCGGTCGAAGACGCGGGCGGCTCGATGGAGGGTGCAAAGGTCGAGAATTTCGGCTGAACCCCTCACTGTGGGGACCGACTCTGCCGGCCCCGCGTATAAAATCCTCTGTGAAACGCTACCAGCGCAGCCCTGCGGTCGACTCCGGTGGGGCGCCTCGCTCGCTCAGCCCGGCGTACGCGGGCTACAGGGGCGTTTGACGACCGCGACTAGTGCTCGACGAACTCCACGAGGACGCCGCCCGTCGACTTCGGATGACAGAACGCCACCTCGTGGCCCCATGCGCCCGGACGCGGCTCCGAGTCGATAAGGTCGACGCCTCGGTCTTCGGCCCGCTGAAGTGCCGCGCCGATGTCGTCGGTCGCGAACGCGAGATGATGGATGCCCGGCCCGTTCTCCTCAAGATACGATGCGATGGCTCCCTCATCGGCGGTCGGCTCGATGAGCTCGAGATAGTCTCCCCCGATGTCGAGGAAGACGATCTCCATCCCGTCGAGGAGCTCCTCGTGAACAACGTCGGCTTCAAGCAGGTCTTCGAAGAGGAAAACGAGCGAATCGGTATCAGTCGTTGCGATGCCGGCGTGATCGACGTGCATACCGCCACGTGGCCGGCAACGTGCTAAAAGCCGGCGGGGACGCGTCGACCACGACCACGGTGTGGCACGGTCCGGCGAGACAGGGATTGCTGATTAGATACCGGCCCGGTGCTCGCCGAACACGTCACGCATCGCGTCGGCGATTTCGCCAGTTGTCGCGTACGCCTTCACCGCGTCGACGATGTACGGCATCACGTTCTCGTCGCTCTCGCAGGCCTCCCGTAGACTCGCGAGCGCGTCCTCGACGGCGGCGTCCTCCCGCCTGTCGCGCAGCTCCTGTAGCTGCTGAATCTGCCGCTGTTGTTCTTTCTCACTCACTTCCTCAATGTCCTCCTTCGGCTCCTCGTCAACCTCGTACTCGTTGACGCCGACAATAATCCGCTCGCCTGTCTCTATCTCACGCTGGCGCTCGAAGGCGACATCTTGGATTTGTCCCTGTACCCAGCCCGATTCGACGGCTTCCTTCATCCCGCCGCGCTCGTCCACCTCGTCGATAATGTCGAATGCCTCCGCCTCGATATCGTCAGTGAGCGATTCGACGTAGTAGGAGCCGGCGAGCGGGTCGATGGTATCGGCAGCACCGGATTCGTGGGCAAGAATCTGCTGGGTGCGAAGTGCCGTCCGTACTGACTCCTCAGTAGGCAGCGACAGCGCCTCGTCTTTCCCGTTGGTGTGCAGCGACTGCGTACCGCCTAGTACCGCCGCAAGCGCCTGGTATCCGACTCGCACGACATTGTTCTCGATCTGCTGGGCGGTGAGCGTCGAGCCGGCGGTCTGGGTATGGAACTTCAGCTGTTTGGACTCGGGCTTCTCGGCGCCGAACCGCTCGTCCATGATTTTGTACCACATCCGGCGGGCCGCTCGGAACTTCGCAACCTCCTCCAAGATATTGTTGTACGACGCGAAGAAGAAACTCAACTGCGGGGCGAACTCGTCAACGTCTTGGCCGGCTTCGATAGCCGTCTCGACGTATTCGATGCCGTCTGCGAGTGTAAATGCAATCTCTTGGGCGGCCGTTGAGCCGGCCTCCCGGATGTGGTAGCCGGAGATGGAAATGGTGTTGAAATTGGGTACCTCCTCAGCGCAGAATTCGAAGATGTCGGTAATGAGTCGCATCGACGGCTCAGGCGGGAAAATATACGTGTTGCGCGCGATGTACTCTTTGAGAACATCGTTCTGGATTGTGCCCCGAAGCTCCTCGCGGGGCACCCCCTGCTTGTCGCCGACGGCAATATACATCGCCAACAGAATGGCTGCGGGCGCATTGATAGTCATCGAGGTTGAGACTTCGTCCAGCGAGATGCCGTCGAAGACGGTCTCGAAGTCATCCAGAGAGTCGATGGCGACCCCCGACTTCCCTACCTCTCCCTGTGCCATCTCGGCATCGGAGTCGTAGCCCATCTGCGTCGGCAGGTCGAACGCCATCGACAGCCCCGAGGAACCCTCGTCGATGAGATAGCGGAACCGCTCGTTGGTCTCCTCGGCGGTGCCCATCCCCGCGTACTGGCGCATCGTCCACAGCCGCCCGCGGTACATCGTCGAGTAGACCCCCCGGGTGAACGGCGCCTCAGCGGGGTTGCCGAGGTCCGCCTCGTAGTCGAGGTCCGCGACGTCCGCGGGGGTGTAGAGGGGGTCCACCTCGCGGCCGCCGGTGTCGGTCGTGAACTCCTCTTTCCGCTCACCGAACCGCTCGACGGTGGCTCCGTACGTCTCCTCCTCCCAGGCCTGCTTCGCTTCGCGTATCCGGGCGAGCTCCTCGTCGTCGAACATGCCGTACCGTTCCGTGCCGCGCGGTTTAACGGTTTGTGGACGCCCCCGCCGGGGTCAGCCGGTGTCGTACTTGTACGTCGCCTCCTCGGGGTCGATGCCGAAGTCCTCGGGCGACTCCGGGGGCTCCTCCTCCTCGGCCGGCTCGGCGGTCTCTGCGGCCTGCTTGAACCGGTCGCGGAGCCGGTCCGGCATCCGGAACCGATCGGCGTCGATCACCATCGGTACCACCGTGTCGTGTCGTTCCCGCTTCTCCGCGAGCCGGTCGCGGAGGCTCTCGGGGAGCTCCGACTCCTCGACGGGCCGGAAGCCGAACTGCGCGAGGTACTCGTGGGCGGGCGCGAGCGCGAACACCCGCTCGTACCCCTCGATGCCCGCGTTGCGGAGCAGCCGCTCGATGACGTGTGCGCCCACCCCCTGGCCGCGCCAGCCGTCGAGGACGCCGATGCTCGTTAGCTCGCAGGCATCGTCCTCGCGGTGGACCCGGAACCGGCCGAAGCCGGCCCGCGTCGAGGACTCGTCGTCGACGGCGATGACGTAGTCGCGCGAGCGGAACGCGGTGTCGTCGAGCCCCATCTCCTCGATGTGGTCGAGGAGCCACGCCTCGTCCCGGTTTCGCGCGTCCCTCACGTACATGGCCGCCGGTACGACGGCCGGCGTGAAAACTCCTCGCCAGCGGCGTCGGTCCGTCGGCGCCCGCGCGACGGGCAACCGTTATCCCGGGTGCGGTCCCACGGCCGCGTATGAGCAGCGACGGGGCGACGCTGGAGGAGCTGGACCACATCGTACACGAGCCGTCCGAGGCGTTCGTCGAGTCGACGAACGTCCACGCGTTCATGGAGGCGTACGACATCGACGACTACGACGAGCTCATCGAGCGCACCACGACCGACGTCCCCGGCGAGCCCGACAGCGGTCTCGACTGGTTCTGGGGCGAACTCCCCGACTATCTCGACATCGAGTGGTACGAGGAGCCGGACGCGGTGCGGGACGACACCGACGGCCCGCAGTTCACCGACTGGTACCCCGGCGGCCGTATCAACGTCGCGCACAACACGCTCGACAGACACGCCGCCCGCGACAGCGAGCGGCGCAACAAGGTCGCCTGCATCTGGGAGGGCGAGGAGGGGACGACTCGCGACGTCACCTTCCACGAGCTCGCCCGCCAGTCGAACCAGGTGGCCAACTACCTCGACGAGCGGGGCGTCGGGAAGGGCGACACCGTCGCGCTGTACATGCCGATGGTGCCGGAGGTCATCGCCATCCTCTACGGCTGTTTCAAGGTCGGCGCCATCGCCGTCCCCATCTTTTCCGGCTTCGGCGTCGACGCGACGGCGACCCGTATCGAGGACCCCGAGGCCGACGTGCTGTTCACCGCCGACGGCTTCTCGCGGCGCGGCTCGACGGTGACGCTGAAGGACGCCGCCGACGAGGCGCTCGCGGAGGTCGAGACGGACGTCGAGGACGTCGTCGTCTACCGGCGGTTCGAGGACTCCGACCCGCCGATGACGGGCGGCCGCGACGAGTTCTGGGCCGACGCCGTCGCGACGCGGTCGGACACGTTCGACACCGTCGAACTCGCGGCCAGCGACGAGTGCATGCTGCTGTACTCCTCGGGGACGACCGGGAAGCCGAAGGGCATCGTCCACACCCACGCCGGCGTCCAGATACAGTGTGCAAAGGAGATCCACTTCGGCTTCGACCAGAAGCCGGCCGACCGCTTCTTCTGGGTGTCCGACATCGGCTGGATGATGGGGCCGTGGACGCTCATCGGCAACCACACGTTCGGCGGCACCGTCTTCATGTACGAGGGCGCGCCCGACTACCCCCAGCCGGACCGCTTCTGGGCGATGATCGACCGCCACGACATCACCCAGTTCGGCATCTCGCCGACGGCCATCCGTGCGCTCCGCAAGCAGGGCGACGAGTGGCTGGAGGGTCACGACCTCTCCAGCCTACGGCTGCTCGGCTCGACGGGTGAGCCGTGGGACCCCGAGTCCTGGCGGTGGTTCTACGAGAACGTCGGCAACGGTGAGGCGCCCATCATCAACATCTCCGGCGGCACCGAGATCTGCGGCTGCTTCCTGATGCCGATGCCGACACAGCCGCTGAAGCCGTGCACGCTCGGCGGCCCCGGCCTCGGGATGGACATCGACATCGTGGACGCGCGGGGCGACTCCATCGCCGACACGGGCGAGCGGGGGTATCTGGTCGCCCGCGACTCTTGTCCGTCGATGACGAAGAGCCTCTGGTCTGGTGACGAGCGGTACCTCGAGGAGTACTGGTCGCGGTTCGAGGACGTCTGGAACCACGGCGACTGGGCTCAGAAGGACACGGACGGCTTCTGGTTCCTCCACGGCCGGGCCGACGACGTGCTCAACGTCGCCGGCCGGAAGGTGGGCCCCGCCGAGGTGGAGGGCGCCGCGATGGACCACGAGGCCGTCAACCAGGCGGCGGCCGTCGGCGTCCCCGACGACACGACGGGGACGGCCGTCGTCCTGTACGTCGTCCTCGAGGCGGGGGCCGACGAGACGGACGCGCTCCGCGAGGAGATACGCGATATGGTGGGTGCGGAGCTGGGCAAGCCGTTCCGGCCGCGCGAGGTGCTGTTCGTCGACGAGTTCCCCAAGACCCAG
>NZ_JBDGTV010000011.1:0-94057 GCF_042216475.1 Halosegnis sp.
AGTCTGACCGCCCTTCTTGTCGAGCTTGAAGCCAGACTGACTGTACGTGAAACTACGGAACTCCCGTGGCGGTTTCCACTTGAGTTGGCCGACGCCGTAGCAGTTCTCCTTGAGTTTGGAGAGTCCGTTGAGGTTGTCGAATAGGCGTTCCACGACGGTTTGGAGTGCTCTGTTGAATAGCGGTGCTTGGGTAGGCGTACAGCAATTGGGTCGGTGTATGAGCGGTTGTGGCTCATGCTCTCAAAATCAGTATCTCTTACGGCTCAGAGATCGCTATTCAACAGAGCAGTTTGGAGAACTTTCGAGTACACGTCGGAGAGGTCGTCCCACCACTGCTTGAGATCAGGGAGTTCCGACCGCAGGGTGGTCATCGACGGCAGTTCGCCGTGTTCGTCTTGGTATTCGTTGAGGCGGTAGCGCGTGTGGTTGTACAATTGCCGACAAATATCGCGGTGGCGGTCCAACTCCGCGCGGTGGGCGTCGGACGGCTCGAGACGGTACTTGTAGGCGTAGTACATCCGCTACTCGCGTTCCTCGATGAGGTCGTCCAACTGCTCGCGGACGAACGACGAGAGATTGAGGTGTTGATCCTCAATCCATTCATTTTGGTCCTCCCGAATAGTGATTGTCTTGCGTTTCACCGTAATGCATAGCATGCACGCTACACGTATAGTGGCTTCGGTAGACGTTGGCCTGTGAGCCTGCAACAGAACAGTGTACGGGCAGATGATGACGGCGCTGTATCCCCGCCCTACTGCGCTACTCACTCGCTTCGCTCGTTGCGTTGCTCCTTGAGGAAGGGGGCTTAGCGCCTGTATTCAGCTAACGACCCGACTGCCTCATACGGCGGTATGCCGCCCTCCTACTGTTCGATAAGTCCGTAGGTGGCTCTCAGGTACTGGAGGAGCCAGTCGACCGTCTCCGGGTCATAGGTCCAGAAGCCGTAGAACGCCCGCGGCTCCCGTTCCTCGGCGACCAATGCGCACTTGTTGACATCGTCACCGCCACCGTCGTAGACGACGAACCAGGAGTCGCGTATCTCCTCGGCTCGTTCGACGTGGATGGTGAGATTGCTCCCGTGATCCGGCACCGACTCCGTGTCGGGGGTGGCGTACGCGTGGACCGAGAGATCATCCTTCGAGGAGAGCCGCTCGTAGACATCCATCTGTGGCTCAAGGATGGACAGCTTCTGAAAGCCGGCGTAGAGTTCGCCAGCCCCAAGCCGCCAGGCCCGGTCTTCGATTTCCCGAGAGGCCGCGATCATCTGCTCCGTATCGTAGGAGGTGAACATCGTCTCGTCGAGATGATCGAGGATGGGCCGGTAGCTCTCGGAGTCGAAGCCCGGGTCCGGCTGGTCGCGTCCGCCGAGAACATCCTTGACGGCGGCGGCAGTGACGAACTCTTCGTCCTGTGATAGGACGACGTAGGATTCGGGCGTGCCGCTCTCGGTCGACTCGCCACGGACGGTGAGATTGCGGTCACCGAACTGGGCCCGCAGCGTCTCGACGGTATCGGCGTCGCTATTGAAGACGGTGAGCGTCTTCTCGTGGTCCTCGACGCCGGTGATTAGCTCGCTGAGCGACATCCCGCTTACTTGGGGCCACGGTACTCACCCATATATACTTATGGGTGGGCCGAAACGCGCCGGCAGCGGCCGGGTTATCGTCGCTCACGGGGCTATTGAACACGGTTAATACACCTTTATCATTATTAACCTTTGCTAAAGACTCACAAACTCTTTTGGTCGGGAGCCACCGAGTACCGGTAAGGCGTTCAGACGCCGGTGTTACTATGACAGCAAACGAACTCGTCTGGCGAATCGCGGGCGGTTCCGGCGACGGAATCGACTCCACGAGCCAGAACTTCACGAAGGCGCTGATGCGTGCCGGTCTCCACGTGTTCACCCATCGACATTACCCGTCGCGCATCCGCGGCGGCCACACGTACGTCGAGGTGCGCGCTCGCGACGAACCGGTGAAATCGCGGGGCGACGGCTATAATTTCCTACTCTCGCTGGGTGACTCCTTCGCGCGCAACCCTCAGGAAGACGCCTACTACGGCACGGAGGAGGTGAAGCCGCTCACCGAGAACCTCGATGAACTCAACGAGGGCGGCATCATCGTCTACGACTCCGGGCTGCTCGACGAGGCGGACCTTCCAGAGGACTTCGACGAGCGGGCCGAGCGTAACGACTGGCACGTGTACCCGATGGATCTCAGAGCCATCGCCAAAGAGCACGGCCGCGAGGTGATGCGCAACACGGCGGGCGTCGGCGCGACGGCCGCCCTGCTGGGCATCGACCTCTCGTATTTCAAGGAACTGATGGCCGAGAGCATGCCACAGGACGTCTACGAGGCGAACGTGGAGGTGCTTGAGGACGCCTACGAGCAGTTGGCCGGCGAAGAGCAAGCTCACAATCTTTCCGTACCGACGGGGACACACGACGAAGAGCAGGTGCTGCTGTCGGCTTCGAACGCCATCGCGTACGGCGCACTCGACGAGGGGTGCCGGTTCATCGCCGGTTATCCGATGACGCCGTGGACGGAGGTGTTCACGCTGATGAGCCAGTATCTCCCCGAATTCGGCGGCGTCGCAGAACAGGTCGAAGACGAAATCGCCGCGGCCGCGCTGGCGCTGGGGGCCTCACACGCGGGCGTCAAGTCGATGTCCGGTTCCTCGGGCGGCGGCTTCGCGCTCATGTCCGAGCCGCTTGGCCTCGCAGAGATCACGGAGACCCCCGTCGTCCTCGTGGAGGCGATGCGGGCCGGGCCGTCGACAGGGATGCCGACGAAACCAGAGCAGGCCGACCTTGAGCACGTTCTGTACACGAGCCAGGGAGACTCCTGTCGGGTCGTGTTCGCGCCCGGCAACGTCGCCGAAGCGTACGACCAGACACGGAAGGCGTTCGAACTCGCCTACGACTACCACCTGCCGGCGATTGTCCTGTACGACCAGAAGCTCTCCGGAGAGCTCCGCAACGTCGACGCATCGTTCTTCGACCGGGAGCCGAACCCGGACCCGGGGACGACACTGACCGAGTCGGACCTCGCGGAGGCAGCCCATCACGCCTCGGGGAAGTTCAAACGCTACCAGCACGACACCGAGCGCGGGGCTTCACCCCGCTCGATTCCCGGCCAACGGGGTGGGCGATTCCTCGCCAGCGGCAACGAACACACCCCGGAGGGACATATCTCGGAAGATCCCGACAACCGGGTGGCGCAGATGAATCGCCGTATCCAGAAGCTGTCGTCCATCGCGGAGGATCTCACGGAGACCTCTCATCAGTCGTATCACGGCGACGAGGACGCCCGCTACGGAATCATGACATTCGGGAGCCAGCAGGGCACCGTCGAGGAGGCTGTCGACCGGCTGCGGGCCGAGGGCCACGACGTGAAGTCGCTGGGCGTCTCTGACCTGATGCCGCTGGCCACCGACGAGATTGCGGCGTTTCTCGAGTCCGTCGACGAGTGTCTCGTTGTCGAGATGAACGCAACCGGGCAGTTCGAGGGGCTCGTGAAGAAGGAGCTGGGTCGGTTCGGCGAGAAGATGGCGAGCCTCCGCAAGTACAACGGCAACCCCTTCGAGCCGGGCGAGATCATCGAGGGGTTCGAAGCGAGCATCAACGGCACGGAGTTCGAGCGGACGTCCGCTCGCCTCCAGCCGGCCACGGGTGATTGATATGAGCGCATTCAACGCAATCGGCACGGACCGCGAGGTAGAACAGGACGAATTCACGCCCGAGATCGAGCCACAGGCGACGTGGTGTCCGGGCTGTGGTGACTTCGGTGTACTGAAGGCGCTGAAAGGCGCCGCCGCCGAACTGGGGCTGGATCCCGAGGAGATACTGCTCGTGACGGGCATCGGCTGCTCGGGGAAGCTCTCCTCGTACTTCGAGAGCTACGGCTTCCACTCCATCCACGGCCGGTCGCTGCCGGTCGCCCGCGCTGCCAAACTCGCGAACCCCGAACTGACCGTCATCGCGGCGGGCGGGGACGGCGACGGCTACGGCATCGGCGGTAACCACTTCATGCACACCGCCCGGGAGAACCACGACATGACCTACATCGTGTTCAACAACGAGATCTTCGGGCTCACGAAGGGCCAGACGTCGCCCACGAGCCCGAAGGGGCACAAGTCGAAGACGCAGCCCCAGGGCTCCGCGAAGGACCCCCTGCGGCCGCTGTCGATGTCGCTGTCGGCCGGCGCGAGCTACGTCGCCCGGACGGCGGCGGTCAACCCGAACCAGGCGAAGGAGATTCTCATCGAGGCCATCCAGCACGACGGCTTCTCGCACGTGGACTTTCTCACCCAGTGTCCCACGTGGAACAAGGACGCAAAGCAGTACGTCCCGTACATCGACATCCAGCAGAGCGACGAGTACGACTTCGACGTCACCGAGCGGGGCGAGGCTGCCGAGGCGATGTACGAGACCGAGTCGGCGCTGTGGGATGGCAAGGTGCTGACGGGCCGCTACTACCGTGAGGAGGATCGCCGCTCGTATCACGAGGAGAAAATCGAGACGGACGCGATGCCAGCAGAGCCAATCGCCGAGCAGTACTTCGACGACGACCACGAGTGGCAGCGGTCGTACGACCTGCTCGACGCCCACCGCTGAGGCGTCGGCGCGGGTTTTCCGATACGGAAGATATTTTTCCGGTGGCGCGAAAAAGAGTGGTATGAGCGCGGACACCACGGAAGACCGAATCCTCTCGGTGCTGGAGGACGATGCACAGGCCTCCTACGCCGAGATTGCGGACCGGGCAGACGTCTCCAAGCCCACCGTCCGCAAGTACGTCGACAAACTGGAGTCAGAGGGGGTCATCGTCGGCTACTCCGCGGACGTCGACCCGAAGAAACTGGCGGCTCGCTCCATCGCACTGGTCGGCATCGAGGTGGCAAGCGAGAAGTACGTCGAGGCCTCGCGCGCACTGACCGACCTCGAGGCCGTCGAGTCGCTGTACGCCTCTTCGGGCGACCACACGCTGATGGCGGAGGTGCGCGGGACGGACGGCGACGAGGTCGGCGAAGTCATCGCCGAGCAGATCCTCACCGTCGAGGGCGTCGAAGAGGCCCACCCGTCGTTCCTGCAGGAGCGGCTGAAGTAGCCGCCGACACTCCGGCTCCACCGCGAGCGTTTTCCCGCGGCCGCTCCTCTCCTCGCGCATGCCTACCTACCACCGGGAGACGTGGGTCGACGCACCCCTCGAAGAGGTCTGGGAGTTCCACTCGCGGGTGACCGGCCTCACCGCGCTGACGCCGGGGTTCATGAATCTCGAGGTGGAGCGCGTACTCGGGCCGGACGGCAACCCAGACCCGGATGTGCTCGAGACGGGGTCCCGTATTGAGATGTCACTGGCGCCGTTCGGCGTGGCGCCGCGCCAGTCGTGGACATCCGTCATCACGGAGCGCGAGTACGACGCCGAAGCGGGGCGAGCGATGTTCCGCGACACGATGGAGGACGGCCCATTTCCTCACTGGGAGCACACCCACCGCTTCTACGCGGCCGACGGAGAGACGCTCGTCTCCGACCGTGTCGAGTACCGGCTACCGGGTGGGTCGCTCGGCGCGGCTATCGCACCGCTGTCGGGCCCGGTCGGCTTCGAGCCGATGTTCCGCTACCGGCACCGCGAGACGAAGCGCCGATTAGAAGGTTGATATCCTCCCCCGCTCGAAGGCCGAAGAGTTCCGGTCGCGTTGGGACACACTCAAGCCGGCGCCACCGCAGGTGCGACCGTGTCGCTGGTCGCCCGTCTTGAGGCACGCACGCCGCCGATGGCCGCGCTCGCGCTGGCGGTCGTCGCCGTCTCCACGAGCGCTATCCTCATCCGACTCTCTTCGGCGCCCAAGGGCCCGATGGCGTTCTGGCGGGTGGCGTTCACGTGGCTCCTGCTCGTCCCGCTGGCACGGGGGTCACTGTCGGAATTTCGGGCGCTCCGGGGGCGCGACCTGCTGTCGGCCCTCTTGGCTGGCGTCGCACTGGCGGCCCACTTTGCCGCGTGGTTCGAATCCGTCGACCGGACCACCGTGGCCGCGAGCGTCACACTCGTGACGACCCAGCCGGCGTTCGTCGCGGTCGGGGCTGCACTCCTGCTTGACGAGCCACTCTCCCGGCGGACGGCCCTGGGTATCGGCGTCGCGCTCGCGGGCTCCGGCCTGATGAGTCTCGATGGCCTGCTCGGGCCGGCCGTCGCGCCCGCGCCGCTCATGGGGAATGCGCTCGCGCTGGCGGGCGCCGTGTTCGCGGCCGCGTACGTACTTGCGGGCCGGTCGGTACGCCAGCGGGTGGCGCTCGTCCCATACGTGTTGGTCGTCTACGTTGTCTGTGCGGCCGGTCTGCTGGGCTACTCGCTCGCGCAGGAGGCTCCGCTCGTCGCCTACCCCGCCCGCGAGTGGCTGCTGTTCCTCGGGATGGCCATCGGTCCTGGCGTGTTCGGCCATACGGTCATCAACTGGGCGCTGGCACACGTCGAGAGTTCCGTCGTGAGCGTCTCGCTGGTCGGCGAACCTGTCGGGAGCACGCTGCTCGCGCTGGTGATACTCGGAGAGGTGCCCGGCGCGGTCACGCTGGCAGGTGGGGCTGTCGTGCTTGCAGGCATCTACGTCACCGCGCGGGCGCGCAGTTAGTCAGGACCGTACCCGTCCGGGAACACGTCAGCCGGCAGGTGGGCGCGCACGCCAGTGACAGCATCGGCAGGCGTCGTCAGCTCGAGCGGGGGGAGCGTGTGGACGGGCGCGTCAACCATCTCGGCAAGCACGTCAGGGTTCGTCCGCTCGGCGAGGGTCGCCCCCTCGTAGCGGTTGAGAACGACCCCTGACACAGTGAGACCGCGCTCGCGGGCCGCCTGGACGGTGAGCGCGGAGTGGTTGAGTGTTCCGAGCCCGGAGTCGGCGACGACGACCACCGGAAGCTCGAGGTCGGCGACCAGGTCCAGCACCTCGCGGCCGTCCGCGAGCGGTACCCGGAGTCCACCGATACCCTCGACCACACCGGGGTCGGCGCCGGCAACGGCCGTCTCGACACCCTCGCGAAGCGCCGCATACGACAGCTCGACATCGGCGACGTCGGCAGCTACCTCGGGTGCGAGCGCGGGTTCCAACCGGCGAAGACAGGTCGCGGCCGCGTCGGTACCGCAGGCATCGGCGACGTAGCCGGCGTCGTCGTCCGGCGGGTAGCCGGTCTGGGCGGGCTTGACGGCAAGCGCCTCCCGACCCGCCGCGCGCAGCCAGCCGACGAGGCCAGCCGTCACCACCGTCTTGCCGACACCGGTCCCCGTACCCACGACGGCAAAGCCGCTCACGGCGACCCCCCGGCCGCTTCGAAGGCGGCCAGACACGCGTCGATCTCGGCGGGCGTGTGCGCGGCGGTAGGCGCGACGCGAAGCCGGCTGGTCCCTTCCGGCACCGTCGGCGGGCGGATAGCCGGGGCGATAACGCCCGCCTCGCGGAGCGACTCCGCGAGGCCCGTCGCGTCCGCGCGGTCCCCGACCATCACCGGAAGAATCTGCGTCTCGCCGCGTACCTCGTAGCCGAGGGCTGTCAGCCCCTCGCGCAGGCGGGCGACATTCTCCCACAGCCGGTCGCGAACCGCCCCGTCGCGGGCTATGCGAAGCGCCTCGCGGGCAGCGCCGGCCGCCGGGGGCGCGAGCCCGGTCGAGAAGACGAACGACCGGGCCTCATTAATGAGGTGGTCGACGAGCTGTTCGGAGCCAGCGACGTAGCCGCCCTGGCTGGCGAGTGCCTTCGAGAGTGTCCCCAGCCGGATGTCGACCCGGTCGCCGAGCCCCTCGCGTTCGACAATGCCACCGCCGTCTTCGTAGAGGCCGGTCGCGTGTGCCTCATCGACCATTAGCCACGCCCCATGGCGTTCGGCGACGTTACACAGTGCCGCAAGCGGGGCCACGTCACCGTCCATGCTGAACACCGAGTCCGTCACCACGAGCCAAGATTCGCCGTGACTGTCTTGATCGGCCCGTTCGCGCATCGCCGCCGCCAGGCTCGCCGGGTCACAGTGGTCGTAGACGACCGTGTCCGCCCCTGTCAGCCGGCAGCCGTCGACGATACTCGCGTGGTTGAGCGCGTCGGAGAAGACGACATCCGGGTCCAGCGCGGTGAGTGTGCCGACGTTGGCGGCGTATCCAGAGGAGAACGCGAGCGCCCGCTCTGTGCCCTTCGTGTCCGCAAGCGCGCGCTCCAGCCGGCGGTGACAGTCGGTGTCGCCGGTGACAAGCCGGCTGGCGCCCGCACCGGCGCCCGTCTCGTGGGCGGCTTCGGCGGCGGCTTGCTGGACCCGCTCGTCGGTCGCGAGTCCGAGATAGTTGTTAGAGGCGAAGACGAGCCGCTCAGCGCCAGCAACCCGCGTGCGCGGGGCGACGGAGGCAGCCGGCTCCAGCGAGCGCTGAAGACCGCTGGCTGCCCGCTCACGGCGACGCGCACCGAGGTCGAAGCCGTGGGGCTGAGCGTGGTCGGAATCGTGGACCTCGCGGCCGGCCATCTCAGAAGCCAGGCATCAGTTCTGCCGGCCCGAAGACGCCGTAGTCACCGGCGCGGTTCTGCCGGACGGCTGCCTTGAGATAGCCCAGCGCCGGCCCGTTCACGTTCGCGGCCATACTCGTCTCGTCGCCCAGTTCGAACGTGTTGGTCGCACGCTCACCGTCGAACGTGCGGCCCGTGACCGTCACCGTCGTCGTGACGGGCTTCTCGTCGTTGCGCACGTCGAGCACGCCGCCGACGGTGACATCTTCCGCGTCGCAGATGCCTGCCCGCTCGAGCAGCACGTCGTCGGCGTGCTCCATATCCTCGAACTCGATGACGCCGTCGTGCTCGTCGATGACGGCCTCGATCTCCGCCTCGCTCATCTCGCGAGCCGTCTCCATGTCGTAGCCGTCTAGGTGGGCGATATCCTCACGAACCGTCCCGCGGTTGTCCTCGTACCCCGACTTGAGGCCGACCCCCCAGCGGATGTCGACCGACTCCACCTCGACGAATGACTGGGCGGCCAGCGCCGCCGCTCCAGTGAGGAAGCCGGGCGTCGCCCCCGCGCCACAGACGAAGGTGATGCCCGCGTCGACGAGTTGCTCTTCACGGTCGTCCAACATTCCGATGACCCGGGATCGCTTCAGCACGTCCACGAGTACACCCTCGTAGCCGGCATCGGCGAACCGCTCTGCCACCCGCGGGATGAAGTCGTGTTCGAGGTTGGGGAGCGCGAGCAGGACGGCATCGAGCCGGTCGCTCGCATCGACAATCTCGCCGATCGGGTCGGCGACTCGCTGGCCCTGCGTCGAGGCGACGATGCCGGCATCGGCGCCGTGCTGTTTCACACCGTCGCCCCGCTCGACGGCTGCGCCGCCGTCCGTCCGGGCGTCCGTGTCGCCGGTACCGTCGCCAGCGATGTTCCCCTCGGTCGCGTCCAGCAACTCCTCGACATCAAGGCCGTCCGGGTCAAGCGCGACGCCGTGTCGGTCGCAGGCAGCCACCGGCGTCAACTCGTCTTTCTGCGTGCTGACCTCAAGCGTCCGTCGGCCGATACCACCGGTTCCCAGTACCGCAAACTCTATCGTATCCATATCAGTCGTCAGTCGCATTGCTCGTCGCCGTCCCTGCAGCCGTCTCTACGTCCGCCGCGGGGTCGTCGACAGCCCCCGACTTCACCGCCTCGGGGTCGAATTCGTTCGTCTCTCTGTTCGGCTCCAATCCCGCCCGCTCGATGACCTCGATATCGTCGCCGGGTGACTGCCCGTCCGTCGTGAGATAGTCGCCTGTCAGGATGCCGTCCGCACCAGCCTCGAACGGAAGGTGCTGCTCGTCGGCATCGAGGTTTGCCTCCCGACCGCCGGTCAGCCGGACCCGTGCCTCCGGATGGAGGAGCCGGTACACCGCGACGGTCCTGATGATCTCCGCTGTCGTGATGTCGGCCCCGTCGTCGTCACCCAGCGGCGTCCCCGCGACGGGGTTGAGGATGTTCACAGGCAGCGACTCGATACCGACGTCCCGGAGCGCCAGCGCGGCGTCTATACGGTCGGTGGGTGACTCTCCCATCCCGAGGATGACGCCTGCACACAGATCCATCCCGGCGGCTTTCGCCCGTTCGAGCGTCTCGACACGGTCCGCGAAGGAGTGCGTCGAGACAATCTCGGGGAAGTACCGCGGCGAGGTCTCGATATTGTGATTGTAGTGGTTGACTCCCTCCGCAGCGATGATTTCGGCTTCCTCCTCGGTGAGGATGCCGAGACTCGCGTCGACCTCTACGTCTGTCTCGTCGCGGACGAGCCGAATCGCCCGAAGCACGTCCGCCCACTCCTCGGGCCGTTTCTCTTTGCTGACGCCCTTTTCGGCGACGACGACGCCGAACCGCTGGGCGCCGTCCCGCTCGGCCCGCTTCGCAGCCGCGAGGATCTCCTCCGGATCGAGCAGGCCGTACGTCTCGATGCCGGTGTCGAAGTGGACCGACTGAGCACAGAAGCCGCAGTCTTCGGCGCAGTTGCCCGCCTTCGCGTTGACGATACTACACGCGTCGACAGTGTCGTCGCCGAACTGGGCGCGCACGGCGTCCGCCGCCGGCGCGAGATCCTCGACCGGCTGGGCTATGAGTGCCAGCCCGTCCGTCCGGTCGAGCGACTCGCCGTCCAGCACCCGACGCACCGCCTCGTCGACCGTCCGATTTCCCGTCTCGTAAACCACGACGACTACCGCGGTTTACGAGCCCGTAATAGTTCCGGTGGTCACTCATCCGTCGGCCGCTCCGTGGGCCGCCTGGACCGCCCGCTCGAGCGACTGTCGGTCAGGTGCGTACGCGAGGTGACTCCGGCAGTCACAGTCGGAGGCGCCGAAGCCGGCGACCGGCCCTTCGGGGAGTGCGCGGGCGACAGCACACTCCGCGTCGACCGCCGTCCGGATGTCCGCATCGAGGCGGGCATCGGGGTGGCCGAGCAGGTAGTCGACGTGCCAGTGGCGGGTCTCGCGAGCACCGGCCGCGAGTTCGTGGTGGCGCTCGACGCGGGCGAAGCCCCCCGACCCGAGCGCGCTTCCCGTGTAGGCGTACCAGCCGGCCGGGAACGCGTGGCTCCCGAGTGCGCCGGCCTCGATGGCGGCGTCACCCTCTAATTCGACGAGCAGTGTGTAGGTGCCGCCGGTCACGCCGGCGGAACGGGGGCCACGGAAAAAAGCGTTCAGCTAGTGGATATCCAGCGCTTCGATCTGCTCCTGGTAGCGGTTGCGGATGGTGACCTCGGTGACCTGTGCGACGTCGGCGACCTCTCGTTGTGTTTTCTTCTCGTTACAGAGCAGCGAGGCGGCGTAGATGGCCGCCGCGGCGTATCCTGTCGGCGACTTGCCCGACAGCATCCCCTGTTCGGCGGTCACCTCGATTATCTCGCGGGTCTTCTGCTCGACCTCTTCGCTCAGTTCGAGTTCCGAGCAGAACCGCGGGACATACTGGAC
Organism: Halosegnis sp.; assembly: GCF_042216475.1. Taxonomy (NCBI): domain Archaea; kingdom Methanobacteriati; phylum Methanobacteriota; class Halobacteria; order Halobacteriales; family Natronomonadaceae; genus Halosegnis; species Halosegnis sp. Next base: position 11,440 of record NZ_JBDGTV010000011.1, read on the forward strand.
CGGGTCGACCGGCTCCAGCCCAAGCGACAGTTCCTGCGCGATGTAGCGATAGGTGCGGCCGATCTCCTTCTGCTCGACTCGGGCCACTTCGCCCACCTCGTCGAGGCTGCGCGGAATCCCTTCCTGTCGACAGGCCGCATACAGCGCGCTCGTGGCAACCCCTTCGATGGAGCGGCCACGGATGAGATCCTCGTCGAGCGCGCGCCGGTAGATGACCGACGCCACCTCCCGTACCGACCGGGGGACTCCCAGCGCCGAGGACATCCGATCGATTTCGGAGAGTGCAAACTGGAGGTTCCGCTCGCCGGCATCTTTCGTCCGGATGCGCTCCTGCCATTTCCGCAGTCGGTGCATCTGTGAGCGCTTCTCCGAGGAGATCGAGCGGCCGTACGCGTCCTTGTCTTTCCAGTCGATCTGGGTCGTCAACCCCTTGTCGTGCATCGTCTGGGTGGTCGGGGCACCCACCCGAGATTTGGACTGGCGTTCGGAGTGGTTGAACGCGCGCCACTCCGGTCCCCGGTCGATATTTTCGTCCTCAAGAATGAGCCCGCAGTCGTCACACATCAACTCCCCGTCGCCGGTCTTCACCAGCGAATCGGACTCACACTCCGGGCAGCCGGCGGTTTCGGTTTCGTCTTCCGTCTCGCTCGCACGCTCCCGCGTTCGTGTGGGCCCTGCCATTACGCTTATGTTCTGGTGATACTCTCATTATAAACCCTTTGTTAACGGAAGTCATGACGCCTCGACGGCGGGGGGTTCTTGGCCACCGCGCGGGAGATATCGCACATGCGATTACAGGAGTACTGGGGCGTCGGCCCGAAAACAGCCGACCTGCTCGCCACCGAGTTGGGCGTCGAGGCGGCCGTAGAGGCCATCGAGAGTGCCGACTCGCGAGCACTCGTCGACGCTGGGCTCTCGCCAGGACGGGCCACCCGCATCCTCCGGCGGGCCAGCGGTGGTGCGGGCCTGGACACGCTGGCGACGCGTGACGCGCGCGATGTCTACAAACAACTGCTCGCGCGCGCCGAGGAGCACGCGGTGACCCGTCGGGCAGCAGACCGAGTGCGCGTGCTGACACCGCTGACCGACCGCGCGGCGATGGAGGAGCGCCTCGAGCGAGTACAGGAGGCGGTCGACACCTGGGACAGTCTTGACGAGGGGACACGAGCAGCCGTCCTGGAGGCGTTCGAGCATCACGACGGGGACGGCGAGCGCGCAGCCGCGGAAACAGCTGTCGCACTCTCTGAAACCGGCGTCGAGACGGGCGTGTTCGCACCCGTGGCGGCACTAGACACGGACGCACTCGCGGAGGCGGCCGTCGCTCTGCGCGCGCTCGACGGCGACCGGCTGGGAGCCGGGGCTGACGATGAACTCGACCGACTCCGAAACGCACTCGGCCGCGTCGAGGATATGGCTGCTGATCCAGAGAGCGTGATAGAGGCGGTCCAGACGGCCGCTCGCGACGCTGCGGAGTTTCAGTCAGCGTTCGTCCGCCACGTCGCCGACGAGGCGGGTCTGTCGACCGACGAAGTGCGCACAGCCGTGCCCACTGACGCACGTGATGCCGAGACGTTCGTGACGGAGGGATTGCGCGCGCTGGCAACAGAACTCCGGACGCAGGTGGACGAGCGCGAGACGACGGTCGCAGAACGGCTCCACGCCACCGTCGAGGAGGCCCGGGAGCCACTCGATGCGGCCGCCGAGGCGGTCGAGGAACTCGCCTTTCTCGTCTCGCTGGCGCGGTTCGCCCGTGCGTACGACCTCACAACGCCGACGCTAACCGACGGTGATGCGCTGGCGGTGACGGGGGCGCGCAACGTCGAACTCGTTGCGGCCGGCGAGACAGTCCAGCCGATCGACTACGCTGTCGGCGACCACGGGCTCGACGTGCCCACAGGCGACCGGGTGGCCGTGCTCACGGGGGCGAACTCGGGCGGGAAGACGACCGTCCTCGAGACGTTATGTCAGGTGCAACTGCTGGCACTGATGGGGCTCCCGGTTCCCGCCGAGCAGGCGACAGTGGGACTGGTCGACAGCGTCGTCTTCCACCGCCGGCACGCCTCGTTTAATGCAGGCGTGTTGGAGTCGACGCTTCGGTCGGTCGTTCCGCCCGTGACCGAGGAGGGACGGACACTGATGCTTGTCGACGAGTTCGAGGCCATCACGGAGCCCGGCCGAGCCGCCGACCTGCTCCACGGGCTGGTGACACTGACCGTCGACCGGGCGGCGCTGGGCGTCTTCGTCACCCATCTCGCAGAGGACCTCGAGCCGTTGCCAGACGCGGCCCGTGTGGACGGCATCTTCGCGGAGGGGTTGACAGCCGAGTTAGAGCTGGAGGTGGACTACCAGCCGCGGTTCGGCCAGCTCGGCAAGTCGACACCGGAGTTCATCGTCTCACGGCTTGTCGCAGAAGCGGAGGGGCGCGCCGAGCGAGCTGGCTACGAACACCTCGCAGCGGCCGTCGGCGAAGAGGCCGTCCAGCGCACGCTTGCAGACGCCCGCTGGACCGGCTAAAGGTCAGTCGGCATCGGCCGTTGTCGTGGTCTCGCTCGGTTGCACGCGCGTCTCGACGACTGTCTCGACCGGGGTCGGCAGCTGATCGCGAACCGTCGGCCGACGCGCGCCGTAGTGGAACAGCGCTGCGCTCGCGGCGATAACGACTGCCAGCGTCGGACCCGGCGCGAGCACGGCCAGCAGCGGGAGGGCGACGAACAGCACGCCGGCAACTATCGTGGCGGCGGCCGCGGTCGCTGGGTGCGTACAGTTGTGTCGGGTGGGGTCGGGCCTGCGTCGGGGTCGTGACATGGTGAGTGTCGATCTGGGTGGGAGTCGGTGGGCGGGCGATGCGAATGGCGAGCCGGCGTGGCGTCGGGCCCGGTCATCTTACCGCACCTCACAGCGGTCGACCGTGACGACGCCGAAGCCGTCCGCGAGCGTCATGGCTGGGTTCTCGGCCGCGAGTTCGACGCGGGCCGTCGCGTCAACGTAGAGGTCGAACGCGTCGGGCCGAACCGTACCGATGTCATGCACGGTGACCTGCCGGACGGCGTCGATACTGGCGAGGACCGCTCGGACACCGTCCTGCAGCGAGCCAGCCTCGCCGCGTGGGACACGCAGCTGGACGGCGGTCTCGACCTCGGTGGTAGGTCGCTGGACTGACATGATGCCCCCGGCGCGATTCGAACGCGCGTCCATGTGGACACCGACTGCTCGGGGGTAGGTGGGGTGGTGATAGGACCCGCCTGCGCGGCCGTGTGGCTGTGACGGTGGCGTCGAAGAAGGGCGTCCCCGACCCGCCGCCGACGGGACGTCGCCGCCTATGCGGCGCAGGTCGGGGTCGACACACGGGCGCCCACGACCCGCCACTTCCCGGCGACGAGCATAGCGGCGACGCTCAGGAACGCGCCGTCGTCGATGAAGGTAGAAGTGGTGAGCATGGTGAGCCTCCGTGCGCCGTGTTCACCCCAACTGTTCAGCGGAGTTATATTAATTTTTGCCGAGGCGTGCTACCGTATCTCAATCAGGCCGGCGCGCGAGCGTCTCACCAGCGCGGACGTCGTCGCCCTCTGCAACGGTCAGGTGGTCCCGCTCGACGTCGGGCGGCATGAGCACGTCCGCACGCGACCCGTAGCTGATGTGGCCCACCCGCTCGCCGGGCGTAACGTCGTCGCCGGCCGAGACGTACGGGTGGATACGGCGTGCGAACCAGCCGGCAATGAGCACAAGTGTCCAGTCGTCGCTTTCGAGGCGGACCCGCTCGTTGCGGTCAGAATCCTTCGAGAACGCTGGCCGGTAGGCGCCGGGCACCCGCTCGACACGGCGAATCCGCCCAGCCAGCGGCGCGCGGTTGACGTGGACAGACAGCGGCGACATGAAGACGCCCACGCGGATCCGACCCTCCTCTGTGCGAACGACGGAGACGGTACCGTCCGCTGGCGAGACGACGCCATCGCCGGTCGGCCGAGGCGGGTCACGGTGGAACCACAGCGTCGCAGCCCCGAGCGCGAGCAGGGCGAGCCCCGCCGGCAGGGCGACCACCGTCGCTGGGACAGCCGCGAGAAACAGCGGCGTCGCCAGCCGCCAGGTCCCCGGCGCGAGGTCCATACGGCGGCCAGTAGCGGCAGCGGGTTACCCGCTTCGGTCGCGGTGGGACACGTTCATACGTGCGCTCGATAAGACTCGGATATGACTCGAAGCACACTCGGGGAGTCGTCGGCGGCGCGGGGCGGCGAGCGGACGCTCGTCGTCGGCGGCGACCGGCCACTGCGCATCTCTGCAGGCCACCGGCTCAGACATCACGATGGGAAATGCGCCCGGCCGCACGGCCACAACTACGAGATACGGGTGGAGGTGACGGGCACGCTCGGCGAGGATGGCTGGGTCGTCGACAAGGGCGTCGTGACGAGCATCGTCGACGAGTGGGACCATATGTTCCTTCTCGAGGCGGGCGATCCACTCGTGGAGGCATTCCGCGAGGCAGGTGACGGCGACGCGCTCGTTGTGCTGGACGCGCCGCCGACGGCCGAGGTGATGGCCGTGCTGCTCGAGGAGCGGCTGGCCGAGCGGCTCCCCGAGACCATCTCAGACGTCTCGGTGGCGGTGGCCGAGACGGGCGAACTGGAGGCGCGCTGATGCCCGTCTCCGAGACAGCGCCCGAGCGTGAGACTGCTCCGGAGGGGCCAGCACTTCCTGTCAACGAACTGTTCGCCTCTCTCCAGGGCGAGGGGCGACTCGCGGGCGTTCCGTCGACGTTCGTGCGCACGAGCGGCTGTAACCTGCGCTGCTGGTACTGCGACTCGTATCACACCTCGTGGGAGCCGACCGGCGCGTGGATGAGCGTCGACCGCATAGCCGATGCCGTCGCCGAGCGCGACCCCGACCATCTCGTCCTGACTGGCGGTGAGCCACTGGTCCACGATGCCGCAGTCGACCTGCTGGCGGCCGTCGACGCCCACGCGACCGTCGAGACGAACGGGACCCGGTTCGTCGACGCCGACATCGACCTTGCGAGCATCAGTCCGAAGCTGGCCAACAGCACGCCGACGCCCGAGCGCGACCCGGCGGGCGATGGCGAGTGGGCCGATCACCACGACGAGCGACGGATCGATCTCGAGGCGCTCGCTCAGTTGGTGGACGCCTATCCGTTCCAGCTCAAGTTCGTTGTTGCCGAGCGGGACGACCTGCCCGAAATCGAGTCGCTGGTGGCCGATCTCCGGGGCGTGACGCGCACTGAGGTGCGCGATACAGACATCCTGCTGATGCCCGAAGGAGCCACCCGCGGGCGACTGGCCGAGACCCGCCCCGTCGCGGCAGCGCTCGCCGAGGAGTACGGCTACCGGTACACGCCCCGTCTGCACGTCACACTGTGGAACGACGCCCCGGAACGATGAGCCGGGCTGTCGTTCTTGTTTCCGGCGGGATGGACAGCGCCACCGCAGTCTACGAGGCGATGAAGCGAGGCCACGAGCCGCTGTGTCTGCACACCTCCTACGGGCAGGCGACCGAAGCCAAGGAGTACGAGTGTGCGCGCCGGCTCGCCGAAACGGTCGACGCGGGGCTGTGCCGCGTCGAAACAGACCACCTCGCCAAGCTGGGTGACTCGTCGCTTACCGACGACGACATGGCCGTCCCGGACGCCGACCTTGCGGACGAGGAGGTACCCGACACGTACGTGCCGTTCCGCAACGCCAACCTGCTCGCGATGGCCGTCTCGTTCGCGGAGGCCAACGATGCCTCGGCTATCTTCATCGGCGCCCACTCGGAGGATTTCTCTGGCTACCCAGACTGTCGGCCGGCGTTCTTCGAGGCGTTCCAGCGAGTCGTCGATGTCGGTACGAAGCCCGAGACGGAGATTACCCTCCAGGCGCCGTTCGTGGAGTGGTCGAAGACAGACATCGCCGAGCGGGGCCTCGAACTCGGCGTCCCGTATGAACACACGTGGTCGTGTTACCGGTCGGAGGCACCGGCGTGTGGCACGTGCGATGCCTGTGCGTACCGGCTCCAGGCCTTCCAGCGGGCCGGAGCGACCGACCCGATCGAGTACGCCGAGCGGCCCGACTACACGTAGCTACTCCTCGGCGCCCGTCTCCTCGCTCACCCGCGTGCGGGTCTCGACGGCGTCGACACCCTCCGTCTCGAGAGTCGCAAGCAGGTCCGCCACCGCCGGCTCCGGCACGCGGGCGTGAAGTGTGCCGAATCGCGTGCTCCCCTCGACAGTGCCGTGGGCCGCAAGCGCCGCGCGGACGGGCTCTTCGGCCGAATCGTCGCCGAGCCGGACCGCGAGACGGGCAGTTGCGCCCGGGGTCGGGTCCTCGCACATCGTTCTGATGGCAGGCGAGCGGTACACGTCTGAGCAGGGGAACCGAGGCGGCAAAACGGTGGCGCGGTTCCACAACGGCTTAGTGGTCGTTGGCGGAAGTTGAAGCGTGCAAACCCTGGTGGCCGTCTGCGGTCTCCCCGGCACGGGGAAGACGACCGTCGCAGCAGAGATCGCCACCCGGCTCGACGCCGCCCACCTCCGCACGGACGTCCTCCGCAAGGAGCTGTTCGCCGACCCGACGTACGACGACGCCGAGACGGCGACGGTGTATGAGCGGCTGTTCGACCGGGCACAGAGTCGGCTTGCCGAGGAAAGTGTCGTGTTAGATGCGACGTTCCCGACGGCAGAGGCGCGCGCGGATGCTCGAGCGGCGGCTGCCGACGCCGGTGCTCGCTTCCGGTTGGTCCACGTCGAGTGTGCCGACGGCGTCGTCCGCGAGCGCATCCGGGCTCGCAGCGATGACGCGAGCGACGCCGATGTCGCCGTCTACGAGCAGTTCCGCACCACGTACGAACCGGTTGCAGACCCGGATCTTGTCGTTGACAACTCCGGCGACTTGGCCGAGACACGCGCGCAACTCGACTACATCTTCGAAGGATAGGCACTTGGTCAGGGGCATCCAATGACTGACAGTGACGGCCCGTGACCCAGCCGACCGCCCGGAGCCGAACACGCTACGGACGGTCCGCCGTTTTGTCGCCGTCCTGCGGGCGTTCTTCCCGCTCGCGGTCGCGTACGCTCGCGACCGCCAGCGCTTTCTCCTCCTCGGGCGGAGCCGGGAGGTAACAGTCGATGATCAGCGCCGCCGGGCAGAGTACCTGCTGGCGACGTTGCTGGACCTCGGGCCGACGTTCATCAAGGTGGGACAGATTCTCTCTGCGCGGCCAGATCTCCTCCCACCGGCGTACATCGAGGAGTTGTCGAGCCTGCAAGACGAGGTGCCGCCCGAGCCGTGGCACCGCATCGAGCCGGTCGTGGAGGCGGAACTGGGCCCGGTCGCGGAGACGTTCGACGACTTCGACACCGAGCCAATCAGTGGTGCGTCGCTCGGTCAGGTGTACACGGCTACCTATGAGGGACGGCGGGTAGCGGTCAAGGTACTCCGGCCGAACATCCGCGAGCGGGTGGCGGCTGATCTCGTCGTTGTGGAGACACTCCTCCCCATCATTGTCCGGTTCGCGCCACCGGGCCAGGCGTTCACGATGGAGAACCTCGCCGAGGAGTTCGCAACCACCATCCGCGGTGAGATGGACTACGCGGCCGAGGCTGCCCGTCTTGAGGAGGTGCGCGAGAACTTCGCCGACGAGCCGACCGTGGTCGTTCCACCTGTGGTCTCAGCCCGGTCGACCGAGCGCGTGCTCACGATGGAGTACATCGCCGGCAGCAAGATAACCGACGTGGACGCGCTCCGAGCGCAGGGTGTCGACCCAACAGCACTGGTCGAGCGCCTCTCGGAGGCGTACTTCCAGATGATTATCGAGGACGGCGTCTTCCACGCCGATCCACATCCGGGGAACCTGTCGGTCCGCCCGGACGGCGCCATCATCTTCTACGACTTTGGCGTCGTCGGGCGCCTCTCGGAGCGGCGTCGCGAGCAGATTCTCGACTTCTATGTCGGCTTGGCGACCGACGATATCGACCGCGTCATCGACGCGTTCGTCGCGATGGGAGCGCTCGACCCTGACGCCGATCGCGCGCTCATGCGTGAGGTGTTCGGGCTGGTCATCGAGCAGCTGCGCGGCCAGCCGTTCGACCAAGACGAGATCCAACAGTACGTCCGCGAGTTTCAGGCGGCGGTCGGCGACGTGAGCGACTTCCCATTCAGGCTGCCGCAGGATCTCGCGCTCATCGTCCGGGTGTCGACGGTCCTTGAGGGGGTGACGCGAACGCTCGACCCAGAGTTCGACTTTGTCGCCGCGGTGACGTCGTTCCTCCGCGAGCGGGGCGCCGGTGATGTCGACGCGACGGGGCTGGCGCGCGAAGAAATCGAGCGAGCGGCCCGGGCGACAGTCGGCGGCCTTCTTGGCGTGCCGCCAGCCGCTGAGGCGACGCTCGACTCCGTCGCCCGCGGCGACACCGACGTCACCTTCCTGTACGCCGACGACCCTGGGCCGCTGCGTCGGCTGGTCGCTCGCGTCGGACTTGGTATCGGCGTCGGGGTCGGCGGACTGGCAACGAGTACGCTCCTCGCCTTCGGCCGCCCGGGGGCGGCCGGAGGGCTGGCCGTCGCCACCGGTGGTGGTCTTCTCTGGCTCGCCCGCTCGTTCCGACAGCCGAGCAGCCGCTCAGTACAGGTGAGCGCACGGGTCGCCGGCGGGACCGTCGGTCGCGAGCGGGAGTGACTACGCGAGGACAACCACTCGCAGGTCGTTGACGTTCGTCCCTGTCGGGCCAGTATGGACCGTCGCGCCGACATCCTCCAGGTAGCCGGCGGCATCATGTGTCTCGAGCGCCGCGCGGGCAGCCGTCTCGTCGGTGACCGTGTCGGCATCGATGCTGGCGCCCGCTGTCTCGGCATTGCCGTCGATTCCGTCCGTGTCGACAGCGGCGACGACGGCCTCGGATACGTCGAGTTCGAGCGCAGCTGCGAGCGCGAATTCCGCGTTCGGCCCGCCCGTGCCGGCCATGGCTCCCTCCCGGCGGACGGTCGTCTCTCCGCCCGAGACGACGACCGCCGGCGGTGCGATTGGATCGCCAGTCGCACGCATTTGCTCGGCGACGGCAACATGCGTTGTCGCCGCCTCTCGCGCCTCGCCACGCACCCGTGTCGAGAGTACGAGTGGGTCGAAGCCGTGGTCACCAGCCGCCTCGGCCGCGGCGGCCGCGGCGGTATCCCCATCTGCGAGCAGTCGGGGCGTCACGCTGGCGAACGTCGAGTCATCCGGGCCGGGCGTCTCGGCGGCCGTCTCGAGGTGGTCGCGCACCGCCGTGGGCACGTCCACGTCGTAGCGGTCGAGCACGGCGCGGGCGTCCGCGAGCGTCGACGTATCGGGCGCGAACGGCCCACTCCCGATGACCGCCGGGTCATCGCCGACAACGTCGCTGAACAGCAAGGCAACCACCGTCGCGGGGGCCGCCCGTGCTGCGAGACCACCCCCCTTCGACGCCGAGCAGTGTTTCCGGACAGCGTTCACCTCGTGGATATCCGCGCCGCTAGCCAGCAACGCCTCCGTCGTCGCCCGCAGGTCGGCGAGCGTAAGTCCCTCGGCGGGCGCCGGCAGCAGCGCGCTCGCCCCACCGGTCACCACAGCGACGACCAGGGTATCCTCGCCGGCATCGGCAAGCAGGTCGGTCAACCGACTGGTGGCCGCAGCCGCCGACTCGCCGGGAACCGGATGAGTCCCCTCGCACACATCGATCCGCTCGGTCGGTACCGGGACATCGCTAACCACGAGCCCGTCGTCAATGGCGTCGCCGAGCACCGTCTCAAGTGCCGCAGCTGCCGTGCCGGCCGCATTTCCCCCGCCAACGACGAGCAGCCGGTCGTAGTCTGCAAGCCGGTAGCGGACCCGGTCGGCGGACGGCCCACCATCAGGCGGTCGTCCACCCACCGCGAGCGTGCCTTGTTCGTGTGTGACGGCGTCACCGACGACCCGCTCTGGGTGGGCGGCGTCAATCCCAGCCTCGAGACACGCCCGGGCAATCTCGTGGAGGCGGTCGGTCATTGGTCGGAGGTGGGGCCGGGTGGGCAGAAAGCTGTCGACGGAGCGGAACCGGTTTGTCCAGACAGAACGTGCGCCAGGGTATGCACCCACGCGCCGAGGAGTTCCGCAGCCGTGCTAAAGACCAGTATGGCGTCGACCTCTCGGTTGAGGAGTTCTCTGAGGAGACGCGCACAGCCGCCGATGCCGCCGAGGCCATCGGCTGTGCGGTCGCACGGATCGCGAGTAGCCTCGTCTTCCTCGCCGACGGCGACCCCATCGTGGTCGTCACCTCCGGGGCCAACCGGGTCGACGAGGCGAAACTGGCAGATGCCATGGGCGTCCCCGCTACGGCCGTCGCGATGGCCGACCCGGAGACAGTACGCGAGGCGACCGGCTGGGCAATCGGCGGGGTGCCGCCCATCTGTCACGACCGACCACTCCCGGTCTATCTCGATGAGACGCTCACCGACCAGTCGACGGTCTGGGCCGCCGCAGGTACGCCCGAGGCGGTGTTCCCAATCGCCCCGGCGCAGCTGCGCGAACTCGCTGACGCGACCGTCGCTGACGTGGCCGAGTAGCCGTCTTCAGTCTTCGCTGGGCGGTGTGGGTGCCGGGCCGCCGCGACGGCTGTGTTCGCGAGCCTGCGCGAGGACGGTCGGGAGCTGGTCGCGGCGGACGACCAGCACGCCCGCGCCAAGCAGGAGATAGACGACGCTGTACGCAAGCAACCCCTCGTACGTCTGGAAGACAGGGTGGAACTGGATTGCGAACAGTCCCAGCAGGGCGAGTGCCTCCCGGATGCTAATCTCGAAGTTGACGAGCAGCGTCACCGCAAAGAAGCTCTGGGCGGCCGTCAGCCAGATCTCGCCGGCCTGCTTCAGGCTGAAGCTCAACACGTCGTATCTACCGAGTGACGCGCTGTAGACGACGACGAGCGTACCGATGAGTAGCGTCCACTGGTTCAATTTCGAGGAGATGAGCGCGTTGAACGCCGAGGTGGTCCGCAGTTTCCGGACGAGATAGGCGGTAGCGATGAACTCGGGGGACTCCGAGGCCAGCGGCGCAACCCACTGAATCATGAAGAACGACGAGAGCCCGATTCGTGGCCCGAGCGTCTCCAGCCCTTTCGCGAACGGTTTCACCGCCAGCAGGATGACCGCACCCGCGAAGACAAACATGAGAAGGACGGCAGCAATCCGGCGGGAGCGAGGGAGTCGCTGGAGGTAGCCGGGCACGCCAAGCTGGGGTTCGTGGGTCGACTCCCCTCGGAGGATGACGACAACATAGGCGGCATAGATACTCACGAGCACGAACGCGTCGAGGGCGTCGATACCGCCACCGAGCTGGATGAACAGCGCATACACCGTCGCCGCCCCAAGGAAGAGTATCTCGATGCCGATCCTCTAGTCGGACGGCGCCCGCGAGGAAGCCGTCCCGCGACAGCACGCTCGCGTCAGCGGCGGTCCGGGCGCGGTAGATAGCATACAGCGCAATCCCCGACCAGCCGAGGCCGACGAGGATGCGGTTGGCGCCGATCATGTTCGCCACCGCGAGATTCGCCGCCTCGGTCCCGCGCGCGGTCCCGGCGAACTGGCCGGCCTCCCACGCGAACAGCGCGTCGACGGCGTACTCCGGTGCGACGGCAATGATAGCGAGGACAGCCAGCGCGAATGAACGCGGCACGTCCACTTCAGTCGTCTCGGCGCCCCACGTCAGTACGAACGCGGCACCGACGACAGCGATACCACTGGTCAGGATGACAGCCGAGACAGGGAGCGTCGGGACGAGCCCCAAGCCACGGAGGGCGAGCCACGGGACGGTAAGTGAGACGACGGCCGCCAGGGCGACCAGTGGGTGTCGGAGTCGGCCTCGCATGCTGGGAACCGGACTGCCCCGACAATTAGGCCTTCGGGGCCGCGGCGAAAGGCGTATTCCCTCGCTGGGCGAGTGCGGGAACGCACGATGGCTAGTGGGACGAGCTACGTCGACTACAGGGTGAGCGTCGCCGTCGTCGGGACGGTGCTCAAGTATCTCGGGGTCGCACCGCTCGTCCCGCTGGCGCTGGCCGTCGGCTACGGCGAGGACCCGCTCCCGTTCGTCGTGGCGGCGGCCGTGATGGTCGGCGGCGGCTGGCTGCTCGAACAGATTCACTCCGGTGCGGACCTTGGCAACCGGGAGGCGTTCCTGCTAGTGAGTCTCGCGTGGCTGGCCGTGCCGCTCGCAGGGACCATCCCGTATCTCGTCGCTGGCACGGGGACCGTCGCCAGCCCAGTCAACGCGCTGTTCGAGTCGATGTCCGGGTTCACGACGACCGGCGCGACGGTGCTCGGCGAGATCTCTGTAGCGCGGCACGGCCACGCGATGCTGATGTGGCGTCAACTCACCCAGTGGCTCGGCGGAATGGGAATCCTCGTGTTGATGGTTGCTATTCTGCCGGAGCTGTCAGTCGGCGGGGCACAGGTCATCAGCGAGGAATCGCCTGGACTCGGGTTCGAGAAGCTGACGCCGCGGATCCAGCAGACGGCGCGGGCACTGTGGGGCATCTACGCTGGGTTCACCGTGCTGGCTGCCCTCGTCTACTATGGGCTCCACCTCGCGGGACTGGCCCCCAACATGGGGCTGTACAACGCCGTCGCGCACGCGTTCACAACGCTGCCGACCGGCGGCTTCTCCCCGGAGGCGCGCAGCGTCGAGGCATTCTCGCCGGCGATTCAATGGGCCATCATGCCGTTCATGATTGTGGCGGGCACGAACTTCGCACTATTCTGGTACGTGCTCCGCGGTCGACCGCGCCAGCTGACCGACAACACAGAGTTCCGCGGCTACCTGCTCGTTGCCGGCGCGTTCGGAGTTGTCCTGTCGGCGCTGTTGTTCCTCGGAGTGGGCCTGGCGTCGACGCCGGAGAATGTGGCGCGTATTCCTGGCAACGCCGAACGCGCACTCCGACAGGGGCTGTTCCAAGTGCTCGCTATCGTGACGACCACCGGCTACGCGAGCATGGACTTCAACACGTGGGATGCGTCCGCGAAGACAATTTTACTGTTCGCCTACTTCCTGGGTGGCTCCGCCGGGTCGGCTGCGGGCTCGGTCAAGATCGTCCGGTGGCTGCTCGTCGAGAAGGCTATCGCGCGGTCGCTGTTCACGGCCGTTCACCCGGAGGCGATTCGGCCAATCAGGTTCGCCGGCGAGGTGGTCGACGAGGAGACGCTCCGAGACGTGTTCGCGTTCGTGCTCCTGTTCGTGCTCCTGTTTGCGCTCTCGACGATACTGCTGTATTTGGATAGTCTTCGCACGCCCGGCGTGTCGCTGTCGGGGCTGGAGGCGATGAGTGTCGCTATCGCCACGCTCGGCAACATCGGCCCCGGCTTCGGCCTCGTCGGCCCGATGAACAGTTTCCAGCCGTTCTCGCCGGCTGCGAAGCTCTACATGGTGTTCCTGATGTGGATTGGCCGGCTCGAGGTCGTGTCAGTGTTGGTCGTGCTCACGCCGTCATTCTGGCAACAGTGACACGTAGCAAGCGGAAGCCCACCTATTCAGGGTAGGAAGATGTCGAGGTTCTGTCGCTGGCCATCTAATCTCGAAAGGAGTTGAGTTGGAGTGCTCCGGCAGGGATTCGAACCCTGGTCATTGCCGTGAGAGGGCAATATGATTGGCCGGACTACACCACCAGAGCACGGGTGGAACTCAGCGAAGTGTAGCGCAGTCCGGGGTATAACGGTTGCGCTTTGGGCACGCCGTGGTGCGGTTTCTCACCCATCACCTTCGTCGTCGTCGAACGGCGAGCCAGCAGCCTCCGGCTCCTCGCCGGCCAGTGATACGATGTTCTCGCGGCCGACCCGGAGTTTCGAGATGCGGCCTTCGTCCTCCATGTCCGACAGCAGCATCGATACTTTCGACTTCGACCACCCGGTCTCCTCGACGATGTTCACCTGCTTCATCCGGCCGCCCCGTTCCTCCAGCATCGAGACGACCCGGTCTTCGTCGCTCATCAACTCCTCGTCGCTGATATCGGGCGCCGCCGCCCCAGCCGCCCCCCCGTTGCCGTCGTCGGTTCCGACGCCGCCCTCAAGCGCGCCGGCTCGGTAGACGTAGGCGGCCGCGACCCCGAGCAGGAGTACCGCCACTAACGCGAGCCACGGAATCGCGCCGAGATCGGGCGTACCAGCCGGCGTGGCAGTCGGCGTGGCAGTCGGCGTGGTACCATCTGTGGGCGTCCCGTCAGACGGCGTCCCATCTGGCGGCCCAAGGACGATCCGCGGGCGATTGTCGTTGAACGACTGCTCGCCTTCCCAGGTGACCGAGTCGCTGTCCGCCAGCGAATCGGCATCGCTACGAGAGGTGGGCGCCGGTTGTGCCTCCTGGAAGGCAAGCTCGGGTCCGTGGCTGACGACGAGTGTCTGCGTCGGGCCGATGTAGAAGCCACCCTCGAAGACATCCGCAATCACGACCCGGTCACCGTCCGTCCGCGCGAAATTCGTCCACAGGAACGACATCCGGACGACGCCACGTTCGTCGCCCTCGCCGACAAGTCCCTCATCGACGTACGCGCGCCGTGTGAACGCTCGCGCCTCCATCTGTCGGCCCGTGGCGTTCGTCCCCTGGGCGGTCAGCTGGTCGGCCCGGGCCACGAAATCTGTGTACAGTTCCGTCTCTTCGGTGTTGAATCGGTCAGCGTAGTCTTCGAATGCGGTCCGTTCGGACTCGTTCTCGAGCGACTGAGTGAAGGAGAACATCCACCGTGTCGAGCCGTTAGCGTAGACAGTCAGGCGGAACTCTGTGCGGTCGAAGTCCTGCTGGGTGAGCGAGAGGGGAGCCGGGCGGGCAGCCGTGGCGCCGGCCGTCCCGCCAGCGGCGCCGGCGACAAGGCTGGCCGCGAGCAGACATACGAGTACGACGGCGGCGGCCCGCGTCATCTACCGGGAGTGTGACGGGAACGGGTATAAATGCACGCGGAACGGCGCGGCGAGAGTCTTTTGCCTCGGTGACTGGTAGCATGGAACGTGGCACAGCGACTCCGTGACCGACCGCTGCTCGGACGGGTGCTGGCGCCGGCCACGGCGTTCGTGGTGGTTGCGGGCGGCGGGATTGCCGCGTTCGTCCTGCTGGCCGACGTCGGGGTCATCGAGGCGGCATTCTGGCTGCTCGACCCAACGAGCCTGGAGCTTCACTTCGCCGAGCACCCCGAGGGCCCAGAGCGAGTGACAAAAGCCGTCGCGCTCATCGTCTTCTCCGGGCTCATCGTGGCGAGCCTCTGGGCCGGCGAGACGGTGGTGACCGCGGCGTTTGGCGGGGTAATCGGCGAGGAACTGCGAGATATACGGATGACACGCGAGATACAGCAACTGGACGACCACGTCGTCGTCTGTGGGTTCGGCATGTTCGGCCGCACCATCACCCAGCGGCTCTCCGAGGCCGGGCGAGACGTGGTCGTGGTGGAATCGAACGAGAGCGAACTCGAGCGGCTCCCCGAGTCGGTGCCCGCCGTCGTCGGGGACGCGCGGTTGGAGGAGACGCTTCGAGACGCGGGCGTCCAGCGGGCAGACGTCTTGGTAGCCGCCATCGATGACTCCAACGTCAACATCCAGATTACCATCGTCGCGGCGGGCCTCTCGCCGGAGTGTCGCATCATCACTCGCGTCGGTGAGGAGATGTACGAGGCGACGGCCCGCCGGGCCGGCGCTGACGAGGTCATCATCCCCGAGGTGACCAGTGGGACGGAAGTCTCCGAATTGTTGTAGCGTGCCAACACGTATACGGACGGCCGTCGACCTCCCAGATATGGGCGACGGCGACACACTCTGGAACGCGGTCATCGGGGCGGCGGTCGGACTGCTCCTCTCGTTTCTCCCGTTCGCCATCGTCATCGGCGGCGCCGTCGCAGGCTATCTGCAGGGCGTGCCCCGAGACTACCGCGCCGGCGCGCGAGTCGGCGGCCTGGCCGGCCTGCTGGCCTTCCTCGTCGTCCTGGTCGTTGGCGGACTCGTCCTCGCAGTCCTCGGAATTCCGATTCTGGGGATGCCGATGATGCGCGACGGAATGATGGGGGGCGGAATGGCCGGCCTCGTCTCGTTGGCGGGCGTCCTGTTTCTGTTACTCGGAGGCAGCTATCTCGTCGGTGGCGGGGCACTCGGCGGCGCCATCGGTGCCTATGTCGATGGCGAGCTCTGATCAGGCCCGCTCGTACGTGACGAACGCGAACGCATCGTGTGACTCCCGGCCGGTCTCGACCCATTTATCGCCCACTTCGGGGAAGTACGTGTCTCCCTCGTAGGCAGCGTCCAGCTCCGTAAGCTCGAGCCGGTCGACTCGCTCCAGCAGCGTCTCGTACACTGTCGCGCCGCCGGCAACGAAGGCGACGCTGTCCCGAGCGGCGGCAGCCTTAAGCGCCGCGTCGACATCCGGCGCGTGGACGGCTCCGTCCGGCAATTCAAGCGAAGACCGGGAGAGGACGATGTTCGTCCGGTCTGGGAGCGGGCCACCGAGGCGGTCGCGAATCGACTCGTAGGTGCGCCGGCCGAGGATGACCGGATGGCCGGTCGTCAGCTCCTTGAAGTGGGCGAGATCGGCGGGGAGATGCCACGGGAGCGTGCCGTCGCGGCCGATGACGCCGTTGGCGGCGACGGCCGCGATCGCGACGAGCTCGAGGTCCGGGTGCGCGTAGCTCATTCGGCGACAGCGAAGTCGATGCCCGGTGCGGGGTCGTATCCCGACAGCTGGAAATCCTCGAACGACAGCTCATCGAGCGGGCGGTCAGCCACGTCGATGGTGGGCCGCTCGCGTGGCTCGCGAGACAGCTGCGTCAACAGCCCGGGCACGTGATCGAGTCGCTCGTCGCCCTCGGCTTCGGGCGGGACCGTCGCCTCGAGCCAGTCGCGAACCGCGCGGTACTCCGCGGGGTCGTTCACGTCGGCGAGGCGGGTCTGCAGTGCGGAGAGGTTCTCCGCGTACCAGTCGCCACGGGCGCCCTGGCCGCAGTAGATGTGCGCGTCGACGACGGTGTGGCCGAACTTCCCGACGGCGAGGTCGGTGCGGTTGGCGACCGCGTGTGTCAACAGCGCGTAGGCGGCGATATTGAACGGCACCCCCAGCGCGACATCGCCTGATCGCTGGGTGAGATGGGTGTTGAGTCGGCCGTTCTGGACGTTGAAAACGAACGTGTAGTGACACGGCGGCAGCGTTGACCGGGCGGCGTTGGCGGGGTGCCACGCGTTGACGACGATACGCCGGGAGCGGGGGTTCTCGCGGAGCTGGTCGAGCGCGTACGCCAGCTGGTCGAAGGTGCCGTCGTCGTTGCGCCATGGGTCGTCCTCTGCGGGCCAGGATTCACCGGGCAGCTGGTCCGTCTCGTTGGGGACGGGATAGCGGCGCCAGAACCGGCCGTACGCAGTGTCGAGCCGGCCCTCTTCGTCGGCCCAGGCATCCCAGATACTCGTCTCTTCACGGAGATTGCGGATGTGCGCCTCGCCGGAGAGATACCAGAGCAGTTCGTGGATGAGCGAGTTCCAGCGGAACCCTGAGAGGTCTTTCGTCGTGACGAGCGGGAACCCGTCCGCGAGGTCGACTGTGTAGCTGTGGGAAAATGCCGAGATCGTGTCCACGCCGGTCCGGTTGGGCTTGTGTTGCCCGGTCGCGAGCGTGTCGGCCACGAGGTCGAGATACTGTCGCATTCGTCGGGCGAAGCTGTGGCGGCCGGCGTAAAGAAGGCTTCTGCTGGCCGCGGGGAGCCGGATTTTTGTCGCCAGTGTGCTAACGACCAGCATGGCAGAGAGTGGACGGAGTTACGACACGCGCGTGGAGACGAACCGCTGGGAGTCGTTCACCCGGCTCACCTTCGTCTACTTCGCCGACGAGGGCTACAGCGTCAGCCAGCGGTTCGACCCCGAGCAGGGGAGCTACGAGGTGACGTTCACCGACGACGACCGCGACGAGCGGGCAGTATTCGTCTACGAGGGGAGCCCGCCGGACATGGCCCGCGAGAGCCTCCAGCAGCTCCAGCGGCTCATGACGGGAACGGCCGACCTCTCGCGGCTGTGGACAGACGCGCTGACCGGCTCGTCAGGCTCCTCGTGAGCCAGCCGGTCGAGCGGAATCGCGCACGTTGATAGGGGTGGCCGCCCACGTTGACGTATGTACCTGGCAGACGAGACCTGGCCTGATCTCAAGGCGTATTTCGAGGCGGAGTCGCTCGCGCTGGTGCCGCTCGGGTCGACAGAACAGCACGGCCCCCACCTCCCGGAGGCAACGGACCATGTCATTGCGGAGTCGCTGGCCCGCGAGGCCGCCGCGCGGACCGGCTATCTGTGTACGCCGACTGTGAACGTGGGTATCTCGCGCCACCACAGGCAGTTCCCGGGGACGATGTGGGTAAGTCCGGACACGTTCCGCGCGTACGTCCGCGAGCTAACGGAGAATCTCACCTACCACGGTATCGATCGCGTCGTCTACGTCAACGCCCACGGCGGCAACGTGGACGCCCTCCGTGAGGTGGCAAAGGACCTCCACGCCGCCGAGACGTGTTATGCGCTGGAGTGGATGTGGGACGAGTCGGTGCCCGAACTGGTCGACGAGCTGTTCGAGCACAACGGCCCCCACGGCGGGCCCAAAGAGACGGCGATGCTGCAACACCTCACCGACCTCGTGCACGAGGACCAGCTCGCGGCAGCCCGTGACGGCGGTGTCCGCGACATCTGGGCCGCTGAGGGCACCTACCAGAACGGCGCGGCGACGTTCTTCGACGCGCGTGACAACAGCGCGAACGGCGTCTTCGGCGACCAGACGGACGCCACTGCGGCAAAGGGCAAACAGCTGTTCGAGGCCGCAACCGAGCAGCTGTGTGAGTTATGCGAATGGCTGGCCGCCCGCGAGCGCGACGAGCTGCTGCCGGCCGAGCCCGTGTGATCAGCGAGCGTACAGCTTTGCCCCCAGCAGGCGCTCAGGGTCCACGTCGTCGGCAGGAGCGACGGCGACGTACGGGCGGTCGACGGGACCGAACACGTCGACTACCCGGCCGACCTCGGTGAGCGACTCGTCGAGGGCTGTCGTGCCGATATCGGGGTAGTCAGCATCGGGGAGCCGGGCGACCGCCAGCCCCTGTGCGGTTCCGGTGACCTCGCCGAGCCGTCTCATCCGCGCAGGACGCCGAGATACGCCGCGACGGCACCCAGCAGATCCGACTTGGCCGCGTCGTCGGCATCTTGTACGAGCACCCGACCGCGGGGCTCGAACTCGCGAGGATACTGCGCCTCGCGGTCGATGATGGCGTCGTAGCCCACCTGCTGGACCGCTTCCGCAATCTCGTCGACCGTCGGGTCCTCGACCGCGAGGTCCAGCGAGACCCGCCGACCCTCTGCCCGCGACAGTTCGGCGTCGAACTGAGCGGGCCACAGCACGTTCTCGACCATGCGAAGACCTGTCGGCACGGGCTTATACCTCTTGTCGAAGACGGCCGGCCGGTCGCAAACGGGGCGTTGAAAGGGTCCGCCCGCCGACGGCCGTCGTGGTCCGTCGCCCATCGCTGGATGCTATCCGTGGCTTCGACCATGCGGTCTACGTCGTCGCCGGCGGCCAGCTGGTCAACGTGTTCGGCGCCGGCCTCGTCTACCCGTTCGCGACCGTTCACTTCCATCTCGAGGTGGGAATCGCGCTCGCGGTGGTGGGACTGGGACTCGGCGCGAAGAGCGTCGCAACCGGCGTGGGGACGGCCGTCGGCGGGTATCTCGCGGACGCCGTCGGTCGCAGGCCAGTGATGGTCGTCTCGATGGCCGCGGCGGCGTTCGCGCTGTCGGCGTACGCGGCCGTGCCCGCGCTGGCCGCCCTCGTTCCCGGCGCACTCGTCCAGCCAGTCGGCGTCTCGCGGCTTGGCGCCGCGTTCGTCGGCGTCTCCGTCGTCGCCGGTCTCGTGGGTGGTCTGTACACGCCGGCCGCGCAGGCGCTGCTTGCCGACCTCACCGCCGAGAGCGAGCGGGACCGCGGTTACGCGCTGCTGAAGGTCGCCAACAACGCCGGCTTCGGCGCCGGCTTCGTCGCAGGTGGGTTGCTGTACTCGGTCGCCTCCGTCGCCGTGTTCGTCGCCGATGGCGCTACCTCTGGGTTAGTGGCGCTCCTGCTAATCGCGTTCGTCCCGCGGGCCACTGGCGGGACGGACGGCGAGGAGACTGGCGCCAACGCGGCAGGTGCGTTCGGCCGCTGGCTCGCCGCGGTGCGCGAGCCGCGGGTGCTGGTGCTCGCGGGGCTGAACGTCGGTTTCGCGATTATGTACGCACAGATGCAGGCGACGGTGCCGGTTGTTGCGAAGGCAGGACTCGGGTTGTCGCCAGTCCAGCTGGGCACACTCTACACGCTCAACCCACTCACGATCGTCCTCTTCCAGCTGCCGGTGGTGGCGGCCGTCGACGACTGGCGGCGCACCCGCGGGCTGACGCTGTCGGCGCTATTGTGGGGTGTCTCGATGGGCGCGGCCTTGCTGGCAGATATTGGCGTCGGACCTGTGCTTGCGGGCGTCGCGTTCGTCGGCACCCACCTCGTCGTCCGGACACTCGGCGAGATTCTCCACGCGCCGCTGGTGACCTCGCTGACAGCCGGCCTCGGTGAGGCAAGCGAGCGGGGCACTCACCTCTCGGTGGTCGAGGTGGCAAAGCGGGTGGGAATCGGCGCCGGTTCGTTCCTCGGCGGACTCTTCTTCGATGCCGGGCTGGCGACGCTGTGGTGGCTGATGCTTGCCGGCGTGTGTCTCTTGCTGGCGGCAGCACTGGTTGGATTCGAGCGGCTGGTGACGCCGGCAGAGAATGGTGCAGTCGGTTAGTCGCGACGGCTGAGGAGTGCGATGGCCGCGAGTGCGAGCAGCGCCGGGACGACGCCAAGCCCCGGTTGGCCGGGAGCGGTTGTGGGCGTTGGCTCAGGTTCGGTCGGTGTCGCGGTGAACGTTGCATCCGTCGGCGGCGGCGTCTCGGTGGCGACGGTTACCTCGCTTTTCGCCACGAACTCGGCCGAGGCGGCGGCGTCCGGGTGGAGGCCAGTAGTGAGGTTCCGGACGGCATACACTACAGAGCGGGGTGCCGGCTGGTTCAAATAGTTCGCGTCAACGAAGACGGTCTGATTCATCCGGCCGGCCGTCGTCGCGTTGTACGGCTGCTGGGCGAGGAGATACCGGTTCGTCTCGGTGATGACGAGTACCTCAGGGTCCAGCTCCAGAATCACCTCGTCGCTGACCTGTGGGTACGCCCGCGAGAGGTTGGTCTCGGCCATCACGTTCGTACCGCCGCTGGCCGTAATCATCGCCGAGATGAACGTATTCGTGTTGGCGACGAAGCCGCTCCCGAGCGGGTAGAGTACACGCGGCCGGTCGACATCAGCGGTAGCCTGGCGTGCTGCGTCAACGTTGGCTGTCATCCAGGCGTTGGTCCGGGCGGCCGCCTCGCAGTTCCCTGTGAGTCGCCCAATCGTCGTCGTCTTCGCTGCGACGTCGTCGATATCTTCGGCGAGAGCGAACTGGTAGACAGTCAGCCCGGCATCACGCAGGGCCGTTACCGTCTCGGCGCTGGTCGTGTTGGGTGCGAGGACGAGGTCGGGGTTCGTCCCGACGACCTTCTCGACGCTGACGCCGAACCCACCGGCAGCCGAGACGTTGGTGCGTGTCTCGGCGCCCTCGAGGTACGCGGCGAACTTCGTTCGACCGACGACCTGCGATTCAGCGTCAAGAGCCCACATGGTCTGGGCCGCCGATGGGTTGAGCGTCGTCACGCGGTCAGGTCGTTCCTCTAGCGTGACGTCGGTCCCGCTGGCGTCGGTCATGGTCACCGGAAATGAGCAGTCGTGTGAGGTGGTCGCGCCGGTGGCTGCCCCGGCAGCGCTCACGGGCGCGAGCGCCGTTGCGACGATAAGAAGAACACAGAGTGCGCTGAGTGTACGAGTCATCTTCTGAAGGAGCGAGGGGATTCAATAAGTATTTGTCTAACTACAATCGGGTTGTACCCGTGCATCCGCGCCGTCGCGCTGGGGTCTACTCCGTCGGGCTGGTCGCGCTCCTCGCTGCCGTTATGGCGACGGCCAGCAGCATCGGCCCGGTCCCGCTCGCGCCCACCGTCGTCCTGCAGGTGGTCGCGAACGGGCTGGCCATCCCCGTCGGGCTCACAGTGACGGCAACCGGGGCGGCACTGGGCCAGGTGCCAAGCGTGGGCATTGTGTGGGTCCACCCGTTTATGTTCCCAGTCGACGCGACGGCGACGGCCATCGTCATGACGGTCCGGTTGCCTCGGATTGCCCTCGGAGCGACGGTTGGTTTTGCGCTGGCAGCCGCGGGCGTCGTGATGCAGGGGTTCTTCCGGAACCCGATGGCGGACCCCTCCATCATCGGCGTCTCGTCAGGGGCCGCAACCGGGGCTGTCTGTTTCATCGTTCTCCCAGGCGTACTGCCAGCGGTAGTCGGGCTCCGAGCGGCTGCCTTCGCCGGCGCGCTGGTCACGGCTGGGGTCGTGTACGCGATTGCAACGGAGGGCGGCCACACCCCGGTAGCGACGCTCCTACTTGCCGGCGTGGCGGTGCAGACGCTGTTAGGCGCAGTAACGTCGTATCTGCTCTTGCAGAGTGGGGAGTCGATGCGACGGGTGGTGTACTGGCTGATGGGCCATCTCGACGCGTCGACGTTCGATGAGGCACTCGTCACGGGCAGTCTCGGTGTCGTGCTCGTCGGCGTCATGTATCTGTACGCGGGTGACCTCAACGCGTTGCTGCTCGGCGAACAGGAGGCGCAGGCGGTCGGCGTCAAGGTTGAGCGGACGAAACAACTCCTGTTGGCAACCGCCAGCGTCGTCACTGGCGCGGCGGTGGCCGTCGCGGGGGTAATCGGGTTTGTCGGGCTCATCGTTCCGCACGCAATGCGCCTGCTCGTCGGCCCCGACCATCGGGTCTTGCTCCCGACAAGTGCGCTCGCAGGCGCGACCTTCCTCGTGGCCGCCGACACGCTGGCCCGCGCCGGGGCAGCCGAACTCCCAGTTGGCATCGTCACCGCGGCGCTTGGCGCACCGTTCTTCCTGTACCTGCTCCGCAAGCGCGAGGTGAGCGAGCTGTGATTCACGTCGACGGTGTTAGCGTCGATCGCGGCGGTGTGCGCGTCCTCTCGGAGGTGTCGCTGGCCGTCGAGCGTGGGGAGTTCGTCGCGCTCGTGGGGCCGAACGGGGCGGGAAAGTCGACGCTGCTCGAGGTGATGGGCGGACTCCTCTCTCCGACAACGGGCACTGTCACGGTCGCAGACCGTGCCCTGGCCGCACTGTCGGCCAAGGAGACCGCTCGGCTCGTGGCCTCGGTGCCGCAGGACACATCGTTCGGCTTCGAATTCACAGTCGAACAGGTCGTCGAGATGGGGAGGACGCCGTACCGACGTCGGCTCCGGCGTCAGGCTGATCCGGAGGGGCCGGCTCGGGTGGCGGCTGCGCTGGAGCGAACCGAGACGGCCGCCTACGCGGACCGGTCGGTGGAGACGCTCTCCGGCGGTGAAAAGCAGCGGGTCCTGCTGGCCCGGGCACTCGCACAGGATGCGCCGGTGCTCCTACTCGATGAGCCGACCGCGAGTCTCGACATCAATCATCAGGTGCAGACCCTGGAACTGGTCGCCGGGCTCGACGAGACGGTCGTAGCCGCTATTCACGATCTGGAGCTGGCCGCCCGATTTTGTGATCGTGTTGTGTTGCTGGCCGACGGAACGATCCAGGCGGCCGGCACGCCTGAGGAGGTGCTCACGGCCGAGCGACTGGAAGCCGTCTTCGGGACGGCCGTTGTCGTGGACGAAAATCCCGCGACCGACACAGCCACTGTCACGGCGTTCGCCGACGAGAATGACTTGTGATCGGTCCGAGAGTGTGTGTTAACGTTACCCACAGATACATGTGTCTCGGGGACGTTTCGTTCGACTCGGGTGGCCCGACACGTGGCCGACGACAGCCTCCGACCTGCGGACAGACGCATCCTGTCGTACCTCGCCGAGCACCCGCCGGAGTACGTGCCCCTCATCGCGACGCGGCTGGGGCTTCCGCTTGGCCATGCCGACGGGCGTGTCGAGGCGCTCGCCGAACGAGGCTACGTGCAGCCGGTCACCAACGAGTGTATATACGGGCTCACGCCGGCCGGCGAGCAGCGGCTCGACGAGGTAGATGTCGAGGCGGATCGGGCCGATCGCGAGCGCGTCGAGGAGTGAGCTACCCGCCCCGTGTGGACCGTGCCTCGCGCACCTCCGCGCCGTCACGCAGCTTATCTTCGCAGTTCGGACACACCCGCACCGCGTCCATCCCGTCGGGCGCGAACACCCGTACGTATGCCTCCGTCACAAACCCATCACAGTTGCTACACTGTGGCATACTCGCACGGATGGAGGGCGCCACTTATAACTTGGCCACTTAGGCGCCGGTTAATCGTCAGCGCCGCGTCTCAACAACGAGGAGGAGCCCCGCAACGACGAGACAGCCGACCAGACCCGCAAGCGCGGCGCCGTACCCAAGCGTCGACGCGACGGCACCCATATAGACGGGGCCGAGTGCACCGACGCCGATGAACAGTGCTCGCGCCGCCCCGAGATCGCCGCCAGCGTTCGCACTCGGGGCGGCGTCGAGCAGGACAGCGTCGACGACGGGGAACTGCGCCTTGTAGCCGGCGGCAAACAGCGCGACGGCCGCCGCGATACCCGGGACGGAGACGGCGAGTGTGACCGCCACGAGCGCCAGCACCGCCAACCCCAGGCCCGCAGCGCCGACGAGCCGCCGTGGGAACCGGTCGGAGACCGCTCCAGCAGCCGGCTTCACCGCCAGCCCGACGATGAATACGACCGCAAACAGCAACTGCGGGAGCGGCGCCGCCAGCCCTTTCGCCTCTGCGAGGTAGGTCGGCAGGAAGTTGATCCACGCCCCGACCATGAAATAGAAGAGCGCGAACGCTGCCAGCGTCGCCCGCTGCTCGCGAGTGGTCGCAAGTCGGCGCAGCGTCGCCGCAAGCCCGATTGAGGGCCGCCCGAAGCGGAACGGTTCGCGGCTCCACCCCAGATACAGCAGGCCCGCCCCAGCGAGCACGGCCGCCACGGGGGCGAACGGTGCTCGCCACCCGGCGGCCAGAAGCCAGTCGCCAGCCGGCCCGGTCACGAGCGTTGCCCCGCCGCCAACGACGAGGAAGGCGGCCGCCGCCGCGAGCGTTCCTCCGACGTCTGTTCCCGCGGTGTAGAGCCCGAACGCCTGGCCGCGCCGCTCGACGAACAAATCGGAGACGAGCGCGCGCGACGGGATGGCGAACAGCCCTTTGCCGACACCGATCAGCAGCGCCGCGAGGACGAAGACGGCGTAGCCGCCGGCCGTCCCCAAGAGGAGGAAGGCCGCTACCAGCGTGACGAACCCCGGCAGGAGCAGCGACGCCCGCGAGAGCGCATCCGAGAGGCGGCCGCTGGGATACTGGGTGAGTGCGTAGGTGAACTGCAGGGCGCCCAGCGCGAATCCTGCGGTCACCTTCGTGATGGCGAGGGAATCGATGATACTGGGCAACAGCGGTGACAGCAGAAATCGGCCGGTCTGCAGTGTCGCCCACGCGACGACGAGACTGCCGAGTATCCGGCCGGTGTAGCCACCGAACAGCCGCTCCTCGTAGCGGGCCACGGGCGAGAGCACGCCACTCCCTTACTTGGGTGGCACGCTTCCGAGCGATAGCTTGGTAGGCTCCGGCCGCGACGGACGGGCATGGAGACGACGTGCACGGCCGAGGCAGTGCTCGCGGCGCTCGCGGAGGCAGACGCGACGGCGGTGCCGACCAGCCGCCTTGCAGCGGCGCTGGGCGTGCCGAAGCCGTACGTCACGGTTCATCTTCAGCAACTGGCGCTTGAGGGCCGGGTCGGGTTCAACACGCACAGAGGCGTCCGGCGCTGGCGGCTGACCCGGGCTGGTTGGTCTGCGGCGGCGGCACTCTCGGGGTAGCGACAAGCCGATAGAAGAGATGCCACACGAGAGTGAGTAAAAAGCGGGGAGACGAGCGGCGACAGCGAAGCCGGAGGGGGGATTTGAACCCCCGGCCTATTCCTTACGAAGGAATCGCTCTGCCAGCTGAGCTACTCCGGCGCGTCTGTCGTACCGTGGTAGGGAGCCGAGTATAAGCGTTGCGAACCGGGCCGCTGGCGGGTGGTGTGGCGGCGATGCTGCCGTCATGTTTGGGTGAGCCGAGCATCCAGACAGATGTTCACTTCATGGGGGGCATACGAGCGGACGATCCGGCGCGTCTCGATGTCGACGGCGTACGCGTCGTCGGCTGCCGCCTGGAGTGCATGTTCGCCAGGACCGAAGGGGTCCTCTTCGGACTGGATGTCATAGAGGTGGATGACACACTCCGCGCCTGCAAGCCGGACGGCCGTGTCGAGGAATGCGTCGGCCGAGTGCGGGAGGTTCATCACCACGCGGTCGGCCCACCCGGTGTAATCGGTGCCGTCTGGGCCACCGCCGACGGCCACCTCACGGACGTCCCCCTCGAGGGCGGTGACGCGGTCGGCGACGCCGTTCCGTCGGGCATTCTCCCGGAGGTACCGGATAGCGGCGGGATTGAGGTCACAGCCGACACAGGTCGCTCCCCGTTTGGCCATCGGGACGACGAACGGGCCGACACCGGCGAACATGTCGAAGACGTGCTCGTCGGCCGCCACCTGCTCGACGACGCGGTGGCGTTCGGTCGCCAGCCGTGGTGAGAAATAGACGTCGCGGATGTCTACCAGCAGGTCGACGCCGTACTCTGTGTGGACCGTCTCGGTGTCCTCGCCCGCAAGCACGTCCCACTCGCGCACCCGGTGGTCACCCTGCACCTTCGAGGCGCGGTTCACCACCGTCGTCACGGGCAGATCGGAGGCCATCACCGCCTCGGCGATCCGAACGGCCCGGTCGTGGTCATCCTCGTCGAGGATTGCGATATCGCCTAGCCGTTCGACGTGCGGCTCGAAGCCGAGGATGTCGCGTGGGAGCGTCTGGGTCTCGCGGCGGGGCGCGTCGAAGGTAACCACCTCATAGTCCTCGGGGACCTCGTCAGGATCGGCGACGGGAACGTAGAGCCAGCCGTCTGCGACGGTGATGTCGTAGGCGTCATCGAGCAGCCCCTGGTCGGCGAGCGCCTGTCGGGTCTGTTCGCCCGCCTCCGGCTGGACGCGGACGCACGGGACGGTCATCACCGGACGTGGACGCCGGCCGGCGGTAAGCGTGACGCTCCAAGCGGGCCGTTTATTCGGCCTGCCCGCCTCGCTGGCACATGCTCACCTTCGTCGGCCTCGGGCTGTGGGACGAGCGGTCGGTCACCGTCGCCGGTCAGGAGGCAATTCGGGCGGCTGACCGCGTCTTCGCGGAGTTTTACACCTCACAGCTGGCGGGTACCGACGTGGACTCGCTGGCGGCCCACCACGATGTCGAAATCGAGGTGCGCGACCGGGCGGGCGTCGAACAGGACCCAGAGCCGGTGCTTGCGGCCGCCGCCGACGGTGACGCGGTGTTTCTCACCGCCGGCGACACGATGATCTCGACGACCCACGTCGACCTCCGGTTGCGTGCGCACGACCGTGGCATCGAGACACGGCTCATCCACGGGACGACCGCCGCGAGTGCGGCCGCGTCGCTCACTGGCCTCCAGAACTACCGGTTCGGCAAGGCGACGACGCTGCCGTTCCCGTACGCCCACGGTGGCGAGGGGGTGCCCGCGTCCGTCTGTGAGACGATCAACGCCAACCGCGAGCGCGGGCTTCACACGCTGGTCTATCTCGACATCAAGCAGGAGCGCGGGGAGTATATGACCGCCAGTCGGGCCGCGGAGTTGCTGGCGGCCGACTACGAGGACTGTCTGGGCGTCGCGGTGTGTCGGGCCGGCTCGCCGGCGCCGGTGGTCGCGGCCGACCGGCTACGACAACTTGCCGATCGTTCGTTCGGCGACCCACTCCATCTGCTCGTCATCCCCGGTGATCTCCACCACGTCGAGGCCGAGGCGCTCCAGACACTCGCGGGGGCGCCGGCCGGGCTGGCCGACCGCCCGTAGTCAGTCGCTGTCGGTCGTTCCGCCGTCGGCGCGGACGCCACCGGGGCCGGGCGGGTCCGTGAGCCCGAGGTCGTACTCGTCGCCGGTGAGCAGGTACAGCACGTCCGTTACAACCGTCTCCAGTTCGGGAAGGAACCGGAGGACAGCGAACATGATGAGGACAAGCGCGACGAGCGAGCCGGACTGGCTCAGCACCTTGTCGGCGATTAAGAAGGAGACGAGCTCCGGCTCGGAGGCGCCAAACAGCGACAGCACCTGTGGGACGAACACCTGGAACCACTGGGCGCCGAACGCCGCGGCGATGAACACGTTCCGGACGATGTTGAGCACCCAGATGACGGGGACAGAGACGGCGAGAGCCTTGGCCTTCCGGTCGAGGGGGGCCCGGACGGCTGCGACGAGCCCTGCGAAGATGGCCATGCTCCCGAGGCCGGTACACGCGAGCAGTATCTCCGTCGCGCGGGCGGCCTCCGTCCCACCGTTGAACAGCAGGACGCTCTGGACGCCCTCTCCGTTATCGACGAGCGCCGGCTGATAGCCCAACAGCTCGACGCCCCACTTCGCCTGCAAAGCGACGAGTTCCACCAGCGGCTCGTAGATGGCCGCGATGGTCGTCGCCGGGAGGTAGATGACGCCCATCACGGCGACGGCTCGCGAGAGGACGAACAGCGACTCACGGCCCGTGTACAGCCGGTAGCCCGTGTACAGACAGGCAGGGACGGCCACGAGCGACAGCCCCGCCTCGATGAAGCTCGACTGGGCGTACCAGAAGTGGGGGACGAGCGTTCCCCAGAAGACGCCGAAGATGGCCCACGCACCGGCGGTAAGGAGTCGGCCCACCCGGCGGTCGCGCCGGACCACGAGGACGCCCGCGAGGAACGCCCCCACGGACAGCCACGCGAGCGCGCTGGTCAGGGCCGACGTTGGCATGTGTGTGGGGTTTGCTCCTGACTGGTAAATCTCTGCTGGTCGATTGTCTCACCGGACACGAATCGGCGCCCACCAGACCGTCCCCGCCCGGTGGCGGCGGTTGTACGCGCCCAGCCCCTCGCCGAGCAGCCCTGTCAGGTTGAGATCGTCGTAGAGTGTGCTGTGGGTGTAATCGAGGAACGTCGCAGGCATGACGAGCCCCTCGTCGTCCCGGAGGATGCTCGCGAGCACCGTGAAGATGTGACGGTGCCGTTCGTCGATGACGATGCCCGCGAGCACGGGCGGCGCCTGCTTACGTGCGGGGACGGCATGGAACGCCTGCGCTGCGCGGCTGGCGAACTCGTTGCAGAACATGCCCACGCCGCCGTCCTGCATCGCGGTGAAGCTGGTATCATCTCGGAAGCCCGCACGGAGGTCAACCGCGTCGAACGCGAGGTTGAACTGCACCGCCCCCGCGAGGTAGCGGGCGATATCGTAGTGGGTGTGTGCCCGGAAGCCGTCTACGAGGCCCTTCGCGACGGCCGCCGGGTCCGTCGGGGCCGCGTCAGCGACCGTCGCGACAGCGTCCGGGTCAGCAGGCCGGAATCCTCGTAGCAATTCAATCGCCGATCGGACAGGCGTCCCCGCGCGCACCCGCTCGAAGAAGGCCTCGTGGTCAGAAAAGACGTAGTCGACATCGCCACGCCGGAGGGCACGCACCGCGGGGAGCCCATCGGTTAACAGCCCGTCCAAGCCGTACTGGTCGTCTAGCTGGCGTGTTTCGGCTGGCGGCAGCTCAGAGTAGCGGCGGGCAGCGAGCACGTCGCCATCAGGGCCGTCAAGCAGTCGGAGTTGGTCGTCCCACAGGAGCACGCGGATGCCGTTCCAGTCAGTACGTCGCAGGCCACTGGTGGCCGTCTCTGTGACCTCGGCGCCGAGGTCCTGCTCGCGGAGGTTCGTCCCCAGCGCCTCGTAGCCGAGCAGGACGTTATCAACGGCGACACCTGCTCCCAGTGCCGTGACACCGCCGACCGCCTGCAGCAGGCGTCGGCGACTCAAGCGGGGCCCTCGATCGCCGTTGTCCATATGGCAATGGGGCGCCCGAAGCAGTTAATACGTATCGACAGTGCCTGCGCTGGCCAGCGAGGGATAAAATCCTGGCGAACTAGCCTACACGAGACCGGCGTGGCAACCGGCCTGTGTAGGAGGAGTCTTCACTATTGAGGAAGTGTCGATACTAATGCCGCTACAGGCCGAGCAAGGCCGTCACTCCCATCCAACAAGTGCAAACGAATCTGAAATGCTGGGATAACTCCGGCATATCCATACAATCGTTTTATTTTGTAGTATCTATATAATATTTGCACCAAAGAGAGCGGTACAGCGAATATAATCGTGGATTTTAATAGTATAATTAAATTCGATAAGCGGTGATCAGTTGGCCATGTTTCAGGCGTTCGTGACGTGTTCCTCGAGTAGTTCGATTTCGTGACCCTCGTTGTCGCGGGTGAACGCGTAGAGATTGTCACACTCGGCGGGCGGCCGGTCGGGCGCGGCTCCGCGAGTGGTGAGCGTGTCCCAGGCCTCGTCGAGATCGTCGACCTGGACGGCGAGGTGGCCCCAGGCGTCGCCCATCGTGTACGAGCGACCGTCATAATTGTAGGTGAGCTCGACGGTCATCGCCTCCGGCGGGGCATCGGCAGGTGCCATGAAGTAGTTCGCGAAGGTGTCGGCCTCCCAGCGGCCGGCGTGTTCGTACTCGAACTTACGGGTCCAGAAGCCGAGTGCCTCGTCGACGTCCTCGACACGGATCATCGTGTGGTCCAGCGAGTACAGCGGACCGTAATCCCGCTTGACAATCTCGATCTCGTGGCCATCGGGGTCCTTCACGAACGCGTAGCGGTTGCCGCAGGACTCCGGATCGCGATAGTCCTCAACACCGCCGGCCATCAGTTCGTCGTACCGCTCCTGTAGTTCGTCCTCGGGGACGCGCACGGCGATGTGCCCCCAGGCGTCGCCCAGTTCCTCGGGTTCCGAGTCATGGTTGGAGGTGAGCTCGAGCACCGCACCCGCCTCGTGGGCATCCTCCGGCCCGAGATACACGTTCGTGAACGTGTCGGCCTCCCAGCGACCCTTCTCCTCGTATCCAAGGTGGGTAGTGTACCAGTCGAGCGATGCCTCCAGGTCCGCGACGCGCATCATCACGTGGTCGAGCGGAGCGTACATCACCGGGACGAACGGGGGCGGGCCACGAAAGCCTACCTATGACAGCGTGACTGAGGTGCCAGACGCGACGGAGCGGCGGGCGGCTGGCTCACCCCAGAAAGGTCCGCGGCCCGCGGGCCCGGTCCATCTCACGGCTCTCGAATCGGCGCGAGAATCGCAGCCTGGAGCGCTGGCCCGTAGTACCACCACGCGAGCGCGCACGCGAGCAGCGCCCCGGCGGGCAGAGGCGTGTAGCGGAGTCGGTGGGCGAAGGCGAGCGTTACGCCCAGCCCCGCCAGGCCGGCGAACGCGAGCAGCCCGCCCGTCAGCCGGGGGTCTTCGCGGTCGGCAAGGCCGGCGGCGGCGCTCGCCAGCGCGGCCCCATGCAAGAGGATGCTCGCGGGCCACAGCTCCGGGTTCCGGGGCAACCCGCCCCCGGCGGCGAAGAACCGCCACACGGGCGTCACACGGACGGCCGGGGCGAGCGCGGGGTTGTAATCGACGACTGCGAGCGGAAACAGCGCGTTCACGACCGTCGGCCCACCGTAGTCGATGAGCAAGACCGTCCACGGGACCAGCCCCAGCAGTCCCACGGCCAGCAGGCGGCGGCGCGGCGTCGCGTGGGCCTGGCCTCGAACCTGTGTGGCCATCTACTTGCGGGTGATGATACGGAGCACGTCTTCGTCGGCCAGTTCGTGATCGCGGCCCACCTGCTGTTGGTCGTGGACGGCACTGTCGCCGGAGACGCGGGCGAACCGGAACCGGTCCTCGAAGGAGCCGCCGAGCTTCTGGAGCACGTCCCCGACGGTATTCTCCTCCTCAGAGACGACCAGCGGCTCCTCGTAGTCGACGCCGCGGCCCGGCTTGTCCATGTAGATGCGGATGAGCCCCAGCTTCTCGTAGATGGTCTCCTTGAGCGCCTCAAGTCCTTTTTCCTCCTCGGCAGAGATGAACACCGCCTCCTCGGGGTCGATATCATGCGCGCGCAGTTCCTCGTGGACCGTCTCGAGATACGACTCCTCGATGAGATCGGCCTTGTTGACGGCGACCGCAGACGGGAGATAGACCCGGTTGTCCATCAGCGCGTCCACCAGCCGGTCGATATCGAGGTTCTCGCGGATGGTGATATCGGCGTTGACGTAGCCGTACTCGCGGCACACCTGCGCGATGGTCTCCTCGTCGAGGTCGACGCCGTCGGCGGTCGTCACGCTCAGCCCGCCGGTGTGGCGTTTGGTGACGGAGATACTCGGCGGCTCGGCGTCCAGCCGCACCTTGTTCTCGTACAGTTCGTCGGCGAGCCGCTGGTACTGGTCAATCTCGAACACCGACAGGACGAACAGAACGAGATCCGCCGTCCGCACGACCGACAGCACCTCCCGCCCGCCGCCGCGGCCGCTGGCGGCTCCCTCGATGAGCCCCGGCACGTCGAGCAGCTGGATGTTCGCCCCCTTGTACTGGAGCATCCCCGGATTGACGTCGAGGGTGGTGAACTCGTAGGAGCCCACCTCGCTGTCGGCGTTGGTGAGGGCGTTAAGGAGCGTCGACTTCCCGACCGAGGGGAAGCCGACCAGCGCGACGGTAGCGTCGCCGGTCTTCTCGACGGCGTACCCTCCGCCACCGCCGGAGCCAGACTGCTGGCGCTCGAGCTTCTCCTTCTTCTCGGCCAGCTTCGCCTTCAGCCGCCCAATGTGTGCCTCAGTCGACTTGTTGTAGGGCGTCTCGGCGATCTCTTGTTCGAGCTCCTCGATCTCCTCTTCGAGCCCCATTCACAGGAGCGTCCGGCGCTGTCGCTCAAAAGGCTGTCCGTGTCGCCCGCTACGACCTGGGCGCCGGCCGAAAGCAAGCGCGACATAGCCCCAGTCGCCTGCCGGTCACCGGGAGGACACAGCCTGGCCGCCTGCCGAGAGGGATGCCGTTTTGTCTCGGCCACGCGTGAAGGTAGTATGGAGAAACGCCGTTTGGCCGCGAACCTTCTGTTGGGGGCGCTGCTGTTCGTCGCCGTCCTCCACACCGTACTTGCGGTGTTCGTCTTCGAGACTGGACTGGCAGACGTGGGGGCGCTGTTCGTCGGGGTCGCCGTCGTGGGGTTGTTCGTCGTTAATCTGTAGCCGGCGAGGCCGCAATTGGCAACGCTTAACCGCTCGCATCCGGTCGTCTGAGGTATGGCTGGAACCATCGAAGTGCTCGTGCCCGGCGGGGAGGCCAACCCCGGGCCGCCGCTGGGGCCCGAGCTCGGGCCGACGCCGGTGGACGTGCAGGCTGTTGTCGCAGAGATCAACGACCAGACC
Organism: Halosegnis sp.; assembly: GCF_042216475.1. NCBI lineage: Archaea > Methanobacteriati > Methanobacteriota > Halobacteria > Halobacteriales > Natronomonadaceae > Halosegnis > Halosegnis sp. Next base: position 44,829 of record NZ_JBDGTV010000011.1, read on the forward strand.
GCCGCCTTCGACGGGACGGAGGTCCCCGTCACCGTCTCATACGAGGACAGCGGCTCCTTCGATATTGAGGTCGGTGTGCCGCCGACGGCCGCACTCATCAAGGACGAACTTGGCTTCGAGACGGGCTCGGGCAAGCCCAACGAGGAGTTCGTCGCAGACATGAGTGTCGAGCAGTTGAAGACTGTCGCCCAACAGAAACTGCCGGACCTGCTGGCGTACGACACGAAGGGTGCGGCCAAGGAGGTCGCCGGAACCTGCGTCTCCCTGGGCGTCACCATCGAGGGCGAGGACGCCCGCTCGTTCAAGGAGCGCATCGACGCCGGCGAGTACGACGACGTGCTCGGCGAGGAAGCGGCGGCCTGAGCAGCGACGCACTCTTATCACAGACGACACACACTGCCCCGTTCCGTGACGTGCGGCGTGGTGGCTCGCGCGCTTCGACGGACTTAAGTGTGCCTTCGGCGTCGGTTCTGACGAGACAGGCGTAGCCTGTGTCACACCGTAGTAGCCCTACGGCTTCGACTACGGAGGTGAAAAATGGCAGATACGATAGAAGACGCAGTCGCGCGCGCACTCGACGAGGCACCCGAGCGGAATTTCCGCGAAACGGTCGACCTCGCCGTCAACCTGCGCGACATTGACCTTAACGACCCTAATAACCGCATCGACGAGTCGATCGTCCTTCCGCGGGGAACGGGACAGGAGACACGCATCGTCGTGTTCGCCGAAGGCGAGACCGCCCTTCGCGCCGAAGACGTCGCTGACGAGGTACTCGACGGGGAGGCCCTCGAGGAACTCGGTGACGACGACGACGCCGCGAAGGATCTGGCCGACGAAACGGATTTCTTCGTCGCCGAGGCGAGCATGATGCAGGATATCGGCCGCTATCTCGGGACCGTCCTCGGTCCCCGCGGGAAGATGCCGACGCCGCTCCAGCCGGACGATGATGTCGTCGAGACCATCGAACGGATGAAAAACACCGTCCAGGTGCGGAGCCGCGACCGGCGGACGTTCCACACCCGCGTGGGGGCCGAAGATATGGACGCCGAGGACATCGCCGACAACATCGACGTCATCATCCGTCGACTCACCGGCGACCTCGAGAAGGGCCCGCAGAATATCGACGGCGTCTACGTGAAGACCACGATGGGCCCCGCCGAGGAGGTGCCCGTATGAGCGCCGAAAGCGAGCGCCGCACCGAGACGATTCCGGAGTGGAAACGCGAGGAAGTCGACGATATCGTCGCACTCCTCGACTCCTACGAGTCGGTCGGCATCGTCGACATCACCGGTATCCCCTCGCGCCAGCTCCAGGACATGCGCCGGGAGCTGCACGGCTCCGCGGAGCTGCGCGTCTCGCGGAACACGCTGTTACGGCGTGCGCTCGAGGCGGCCGAAGGCGGCCTCGGCGGGCTGACCGAGCACGTCACCGGCCAGGTCGGCATCATCGCGACGAACGACAACCCGTTCGGGCTCTACAAACAGCTTGAGGCGTCGAAGACGCCCGCTCCGATCAGTGCCGGCGAAATCGCCCCCAACGACATCGTCATCCCGGAGGGTGACACGGGGGTCGATCCCGGACCGTTCGTGGGCGAACTCCAGCAGGTCGGCGCCGCCGCCCGCATCATGGACGGCTCCATCCACGTGACGGAGGAGTCGACCGTGCTTGAGGCGGGCGAAGAGGTCAGCGCCGACCTCGAGAACGTGCTCGGCGAGCTGGGCATCGAGCCCAAGGAGGTCGGGCTCGACCTGCGCGGGGTCGTCTCCGAGGGCGTCAGCTTCGCCCCGGAGGAACTCGACATCGATGTCGACGCTTACCGCGCAGACATCGAAACCGCCGCGGCGCGCGGGCGCAACCTCTCGGTCAACGCCGTCTACCCGACGGCTCGGACCGCAGGGACGCTCCTCCGGAAGGGCTCCGGCGAGGCGAAGAGCCTCGGCATCCACGCGGCTGTCGAGTCGCCGGACCTCGCGGACGACCTGGTGTCGAAGGCCGACGCGCAGGTTCGCGCGCTGGCAGCCGCCATCGACGACGAGGAGGCGCTCCCTGAGGAACTTCGCGACATCGAGCCGGCGGGCGACACAGCCGCCAGCGAGCCGGCCGCGGACGATGCGGACGACGCACAGGACGACGACCAAGCGGACGCCGAGACGGCCGACGACGCCACCGACTCCGACACTGACGACGACGAGGACGAGGGCGGCGACGGCGGCGACGCGCTCGGCGACATGTTCGGGTGACCACCAATGGAATACGTTTACGCAGCACTCATCCTGCACGAGACTGGCGAAGAGATCAACGAGGACAACCTGACCGGCGTGCTTGAGGCAGCCGGTGCCGACGTCGAGGAGTCGCGCGTGAAAGCGCTCGTCGCGGCCCTCGAGGACGTCGACATCGAGGAGGCCGTCGAGCAGGCCGCAGCCGTCCCGGCCGGCGGGGCTGGCGGCGCCGCTGCCGCCGAAGCCGAAGCCGACGAGACCGAGGCCGAGGAGGCCGAGGAAGAGGCCGACGAGGAAGAGGCCGAGGAGGCCGACGAGGGCGGCGACGACGAAGACGAGGGCGACGGCGGCGAAGGGCTCGGCGAGCTCTTCGGGTAAGCCGGCGACCGACTTCTCCGTTTTATTGGTGCGCGAGCCGCTAGTGTAGTCGTGGCGACCGCGAGCATTTACGCCCGGGTGTCCTACCCACGACTATGTTGCTCATCCGCGGCCACGCCGGCGGGACGGCCCTCACCGGGACGCTCTACGAGCGGGGCGAAGAGCCACCCTCGTTCCGGGGCGCCCCAGACGAGGGGGCGCCGTACGTCTGGGTCTGTGACGCCTTCTACGAGGTGGAATCAGGCGGGCAGGTGCAGACGCTCGACGGCCGGGAGATTCGGGTCGCCTTCGAGTCGCCGACGGCCCGCGGCTTCGAAACCCGCGAGCGGGCCATCGAATCGGCGAAAGAGCATCTCCGCACGCAGTTTGCCCGCGTGGGCGTTCCGGAATCGGAGGTAGAGATCGAGCTGCTCCGCGAGGAGCCCGAACCGGAGACGAGCCTCGAAGGCTCCGTCTAGTCGACGAACGCGCCCCAGCGGTCCTCGTCGTAGCCGGCGTCGACCTCCGAGTCGAAGGCGGTCTCGAGGGCCGCTCGGAGCGCGGCTGACTCCTCCTGGCCGATACGTGCCAGCGAGTCAGCCTTGCCGACCGCCTCGGGCGGCCCCTGCTCGGCGGCGATTCCCTTCAGCAGCTGGCGGGTGAGCGCCTCCCGCGTATCGGGGTCGGCGGTGAAGTGCCGCGGCGCTTCGAGCCGGTAAATCGTGTCCGTTCGGGGGTCGTACACCATTGCGAACGTCACCTCGTAGGCCTCGTGATCGAGCGCCCGGTCGATGCCCGCGAGCGTGTCCGGCGACGCGAGCGCGCCATCCGTGGCGCCCCGCGACACGAACCAGTTCGTGTAGGTGAGTTCGTCCGTCTCACGCACCCACCGGCCGTCCTCGAGGTGACCGCGCTCGAGCAGTTGCGAGAAGAAGGCCGCGTCGTTGAGCCACGGTGAGTTGCCCTGTTCGTCGCGAATCGTCCGGGTGACGAGTCGGCTGGCGGGGTTCTTCACGAAACCGACCAGCGGCACGTCCCGCTCGATGAAGTCCTCAACGAGATTGACATACGACTGGATGACCTGCTTGGGCGTCTCCTCCTCGGCGAGTAGCTTCGCGAGCTCGGGGTCGCGCCGCTCCCACGTGAGCAGGCCCTTCGGGTAGATCGGCCCGTCGAGGATGAGTAGATCCTCAACGACGCCGGCGTTCTCGGTCGCGTGAGTCACCTCTGCGAGATAGAGAGCGAGTTCGTGAACGACGGCAGTCATCGAGCGGTCCGTCGCCGGGACGTGGAGGAGCCGCTGGCGGACGTATCCTCCGTCGTCCAGCGTCCATTCGCCGTCCAGCCCGACAGTCACGTCGTTGGAGTGAACGGCGACGACGTTCGTCCGTCCACGGTGGAGCTCAAGGTCCGAGGGGACACGACTCATCGCCGCCTGCGCCACATCGACCACCAGCCCGTTCTTGAACGTCGTCGGATTGATAGTGCCCGAGTCGAGCCCATGGCGGGTCTCGAACCGGTCGGGCTCGAGTGCGATCGCCTCGGTGTCGACCCGGTAGCGCGCCTGCTCGGCGAGCGGCTCGAGCACGCGCCGGCCGTCGTCGACCAGCGGGTCGAGCCACTCTGCCCAGACAGTTTCGGCAAACTCGCGGTGGGCTCGCTCGTCGACGGTCCGAGAGACCCCCTCTGCGAGCCGTGAGATGGCCTTGAAATGGACCGGGTCGAGCGTCACGACTCTCGGTTAGCGCCGACCAATAAAAGCCGCTCGGGACCGCGCCGAAAGTGAAACGGCTTCCAACGGCTACTTACGCGGGCGCAGCCACCTCCCGCCAATGAGAGCCGCCCTGGTCATCCTCGACGGATGGGGCATCGGCGACGGGTCGACCCGGGACGCTGTCGCCGCCGCCGAGACCCCGAATTTCGACCGGCTCCGCGCAGCCGGCGCCGCCGGGACGCTTGCAACCCACGGCCGCCGGGTCGGCCTCCCCGAGGGACAGATGGGCAACAGCGAGGTGGGCCATCTCAATATCGGCGCGGGGCGGGTCGTCCTGCAGGATTCCACGCGCGTGAGCGAGGCCGCCGCCGCCGACCAACTCCGCGACCGGGAGGCCATCGCGGATGCCTTCGAGTATGCCCGTGCGAACGACGGCCGGCTCCATCTCCTCGGGCTCGTCTCCGATGGTGGTGTTCACGCCTACCAGCACCACATCCACGCGCTGGTCCGGGCGGCGGCCGACGCGGGGCTCACGCCGGTCGTCCATGCGTTCACCGACGGCCGCGACACGCCGCCGCGGTCGGGGGCCAACTATCTGCGTGACCTCGAGGCGGTCGTCGACGAGCACGGCGGCCACGTGGCGACGGTCACCGGTCGTTACTATGCGATGGACCGCGACGAGAACTGGGCCCGGACGAAGCGGGCCTTCGACGCAATCGTGAACCGGCGGGCTGACCACGAGGCGGCCGACCCTGTGGCCGCCGTCGAGGCCAGCTACGAGCGGGGCGAGACCGACGAGTTCGTCGAGCCGACGCTCGTCGACGGCGGCCTGCCGCTCACCGCCGCGGACGCGGCCGTCTTCTGTAACTTCCGGGCCGACCGGGCCAGACAGCTTACCCGGATGCTCGCCGGCATCCGACCAGCGGACTGGGCGGCCGCTGGCGTCACCGTCGACCCACCAGGCGCGCGTCTCGTCACGATGACCGAGTACGACGAGACGTTCGACCTCCCGGTGGCGTTCCCACCGACACAGCCGGCAGACGTGCTCGGGGAGACACTCGCTGCGGCCGGGCTCACCCAGCTTCGGGTGGCCGAGTCCGAGAAATCACCACACGTCACCTACTTCCTCAATGGCGGCCGGGAGCGAGCGTTCACGGGCGAACAGCGGGTCATCGTCGACTCGCCGGCCGTAGCGACGTACGATGAGCAGCCAGAGATGAGCGCTGGCGAGGTGACCGACACGGCTATCGACCGTATCGAACAGGAGGACCCGGACGTGCTCGTGTGCAACTACGCGAACCCGGACATGGTCGGCCACACGGGTGACTTCGAGGCGGCCGTAGCGGCCGTCGAGGCGGTCGACGCCGGCCTAGGTCGGCTAGCCGAGACGGTCCAGGCGGCAGGCGGTCACCTGCTCGTCACCGCCGACCACGGCAACGCCGACGAGATGGGGTCGCCCGAGGACCCCCATACTGCCCACACGACGAATCCGGTGCCGTTCGTCTACGTCGCGCCTGACGGAACCGCCGGCGGCTACCGGGTTCGAGAGGGAGGTGCACTGTGTGATATCGCGCCGACGCTCTTGCGGTTGGTCGGCGTCGACCCGCCGGCCGCGATGACCGGCGAGTCGTTACTCATTGACAGTCCGTCTGCCTGAACTGGGAAAGACAGTCGAACGAGCGGCCACACCGCTCGCAGTCCCACTCCATCGTTACACGGTGGTTGCCCACCTCGCGGGGCCAGTCGCTCGCGTTCATACCCGTGTATTCGACCACGCCAGCAAGGTAGTTTCGCCGCTCAGCCCGTCTGGAAGGAGACATCCAGCTGGTCGGCCGAGTGGGTGAGCGTCCCCATCGAGACGACATCGACACCGGTGGCTGCGTAGTCGGCCACATCCTCCAGGCCGATGCCGCCGGAGGCTTCCGCGAGCGCGGCGCCGTCCAGTAGGTCGACCGCACGGGCTGTCTCCGCGGGCGACATGTTGTCGAGCAGGACTGCGTCGGCGCCGGCAGCTGCTGCTCGCGGGGCGTCGGCCGGTCGCTCTACCTCACACTCTATTTTCGTCGCGAACGACGCCCGCTCGCGGAACCGTTCGACGGCCTGCTCAAGACCGAGATTGGCGATATGGTTCTCCTTCACCATGACCATGTGTGAGAGGTCGAGCCGGTGGGTGTCGCCGCCGCCGGCCGCGACAGCCCGCTTCTCGACACCACGGAGTCCGGGCGTCGTCTTCCGGGTGGCCGCGACGCGGACCTCGTCGCTGGCCTCCCGGGCTCGCTCGACGGCTGCGCGGGTCCGCGTCGCTATGCCAGCCGCATGGCCGACAATATTGGCGGCGACCCGCTCACCGCGGAGCACGTCCCGCGTTGGCCCCTCGACGGCAAGCAGGGTGTCATCGGCCGCGACTCGCTCACCGGCCGTGACGGAGGCGGTGACGGGGACGTCGAGATACTCGAAGACGGCGCGTGCGGCCGAGATGCCAGCGGCGACGCCCGACTCTCGGGCGAGCAGCCGACCGGTCGTCTCGCCAGGGATGTCGTTCGTCACGTCGTGGTGACCGAGGTCCTCGCGGAGCCACCGTTCGACCTGCGAGCGCTCAATCGGCACTGGCCTCGGGGGCGGTGACGTGGTGGCAGCCGCGCGATTCGTCGTTGGCGGCAGCAGCGCGCACGACCAGCAGTGCCGTCACCGTCGCATTACGGAGCTCGTACAGGTCACGGGCGGTCCGCGTGCGCACGTACGCGTCCACCTCGCCCTTCAGCCGGCGGATGCTCGCGGCAGCCCGTTCCAGGTCCGACGGCGCTCGCTCAACGCCGACATACTGGTCCATGGTCCGCCGGAGCCGGCGAAGCTTCTCTTCGGCGAACCCCGCCGGGAGGTCGGGATCACTGTCGCGGAGCGTCGGCGGTTCGACCGGCTCTGGATCGTAGCCGGCGGCGGCGCGGCCAGCGCGGCGACCGAACACCAGCCCCTCCAGCAGCGAGGTAGAGGCGAGCCGGTTGGCGCCATGGACGCCCGTGCAGGCACACTCGCCGGCGGCAAACAGCCGGTCGAGGCTCGCCGAGCCATCGCGGGCCACGTCGATACCGCCACAGAGGAAGTGCTCAGCGGGGGCGACGGGAATCCCTGCGTCGATGTCGACACCGTGCTCGCGACAGCGCTCGGCGAGGCCGGGGAACGACTCGGTGAACGGGAGTGGCGAGACATCAAGCCGGACCTCGCCAGTCCGGTCGCGCTCGGCTCGGACAGCCCGCGCGACCACGTCCCGCGGTGCCAGCTCCGCGTCGGCGTGGTAGTCGGGCATGAACCGTTCACCGTCGCCGTTCACGAGCAGCGCTCCCTCGCCCCGAAGTGCCTCGCTGAGCAGGAACGTGCCCTCGTCACCGGCGTAGGCGGTCGGGTGGAACTGGACGTACTCCATGTCGGCGACATCGGCGCCAGCGAGCGCCGCCATCGCGATCCCGTCACCGGTGGCGCTGTCGGGGTTGGTCGAGCGGCCGTAAGCGGCACCGATACCGCCGGTCGCCAGCACAGTCGCGCCGGCGAACCACGGGGTGACCGTGCCGTCGCGCTCAAGCAACGCACCGTGGACGCGTCCCTCGTGTGTCAGCAGGTCGAGCGCGGCGGTATCCGCGCGGACATCGACAGCCGTCTCCGTGCGTAGATAGTCGATGAACCGCGGCAGGATGGCCGCGCCCGTCTTCGCGTCGACGTGGAGGATACGCGGGACGGCGTGTGCGGCCTCGCGGCCGTGGTCGAACTCACCGTCGCCGTCCGTGTCGAACGGGACGGCCAGCGTGTCGACGAGGATGTCCCGAACAGCGTCGTCCGCTTCGGCGACGAGCGTGTCGACGGCCGCCGGGTCACAGGCACCGTCGCCGGCCGCGAGGATATCTGCGCGGAACCCCTCGGGGTCGCCCCGCGAGACGGCGATGCCGCCCTGGGCCCAGTAGGTGTTCGTCTCCTCCGGTTCGCTCGCCTTCGTGGCGAGCGTGACATCCGCGCCGGCACGGGCGGCCGCCAGTGCTGCCGCACAGCCGGCGATGCCCGACCCGACGACGAGCGTCTCTGTCTGTCGTGTCGCAGTCATATCTCCAGCATCCGGTCGAGAGCTGTCTCTGCCAACTCGCGTTCGCGAGGGGCGACCTCGATACGATTACGCTCGCGCCCCTCGACCAGTTCCTCCAGAATCCACGTCAGGTAGTTGGGGTCGATCTGTCGCATCGCGTTACAGTCCATGCAGGCGTCGCCACACAGCGGTACCACCTCCACATCTTCGTGCCAGCGGTTGAGGTGGCGCGCCAGGTGGATTTCCGTGCCGATAGCCCACGTCTCTCCGGGGTCGGCGTTTGCAACGGTGTCGCGAATGGTCGAGGTCGAACCGACGACATCGGCGGCCTCGACCACCTCGCGGCGACACTCCGGGTGGACGACGACGTTCGCCTCCGGCCGCCGCTCGCGGAGGTCGTGCACGTGGTCGGCAGTGAACCGCTCGTGGACCTGGCAGTACCCGTCCCAGAGGACGACATCGGCGTCGGCAGCCGCGGCGGCGTCGGTCCCGTCGGCGTCCCACGGGTCCCACTCGATGACAGACTCTTCGAGGCCGAGCCGGTGGGCTGTGTTGTAGCCGAGGTGCTTGTCCGGCAGGAACAGCACCGTATCACCCCGCTCGAAAGCCCACTCGAAGGCGTCGTGGGCGTTCGAGGAGGTGCAGACCAGTCCGCCCTGCTCGGCACAGAATGCCTTCAGATCGGCGTAGCTGTTCATGTACGTCACCGGGACGATGTCGGCGTCGGGGGCTGCCTCGGTGAGTTCGGCCCACGCTGCGTCCACCTGCAGCGCCTCGGCCATCCCCGCCATCGGACAGGACGCCTCCATCGACGGAAGCAGCACCGACTGATCGTCGTCGGTGATGATGTCGGCCGACTCGGCCATGAACGTCACCCCACAGAAGATGACGTGATCGGCATCGGAGTCGGCCGCGCGCTTCGACAGTTCGTAGGAGTCACCGACGAAGTCGGCGTGTTCCACGATTTCGCGCCGCTGATAATTGTGGCCCAGTACCACCACATCGTCGCCGAGGGTGTCAAGCGCGGCCGTGATGCGGGCCGTCCGCTCGGGCTCGGCAAGATCGCGGTACTCGGGCGGAAGCTGTTCGAGATTGTCGTACTTGAAGAGGCTCAGGTCGGTATCGAGCCCCACTGTCTCCATTCGTGCCACAGTATGGTACCCCGCAGTACCACAGCCTAACAGCGCCACCTCTGAAAAGATTTCTTCTACAAAATGAGCCACAGGTAAGCGTTGCCGCTTCAGAGTGGCCGTCAGCGCCGGTAAACTACCTCACCCCCGACGATGGTGGTAGTGACGTCGATATCGGCGACGCTCTTGGGGCGGTCCCACGGCGAGTCGGCCAGCACGACGAGGTCCGCCCGCTTGCCAGGTTCGATGGTCCCCGCGAGGTCTTCCTCGCCAGCGGCGTAGGCGCCGCCGGCCGTGTAGGCCCGGAGTGCCTCGGTCACGGTGAGCCGCTGGCTGGCCTCGGGCGCGGTGACGGCCTGTTCGACGCCGAACAGCGGATCCAGCGGCATGCAATCAGAGCCGAAGGCGAGCGGGACGCCCGCGTCGAGCAGCTCGCTGAACGGCATCACCTCGCGGCGACGCTCACCCAGCCGCGACTCGTAGAGGCCACCCTCACGGGCCCACTTCAGGAAGTTGGGCTGGACGGACGCGACGGCGCCCGTCTCGGCGAACCGTTCGACAAGGTCGCCGGTGAGCAGTTCCGCGTGTTCGACCCGGTGGCGGAGTCGCTCGGCGTCGTGGTTCGCGAAGATGTCGAGCGTCTCCGCAACCGCCGCATCGCCGATGGCGTGGGCAGTGAACTGGAGGTCCGCCGCACTCGCCTGCGCCACGAGCTCGGCAACCTCGTCCGGGTCGACGACCCACTGGCCCGTCTCGTCGGCGTCGGCGTACGGCGCCCGCAGCTTGGCGGTGCGGCCGCCGAAGGAGCCGTCGGTGAACGACTTCACCGCTCCCGTCTGGACGCGGTCGCCGCCAGCGCCCGACCGAAGCCCCGTCTCCTCGACAGCATCGAGGTGGTCGCTCCAGTAATTGATGCGAATACGTAGCGTCAATTCACCAGCCGCAGCGAGATCTCGGTAGACCCGCGGCTTGTGGCTCTGACGGCACATATCGTGGACACCGGTGACCCCCAACGCGTTCGCGTGCTCCTGTGCGGCCCGGACGAGTTGCTCCGTCCCCTCCCGGTCGGAATCGACGGCCGCAAATAGCGGGTCGACGGCCGTCTCGACCACGACGCCCGTCGGCTCGCCGTCGTCGGTGCGGATGTCCGCGTCGGGCATCGCATCGCGATGTTGGTCGAGGGCAGCCGTGTTCACCGACGCAGTGTGCATATCCTCCCGGAAGGCGACCACGGGTCGGTCGGTTGCAACATCGTCGAGGTCATCGCGGGTGAGATAGCGAGCCTCGCTCCACGTCGATTCGTCGTAGCCGAAGCCGAGCACCGGGCCGTCCGTCTCGGCGGCCCGTTCACGGAGCCGGTCGACGGCCGCCGCCGGCGAGTCAACATCCCGGAGGTCTGCGTGGACGAGGTGCCGGCCGACCATTTCGAGGTGGGTATGTGCGTCGATGAACCCCGGGAGGACGACACCGCCACCGGCGTCGATGACGTTCGTTTCGGCACCCTTGAGGAACCCCACTTCGAAGGCATCGCCAACGCGGACGATACGGCCGTCACGGACGGCGACAGCCTCGTGGGTCCGGTCGGGGTCGGTCAGTGCGTGTACCTCCGCATTCGTGACAAGGAGGTCCGCAGGTTGGGTCATACCCGTGCGGTGGCTCCCCCAGCCGGTAAGCGTTCGGGGCCGAACCGAAACGGTATGCCGCGGGGGGCCGACCCGCCGGTATGAGCGATACGGACGAAGTCGACGTGCTTCTCGAGCGCGTCCGCGAGGGCGAGGTGCGCCTGCACAAACTCGACGAGCACACCGACGCGGCGACGGCGGCCACGGTTCGCCGGCGCCTGCTCGCAGCGGAGACGGGCGCCGACCTCGAGACCGTCGCGGCGTACGGGTTCGATCCCGAGCAGGCCGCCGATGCTAACATCGAGAACATGCTCGGGGGCGCGCAGGTGCCGATGGGCGTCGTCGGGCCAATCGAACTGGATACAGGTGGGGCGGCGCCGCCGGAGACGTACCTCCCGCTGGCGACCACGGAAGGGGCGCTGGTCGCCTCGGTCAACCGCGGCTGTGCGGCCATCCGGGCGGGCGGCGGCGCGACCGCCCGCGTGCTGAAGAACGCGATGACGCGCGCGCCGGTCTTCCGGGTCGCAGACGTGGGGGAAGCTGCCGAAATGGCCGCGTGGGTTCGTGAGCATGTCGACGAGTTGGCGGCAGCCGCAGAGGCGACGACAAGCCACGGCACACTCCAGGAAGCGACGCCATACGTCGTCGGCGACAGCGTCTTCGTCCGGTTCGCCTACGACACCAAAGACGCGATGGGGATGAACATGGCCACCATCGCCACACAGGAGGCTGCCGAACTGCTGGAGGCGGAGACGCCCGCCGAGCTTGTCGCGCTGTCGGGCAACCTCTGTACAGACAAAAAGCCCGCGGCAGTCAACGCCGTCGAGGGCCGCGGCCGCACCGTCAGCGCCGATGTCACGCTCTCCCGCGAGACGGTCGCAGACGTACTGAAGACCACACCGGAGGCTATCGCGGAGGCGAACACGCGCAAGAACCTCGTCGGCAGCGCCAAGGCGGGCTCGCTCGGCTTCAACGCCCATGCCGCTAACACCGTCGCGGCGGCGTTCCTCGCGACAGGCCAAGACATTGCACAGGTCGTCGAGGGTGCCAACGCCATCACCACCGTCGACGTGCGCGACGACGGTGCGACGCTGTACGCCTCGCTCACGATCGCGTCACTGGAGGTCGGAACGGTCGGCGGCGGAACGAAGCTCCCGACACAGGCCGAAGCACTCGACGTCGTCGGCGTCCGCGGCGGTGGCGATCCGCCGGGGGCAAACGCCGACGCGCTCGCTGAGGTCATCACGACGGCCGCGCTGGGAGGAGAACTGTCGCTGCTGGGCGCGCTCGCTTCCTCGAACCTTGCGAGCGCACACGAGGAGCTCGGACGGTAGCTACAGCTTCCGGGTCTCCGAGACGAGAAACAACAGCCCGCCAAGCAGGAGCGCCAGCGCCACCCACAGCAGCGTGAGACTGCCGAACCCAGCCGCAAAGAAGAGCCCGCCAAAGCCGACAGCGCCGATACCGTGGGCGAGCCCGCGGAGCCGGTGCCCGCGCGCGAGGTAGATAGGAGTCCCGACGGCAAAGCCCAGCGAGAGCACGCCCGCCGAGAGCACGAATGTCGGCACCTGACGGCCGAGCAGGGTGACGGCCCGGACGCTCGGCTGGATGAACAGGAGGACACCCGCCAGCCCGACGAGCAGGCCGACGCCAATCGAGGCAGGATCGAGGTCGGCCAGCGACGGCCAGCCAGCTGGCCCGTCAGCCGTCGGGTCGTCCCACGCGGGGTCCGGCTCCCAGCCGTCGTCACTCATAGCGAGCGATACCCCTCGTCGGTTGCGGTCACAGCCCCAGCTTGCTCGAGCTTTCGGAGCGCTCGCTCCACGTACGCACGGTCGACGCCGTGCTCGGCAGCGAAGTCGGCGATTTCCGCCTCGGTCGGCGTGTCCAGGTGAGCCACAGCCCGCTCGACGGCCTCCCGCTTCGACAGCGACTCGCGGCCTGTGGTCGCGCGCTCGCCTGCAGCGGCAGCCTCTTCCGGATCGATACCCGCATCCGCGAGCAACTCCGTCGCGTCGACACCCCCCTCCATGGCGCGCTCGCCCATCGTCGCAAAGTCGGCGAGATCGGTATCGTCGTCCGCCCGGCGCTGCTGCATGACCGACCGGACGTTGCGTGCGGCGTCGGCGGTCTCTGTCTCCGCGAACGCCCGGAGTTTCTCGAATCGATGACGCCGTTCACACCGGGGACAGGCGGTCGTCTCCGGGCGGCCCTCGACGACCCACAGCGCCTCACAGTCCGTACAGCCGACGACCGCGAACATACCTGAGGGTCGGGCGGCGCGCCCTTGACTCGCACGGTCCGACAGACCAACGTGGGGGCAGGTCGAACGCTGGGTGTGCAGTACCACGTCGACGGCGACCTCGTCGCCCGCGAGGAGGCGACAGTCCACGTGGAGGACCGCGGCTTCCGCTACGGTGACGCCGCGTTCGAAACCTGTCGCGCGTACGGCGGCGAGGTGTTCGCATGGGAGCGGCACCGCCGGCGGCTGGCGAACACCTGCGAGACACTGGGGATGCCCGACGCCGTCCCGGCCGATCTTGCCGTCCGCGTGGCGGAGACGCTCGACGCGAATGACCTGGCGGATGCGTACGTCCGCGTCTCGGTCACTCGGGGCGTCCAGCCGGGAAAGCTCACTCCCCGGGAGGCGGTGGACTCGACAGTGGTCATACAGGTGAAGCCGCTGCCGCGGGGTGGTGTCGACAGCGATCCGGTGTGGGATGGCCACGCGACGGTCCAGACGGTGAAAACGCGCCGGACACCCTCGGCGGCGGTGCCTGCCGACGCGAAGACACACAACTACCTGAACGGTATCATGGCGCGGCTGGAACTCCGCCGGGTGACCAACGAGGGGTATCAGCCGGACGAGGCGCTCTTGCGGGATATCGACGGTAACCTCCAGGAGGGGACGACGAGCAACATCTTCTTTATTGACGACGGGACGCTGAAGACGCCCGCAACGGGGGAACTGCTCCCTGGTATCACCCGCGAACACGTGCTTGAGCTGGCGGCTGATGAGTCGTTTCCCGTCGAAACCGGCACCTACAGCGTGGACGACCTCCGGGAGGCCGACGAGGCGTTCCTCACGAACACGACGTGGGAGCTCAGACCAATTGACGAGGTCGACGGTCTCCAGGTGGGGAGCGGCCCGGTGACGAACCTGCTCCGCCGGCTCTACGACCAGCGAGTGGAGACGCGCTGCTACTAGCCGTCGTGGTTTTGTGCCGGCGGCCCAACCGGCGACCGTGACGGAGTACGTGCGCCGCTACGAGCAGGCGGTGGGGGCACTCGCAGACCGACATGGGCTCGATATCACGTCACGGCACCTCCAGGTCGACGTCGGCCCGGTTGAGCGGGTCCACACACTGGTCGCCGGCGAGGGCCCGCCGCTGCTGTTGTTGCACGGGGTTGGCGTTGGCGCGAGTTCGTGGCTCCCGCTGGTAGCCGGCTTGGCCGAGCGGTTCACCTGCTACGCTGTCGACCGACCGGGCAGAGGGTTGTCAGATCCGCTGGACAGCACGCGTGTCGATATCCGACCGTTCAACGCTAACCTGTGTGCGGCCACACTCGACGCGCTCGGCATCGACTCCTGTCCACTCGTCGGGAACTCCTTCGGCGGCTTCCAGGCGCTGGCGGCCGCACTCGACCGGCCAGCCCTGGTCGACCGGCTCGTTCTGCTTGGTGCGCCGGGCGGGTTGAGCGGCGCGTTCCCGCTGTCCGCGCGCCTGAGCGGGCTTCCCGTGGTCGGCGAGCGGCTGGTCGGGCTGACAGAACCCGACGACATCGAGAGTGCCCGCCAGCTGTTCGGCCGACTGATGGTCGTCGACGAGGCATCGCTGTCGACGGAACTGCTCGCCGCCTATCTTGCCGAACTCCAGCCGCCGGGCCGCCGCAAGAGCCTTGCATCCGTCTTCCAGGACAGCCTGGGGCTCTCGGGCGTGGATTCCGCATACATGCTGCGAGAAGAGCTAGGGGACATCACTCAGCCGACGCTGTTCGTCTGGGGAAGCGAGGATCAGTACTTTCCGCCATCAGTTGGGCGGGCTGCCGCAGCCGAGATGCCCGACGCGGCGATTCGCGAACTCGACGGGCTGGGGCACGCGCCTTGGCTTGAGCCGGACGACCGCGCGCTCGCCGCGACCCGTACGTTCCTTTCCTGAGGCGTCGCCGGCGGCTGTCCACAGCGTCAGTGGCTGTTGTGAGCAACACCGCGGGCCGTCGTTCTTGCGTCGATAGCCAACTGGGACCCGTTTATTTCTGGAACGCTGCGAGTACGCCCGCGCCGTCGGTCCCCGCGCCGTTCGGCCCAGCGACATCCGGCAGGGTCGCCCGCTCAGGATGAGGCATCAGTACCGCCACCGTCTCCCGCTCACCGAGGACGCCCGCCACGTTGTCTTTCGACCCGTTGGGGTTGGCCGCATCCGTCACGTTCCCGTCCGCATCACAGTAGCGGAACAGCACCCGGTCGTCACGCTCGAGGGCCGCGAGCGCGTCATCCTTAATCTCGAAACGCCCCTCGCCGTGAGCGATGGGCAGCGAGACGACGTCGCCGGCGTCAAACGCGCGGGTGAACGGTGTGTCGGCATTCTCGACACGCAGGTGGACGTGTTCACACTGGAAGCGGGCCGACCGGTTCGTCGTGAACGCGCCGGGCGTCAGCCCGGACTCCGAGCCAATTTGTGCGCCGTTGCACACGCCGAGGACGGGGACGCCCGCCTCCGCGGCCGCGCGGACCTCTTCCATCACGGGCGCACGAGCGGCCATCGCGCCGGCCCGGAGGTAATCGCCGTACGAGAAGCCCCCTGGCACGACGACGCCCGCGACGTCCTCGGGGAGACCGTCTGCGTGCCAGACGATTTCGGCGTCGACGCCGAGATGCTCGAGCGCCGCGAGCGCGTCGCGGTCGCAGTTCGAGCCGCCGAAGCGGACGACGGCGACGGTCATGCGTCGCCCGTGTCGGCCTCCGCGACGGCCACCTCGTAGTCGTGGATGGTCGGGTTCGCCAGCAGTCGCTCGGCCATCTCGTCAGCCCGGGCGGCAGCGGCGTCGGCGCTGTCGGCCGCGAGGTCGATCTCGAAGCGGTCGGCGCTACGGAGATCGGCGAGTTCGAATCCAAGCCGCTCTAGCGCCCGCTGGGTCGTCTCGGCCTCGGGGTCGAGTACCCCGTGTTTCAGCCGGACGGTCACCGTCGCGGTGTAGTCGGTCATCACCCGCGCCTGCGCGTCAGTGAATCAAAACGCTTGTGGGTCGGCGTCGGTGTACACGGACGTGCACAGCGAGCGACGCAGAAAGCGCGCGGTTTTTGCCCGGCCGGTGGCGCACCACGGTATGGAACGGAGCGGGTCGGCGTGAGCCGCCGATACACCGAGATTACCGTCGTCGGCGACGACAAGACGGGCATCATCGCCAAAGTGACGACGCTGCTGTTCGAGCGGGAGATCAACATCGAGGACGTCGATCAGGCAGTCCGAGACGGACTGTTCCGGATGACGTTGCACGTCGATACCGCCGAAATGACCTGCAGCCAGTCGGAGCTGCGGGCCGCACTCGCGGACCTGGGGGAGGAGATCGGCCAAGACGTCCGGGTGCGATTCCCCGCTGACCGCGAGACCCAGTCGATTGCCGTGCTGGCAACCAAGGAGAGTCACTGTCTGGAGGCGCTGTTCGCCGCGTGGGCCAACGGCGATTTCGACGCTGAAATCAGCGTGATCATCGCCAACCACGAGGACCTCCGACCGCTGGCCGAGCAGTACGATGTCCCGTTCCACCACATCGGCGACGAGCGCGGCACGCCCGACGAGACGGCACTGCTGGACCTGCTCGACGAGTACGCGGTCGATCTTGTGGTGCTCGCGCGGTATATGCGTATCCTCAGCCCGGAGGTCGTGTTCCGCTACGAGGACCGCATCATCAACGTCCATCCGTCGCTGCTGCCGTCGTTCCCCGGTGCGGCCGCCTACCGACAGGCGCGCGAGGAGGGCGTGCGAATCGCCGGTGTCACCGCCCACTACGTGACGACCGATCTCGACCAGGGACCGATCATCACGCAGCGGGCTTTCAACGTGCCCTCGGACGCCGATGTCGAAGAGATACAGCGACGGGGACAACCGCTCGAAGCCGAGGCGCTGCTGGAGGCGGTCCGTCTCCATCTCGACGATGCGGTGTACGTCCACCGCGGCCGGGTCGAACTCCGCGAAGCTGTCGACCGCGAGCGCTACCAGCTCGGTCTGCCGTCGGAGTTGGAAGAACTGCGGGCTGACCGGCCAGTTGACGGACTGGCTGCGGCACTGGGCGAGGAGTGACTACAGGTCGCGGACGGCTGCCACCGCCTCCGGAAGCGACGGCGCGTCGAACAATGATTGGTCGAGATAGGTCTCCGCGCCGGCCGCGTACATATCACCGACGGTCGTAAGTACGGCGTCGGGTAGTGGCGCCGGCGCGGTCTCGCATAGCGTCCGCCAGTCGGCGACGTCCTCGCGTTTCGCCCGCTCTTTGGCGTCGGCGACGGCGGCGACCCACTCGGGTTGCTCGCGCTTGTGGTACTGGCGGAGTACCTCCTTGGACAGTTGCTGGCCGTCGTACGAGAACCGGTTCTCGTCGAAGGTACCAACAACATCGGCCACGAGCAGATCGCCGTTGACATAACAGCACTCGATCTTGCCGTCCTCGTGGACGAGTCCCGTTCGGGCGGCCCGCTCCGTGATGAGGTCGTTCACCTCGCGAGCGAGGGCATCCAGAGCGGCGATATCGGCGGCGCCGGCGATACGGTCCGCCTCCGCCCGCGAGAGGTACCGGTCGGACTCCTCGAACTTCGTGGAGAACTCCACGACCGGCTCAGGAAGGTCGACAGGTTCGTCAGGCCACTCATCGGCGTCGAGACCGTAGTCGGCGGGGCGGCCACGCGTACGGAGCGACGACCCGACGGGGACGGTGTTGCGGAACACAACCTCCAGCGGGACGAGGTAGTTGTCGCCCGCGGCCGCGTGGAACGCGTCGTAGTCGTAGGTACGCCCCTCGTGCGGGAGGTCAGGCACCTGTGTCAGCCCAATCGCCATCTCGCGGGGCGGCTCCTCCACCTCGGCCAGCGGGACGGGCTCGCCGTCGACGACGACTCCCCGGTAGTGGGTGGGAACGTCGGCGGCCTCAAGCAGCTCAAAGTTGGCCGCCCCCATCGCACACAGCGCCGTCCCCTTGCCCGGAATCTCGTCCGGCATCGGCCCCCAGTCGAAGACGGAGTAGTCATCGGTGAACACGAACGCCCCCCGGCCGAGCGACGACGACGTGGCGGGTTCGGCCACCCGGAACTCCTTGACGCTCGTCATACCTCCGGCATCGGCGGCGCGCGCATAGTGGTTTCCCATTCCCGGTGAGCCGGCGCGGCGAACCGTTAAAGCATCCGAGCACCGAACCATCGGTCGATGCGGCTCGACGACTACATCGAGGGACTCGATGAGGACGAGCAGGCGCGTCGGCGCCAGCTCGCCGAGGAGAAGTCCTACGCCATCACGGACCACCTCGAGGCCGTCGAGCAATCGATGGACGAGACTATCCAGGGTGACGCACTGTTCGGGTCAACCGCACCGGGCGTCTTCGTCGGCCGGTCGTCGTACCCGGACGTGTCCGCGGGCGTGCTCGCCCCCGTTGCCGAGCCGGAGCGGGCGGCCGCCTTCGAGACTGGCCCCCACTGGTACGAGCGCGGGTACACGATCGACGATGTGTTCCGCTCGCGGACGAACCTGCTCAACTCCACCCGGCGAACGAACGTCCACGTCGCCGACGAGTGGGACGGGTTCACTGGCGTCCAACGAGAGGTAGCCATCGCCGACCGGCCCGTCGATGTTGAGGTTGGGCTCGACGGTCGCCCAGAGGTGGACATGGACCTCTCGTTTGCGGATATCTCGACGCCGACTGGCCCGCGCGCCACCGCCGAGTACGCCGATCTCGCCGAGAATCCACACGTCCCCAAGCCGGTTGAGTACACCCTCTCGGACGACGACTGGAAGGCCGAGGGCGCCATCACATATCTCTACAACCGTGGCCTCGACGTGTACGATATCGAGAACGTGCTGTCCGCGGGCGCGCTCGGTCAGACCGACGAGCGGAAGCTCGTCCCCACCCGGTGGTCGATCACCGCTGTCGACGATACCGTCTGTTCGTTCCTTCGCGGCCAGCTTCACAACCGGCCGAGCGTCGACGCGACGGAGGTGTGGTACAACGAGTATCTCGGCAACCGCTTCTGGGTGCTGCTCGCGCCCGGTGACTTCGAGTACGAACTCGTCGAGCTGAAGGCGCCCGGCTCCGTCTGGAACCCCGCAGGCCGCGGGTACGCAGTCACCAGCGATTACGAGGGGTTCGAGGGCCGGACCGACTACGCCGACGAGACCGCAGGCGCCTATTACGCGGCACAGCTGGGCGCCCTCGAGCACCTTGCAGACCGCGGTCGACAGGCAAAGGTGCTTGTCGTCCGCCACGTCACCCCTGATTACTGGGGGCCGGCCGGCGTCTGGCAGGTACGCGAGACAGTCCGGAACGCCTTCGAAGAGGGCGAACCCGGCACGGCCGAGACGCTCCACGATGCTATCCGTGAACTGCTCGACCGCTGGCCGGTCGATTTGGAGACGCTCCGGCGCAATTCTGAGTTGGTCGCCGGCGTCCAGTCGCGGCTGACGGACTACGCGCGCCAGGAGTAGCGGTCAGTCCTCGAGGTTCGCCCACGCCGCCTCGACGAGTTCGCCCGTCTCCGCGACGATGTCGGCCATCGTCTCGTCGTCGGGCGCCATCCCGACGAGCCGTGCAATCTTCATGATGGAGACGTGATAGACCGTCTGAACGCCCGGCTCTTCCTCCCAGACTACGACGTTACACGGGAACAATCCGCCGATTCGGTTCTCGGAGGCATCGAGCGCGCGGTCGGCCATCCGCGGGTTGCACGCGCCGAGCACATGATACGGGTCGCGGTCGGCGTCGACCTTCTCGTTGAGGAGCTCGGACGGCGAGAATTCGGTCGCGACACCGAACCCTGCGTCGAGAAACGCCTCACGGACGTGCTCGACGGCGTCCTCGTGAGGCATCTGGAGCGTCGTCCGTTTTTCGCCGATATTCTCTGAATCGAGTCGGGTCGGGTCGACCGGGAGCATAGCGACTGTAGTCGCCGACGCGACAAAAGCGCGTGGCGAACGCTTATCCGGTGACGCCTCCTTTTATGTACAATGACTGTCTCCACCGTCTGTTTCGACCTTGACGATACACTCATCCGCTACGACCAGGACCCTGAGGCCGTCCTTGAAGAAGCGTTCCACCGGGCAGGGGTAGGCCCGTTCTGTACGCCCGACCAGTTGTGGTCCGTCGCCGCGGATACCCCTGAGGCGGCCGACGACCACCAGTTTCTCACCTATCTGTTCCGCGAGGCGGCAGCCCAGTTCGGCGGGCCGACAGAGACGGCCGCGACGCTCGCACGGACCTACGAGGCGGCAACAGACCACACCGCTGTTTCCTTCCGACCGGGCGCAGAGGCGGCGCTTGCAGCTGCCCGCAACCTCGGGCCGGTCGGACTCATCACGAACGGTGGGCCGGAGGTCCAGCGGACGAAACTGCGGACACTCGGGCTTGAGAACACCTTCGCGACCCGAGTGTACGCGGGCGCGGACACGCGGCCCAAGCCGGCCCGAGAACCCTTCGACCGCGCGCTCACCGAACTGAACGCACGACCACAGGAGACGCTGTACGTCGGTAATTCGTTACATCACGATGTCGCGGGCGCGAAGGGCGCAGGGCTCCGTGCGGCGTGGTATCCCCGCGAGAGCGACCGCGATGATACCCCGGACCGGCACCCGCCAGACCACACGTTCTCGTCGCTGGCAGAGCTGTCGACCGTTCTACAGGGGTAATCAGGCCTGGACGGCGAGGCCCGCTCGATCGAGTGCCTTATCTACATCGGCATCGTCGTGGACGACGGCACTGACCGCGGTCGTGATGGCTTCGGGGTCATCGTGCTGGAAGATAGACCGGCCCATCGAGACGCCGGCGCCACCGGCGTCCATCACCCCTCGGACGGCCTCGACGGTCTCGCGGTCGGTCCCCTTCGCGCCCCCGGCGATAACGACCGGGAGCCGGGTCGACTCGACGACATGCTCGAAGCTGTCCGCGTCCCCGGAGTAGCCCGTTTTCACGACATCCGCTCCCAGTTCCTCGGCGAATCGGACGGCGTGGCCCAGCGCCTCGGGGTCCGAGCCGTCGACACCCGGCCCGCGGGCGTACGCCATCGCAAGGACGGGGATGCCCAGCCGTGCGGCCTCGTCGGTGACGGCCGCGAGATCCTCCAGCTGTTTCGGCTCGTACTCGGAGCCGACGTTGATATGCAGGGAGACGGCATCCGCGCCCGCGCGGACCGCTGCCTCGACGCTCCCGGAGATGCGCTTGTCGTTCTCGTCGGGGCCAATCTCGGTGGAGGCGTTCAGGTGGACAATATATCCCTGGCCGTTCTTGTTGTCGTGGACACGGGGAGCGATTCCCTTCTGCGTGAGGACGGCATCGGCGCCGCCGCGGGTGACGCCGTCGATGGTTGCCTCGATGTCCTTCAGGCCCTTCACGGCCCCCATGGTGATGCCGTGGTCCATCGGGACGATGAGGAACTTCCCGTCCGTGCTGATACGGTCGAGCCGCGCGGAGACGCCTGTGTGCATGTGTGTCACCGTTCCGGTAGAGCGGTTCAAGTTCGTTCCGGTGTCGGCCGGTCGCCAGCGCCGGCGACCGCGCCCTCTTTCAGTTCCCGACACAGCGCCTCGAGCCGGTCGGCCGTCTCCTCGACAGACGCGTCCGACTCGTGGCCCTCGGCGACCACGTCGACGAGTGCTGAGCCGACGATAACGCCGTCGGCGCCGCCGGCGACTATGGCCCGGGCCTGTTCGCCATTCTTGATGCCGAAGCCGACGGCTTTCGGGATGTCGTACGCACGGAGGCGCTCCAAGCTGGCGGTCGTCTGCTCGCTCACTTCGTTGCGGGCGCCCGTGACGCCTAGCCGCGCCTGTACGTACACGTATCCCGACGAGAGCGACACCAGCCGGTCGAGCCGTTCGTCCTCGGTTGTGGGCGCGACGATGAAAATCAGGTCGCGGCCGTGCTCGTCACAGGCCGCCCGGAGCGGGCCCGCCTCCTCGGCGGGGAGGTCCGGGACGACGAACCCCTCGATTCCCGCCTCGGCCGCGCGCCGGACGAACGGCGCCGGTCCCTGCTCGTCGCCGTACTGGTAGATGAGGTTGTAGTAGGTCATACAGACGACGGGCACGTCCACGTCCAGCGACTCGACGAACGTGAAGTAGCTGTCGACGGTCATCCCGCCCTCCAGTGAGCGTACGATTGCACTCTGGATGGTCGGGCCTTCGGCGATAGGTTCGGAGAACGGAAGCCCAAGTTCGATTACATCGGCACCGCCGGCCGCAAGTGCCTCGACGTAGTGCCGTGAGGCGTCGACATCGGGATCGCCGGCCGCAAGGTACGGGACGAACGCCGGCTCGTCCGCAAAGGCCGCGCGGATGCGGCTCCCGTCGTGGCTCATCGGAAGACCTCCATCTCGGGAGCGTTCGGGATGTCGCGGCGATCCGTCTCCTCGAGGGCCGCCTCGAGGTCCTTGTCGCCGCGTCCGGAGACGTTGATGACGATGAACTCACCCAACTCGCGGTCCGTCTCTTCGATGAAGCCGAACGCGTGGGCGGTCTCCAGCGCGGGGATGATACCTTCCGCCTGCGAGAGCCGGTGGAACCCCTCGAGGGCGGCATCGTCGTCCACATTGACAGCCTCGACGCGCCCCTCGTCGACGAGGTGAGCGAGTTCGGGGCCGACACCGGCGTAGTCCAGTCCGGAGGAGACGGAGTGTGACTCCATAATCTGGCCGTCGGAGTCCTGCAGGAGCTTCGTGCGCGCGCCGTGGAGAACGCCCTCACTGCCGGTCGACAGCGATGCGGAGTTGGGGGCGACTCCCTCTTCTTCGTCGACGGACAGCGAGGAGCCGCCCGCCTCGACGGCGTAGAGGTCGACGTCGTCCTCGATGAAGTCGGCGAAGATGCCCATCGTGTTCGAGCCGCCGCCCGCACACGCCAGCACTGAGTCGGGGAGCCGGCCGTACTGCTCGCGGGCCTGTCGGCGCGTCTCCTCGCTGATGACACGGTGGAAATCACGCACCATCGCGGGGAACGGAGCGGGACCGACGATGGAGCCGATGACGTAGTGAGTCGTCTCGACGGTGGTCGCCCAGTCGCGCATCGTCTCGGAGATGGCCTCCTTCAGCGTCCCGCGACCGGTGGTCACGGGGTTCACCTCGGCGCCGTTGATGCGCATCCGGAACACGTTGGGGCGCTGGCGGTTGATGTCTCGCTCGCCCATGTAGATCTCACAGGGCATCCCAAGGTGGGCCGCGGCCATCGCCGTCGCGGTGCCGTGCTGGCCGGCGCCCGTCTCCGCGATGATGCGCTCTTTGCCCATGTAGCGGGCGAGCAGACACTGGCCGAGCGCGTTGTTCAGCTTGTGGGCCCCACCGTGGAGCAGATCCTCACGCTTCAGGTACACGTCGCGGTCGTACCGCTCCGAGAGGGTATCGGCCCGCTGGAGCGGCGTTGGCCGACCGCCGAAGTCGCGCAGCCGGCGGCGGAACTCGTCCATGAAGCCATCCTCGTTGTGCAGGACGTACCGCTCGTAGGCATCCCGCAGTTCCTGGATCGCCGGCATCAGCGCCTCGGGCACGTACTGACCGCCGTAGTCGCCGAACTTCGTGTCGGCCTCCGTTGAATCAGTCTCTGACATGGGTGAATCGGTGGGTGTTCTCGCGGACGTTACCGTCCATGATGGCCGAGCCGACCAGCAGGGCGTCGGCACCGGCCGCCCGCATCCGGCGGACGTCGTCTACTGCTGTTACGCCGCTCTCTGCAATCAGCGTGACGCTCTCGGGTGCTGCAGGTGCGACCGATTCGAACGTAGAGAGGTCCACCTCCAGCGCCCCGAGATCGCGATTGTTGACGCCGACGAACTCCGCGCCGGCTGCGACGGCCCGCTCGAGCTCTGCGCGGGTATGTGTCTCCACGAGCACCTGGAATCCCCGGTCGCGGGCAGCCGTGACCAGTGGCGCCAAGTCGTCGACAAAGCGGGCGATGAGCAGCACCACGTCGGCCGCGACGACATCCAGCCCCGCCTCGTCCAACACGAAATCTTTCCGCAGGACGGGAACGTCGACGGCCGCACGCACTCGCTCCAGCGTCTCGGGGGAGCCGCCGAAGTGGTCTGGCTCCGTCAGCACCGAGAGTGCGGCCGCACCGCCGGCAACCATCTCCTCGGCAAGCGCGACGGGGTCGTCATCGCGGCGGCCGTCGGTCGTTGGGCTGGTCGGTTTCACCTCCGCGATGAGCGGAACGCGCCCATCGGCCTCGCTGCTGGCGAACGTAGCCGATAACGAGCGCGCGTCTACGTCGACCTGCCGGCCATCGCCGCGGCCCCGTTCGCGGGCGGCCTGAAGAATCGACCGCACCTCCGGGGCGAGCTCAGTGTTCATGTGTGTACAATGACGGACGCATCTGTACAAAAGGGTTGCGCCCCGAACGGCGGCCTTTTGCCCGTCGCTACCGACCGCTCGAACATGCCTTTCGTCACCAAACTCACGTTCGAGAGCGGGGACCGAGAAGTGCTCGACCGCGTGGTGACAGATATCAAAGAGCGCGCCGAGCGGAAGGGAGTCGAGCTGAAGGGCCCCCACCCTCAGCCTGCGACGGAGGTAGCTGCCCCCCAACAGAAGCGACTTGCCCCCGGCGACTCCTACGAACCGTGGCACTACAGCGTCTACACCCGTGAGATAGAGATACACGCCTACGAGGCGTTCGCACGCGATGTCGCCGGCGACGAGTATCCCGCCAGCGTCCATGTTGAGGCGAGTGTCAAGCGGACGTAGCAGGGAGGTTTTTGTCCCGGCCTGCGTGACACGGGTATGAGCCTGACGAGCCACGACGCGCTGGTTGCCCTGCGCCGTGACCTCCACCGCTACCCAGAGCCCGCCTGGCGAGAGTTCCACACCACCTCGCGCATCGTCGACGAGCTGGAGCGTATCGGCGTTGACGACCTGTTTATCGGCCGCGAAGTGCTCGCGGATGGCGAACGGATGGGGGTTCCCGATAACGAGGAACTGGCCGCGTGGCACGAACGCGCCCGTGAAGCGGGCGCCCGCGAGGATGTCCTTGCGAAGACGGAGGGAGGCTACACCGGTGCAGTCGCCGTCATCGAGCAGGGTGAGGGACCGACGGTCGCACTCCGGGTCGATATCGACGCGCTTCCGCAGCGGGAAGCAGACGACGACGACCACGTCCCTGCTCGCGAGGGGTTCCGCTCCGAGGTGGACGGCTACATGCACGCCTGTGGCCACGACGCCCACACGACCATCGGGCTGGGCATCCTCCGACGGGTAAAAGAGTCCGACTTCCAGGGAACATTCAAAGTGCTGTTCCAGCCGGCAGAGGAGGTCGTCGGCGGCGGGAAGGCGATGGCCGAGTCGGGCCATCTCGACGATGTCGACCACCTGCTGGCGCTCCATGTCGGCCTCGACCATCCGACGGGCGAGGTGGTCGCAGGTATCGACGGGTTCCTCGCCGTCTCGCATCTCCACGCAGAGTTCACGGGCCACCCTGGCCACGCCGGTGCCCGCCCCGAGGAGGGCCGCAACGCGGTACAGGCGATGGCCGCCGCCGTTCAGGCGCTATACGGTATCCCACGCCACTCCGACGGGGCTACACGGGTGAACGCCGGTCGCGTCGAGGGCGGCACCGCGACAAACATCATCCCAGAGTCCGCGCGAATCGAGGCGGAGGTGCGCGGCGAGACGACCGACCTGAAAGAGTACATGCTCGAGCGCGCCGACGAGGCGCTCGCGGGCGCTGCAGCGACGTACGGCTGTGAGGTCGACACGCATATCGTCGGCGATGCGCCCAGCGCGACCAGCGACGAGAAGCTGGTCGAACGCGTGGCCGATGTCGCGGGCGGCGTCGACGGCGTCGACTCAATCGTGCGCCGGGACGACCTCGGCGGCAGCGAGGATGCCACATACCTGATGCAGTACGTCCAGGATCGCGGCGGTCGGGCCTGTTACGTCGGCATCGGTACCTCGCATCCCGGCGGCCATCACACCGCCACGTTCGACGTGGACGAGCCGAGCATCGCCATCGGCATCGATACGCTCGCGGGCGTTGTCGAAAGGCTGTCGACGGACAGCTGAAACCGTTCGTTCTGTTTATCACCGTTCAGCGGCCTGAACACGGCCGAACGGCTTACCCCCCTTATCTATCCCCGGCCGGTAGGGTCGGATGCGATGAGCCTGAAAACGTACGCCGCGGCACTGCTCGCGGCACTGGTGGTGACGGCCGGTGCGGCCGGCGCGGTCGCCGCCGCCCCGGGGAACAGTGACGCAGCCGCGCCCGCAGACGCGCGCCCAGACGAACAGACCGGTGACCAAGCTGCCGAACAGCCCGACAACGCGACGGACACGGAAGCAACCGGTGACGCGCCAGCTGCCGCGGCTGCCGGTGACGGCGCCGCTGAGCAGCGCGGGCCGCCGGCCGACATGCCCGAACAGGTGCCCGGCCACGTCGAACAGATTCACGACCTCATCGGGCAGTTCCTCAACGGCGAGCTGTCGGACCTCGGGAGCGCAATTAGCGACGTGACGCCGGACGACGAGAGCGACGAGGGTGACGCGAGCCAGCAGGGCGAGGAACTAACGGCGACGCCGACCCCTGACGGCTCGACTGCCTGACCGCGAGACTCGTTTTCGACCGCTGTACGCGCTCAGTATTTCGGTTCGGCGCCGGTGGTCGCGTACACATCGTCCATGATGCTGTCGCGCTCGCTGCGCCAGGCTTCGAAGTCGCCCGGCGCGTCCGGGTACGACTCATAGTGTTCGAGCAGTCGGTCGGCGACATCTTTCGTCCGGTAGAGATCAATCAGCGTGTCGAGGTGGCCCCGTGCCTTCCAGAGCGTCTTGAGCGCGAGCCACGGGGAGACGCCCGACGAGCCCGAGTAGAGTGCATCAGCAATCTGCTCGCCTGGAAGCGCACCCGCCAGCGCGGTCAGGTCGCTAATCTCGTAGGCCGTCGAGAAGATATTGTAGACGTCAAGGGCGGCGTAGCGAGCGCCGAAGTGGTCCATCACACGGCTGTTGTACTCCCACAGCGACGGCTCACTTGCGTCACCAGTCTCGATGGCCTCGATCGTCTGTTCTGCGGCATACTTCCCGGCGTAGGCCGCGCCAGCGATGCCGCCTCCGGAGATGGGGTTCACGTGGGCTGCAGAGTCGCCTGCGGCGATGTAGCCGGGGGCGACCGCAGAGTCGTACGTCCGGCGGGTGGGGAGTGCCGCGCCAAGCTTGTCGACGACGGTGGCCCCCTGGAACTCGGGGCGGTCGTGGATGTCTGCTCGGAGGTCGTCGACGAGCTTCATCGGCTCCTCGTTCATCTGGAAGCCGAGCCCAACGTTGATCTCCGTGGGGGTGCGCGGGAAGTACCACAGGTAGCCCGCCGAGCGCTTCGTCGGCTTCAACACGAGGGCATCCGACCAGTCGACGGGCTCGTCGACCTCAAGTACCTCCCGGTAGGCCGAGGAGAACTGCGAGTAGCGGACATTGGTATCGAAGGTGGTCCCCGAGAAGTCTGTCTTGTCCTGGAGGATCGATAGCGCTCCAGCGCAATCGAGTACCATCTCGGCCTCGTACTGAACCGGCTCCCCCTTCCGGGTGGCCTGCAGGCCGGTGACGCGGCCGTCGTCGGCCTGCACGACGTCTTGGACGACGGTGTCATAATCAAAGCGCGCGCCGGCTTGCTCGGCGGCGTCGATGAGGATACGGCCGTACTCCCAGCGGTCGATAACGGCCAGTTCGCCGGGGACGGGAATGTCGAGCGCGACCCCCTCGCGAGGTGCCTCGAAGCGGCCGTGGTCGACATCTGTGTTGGTGAACGCAGGTTCGAGCGCCGACTTAGGGATGGCCTCGGGGAACTTGTTGGCGCCTTTCAGCGCGTCGCCGCAAGCGATGTGGCCAGCCTCCTGCTCGTCCTTCCGCTCAACGACGGCAACATCGAAGCCCGCTTGGCCGAGCGTCGCGGCGGCATAACAGCCGGCCGTCCCGGCGCCGACGACCGCGACGTCGACTGAGCGTGTACTCATTACCCGCATTGGCCACCCCACGGTAAAAACTCTTTACGAGCGCTCGTCGCATCGGTAAAGAGTTTTGTCGGGGGTGAGCGTACTGAGTGTATGACCGAGTACGTGGTCGAGTTCGTCGGGACGGGCGAGACGATGACCTGTTCCGACAAGGAGACCATCCTCTCGCGGTGCATCGAGGAGGGCATCGCTCAGGAGTACTCCTGCCGGGTGGGGATGTGTCTCGCCTGTACGGCGAAGATACTCGAGGGGGAGGTCGAACAGACCGTCGCCGAGCAGCGCGCATTCACCAAAGAAGAGGCCGAGGAGTACGCGCTCACCTGCATGGCCCGCCCACAGTCTGACCTGCGATTGGACCGCGGGAAGTACCCACCAAGCATCGAGAACGACGCCGCCACGGAGGGGGCCGGCTCCGCGTTCGCCGACGACTAACCGGCGAGGAACCTTTCTTCGGCGCGCGTTCAACTCTGCCCGTGTATCGTCGGCTGCTGCTCGTGGGCTGCCTGCTGCTCGCGGGGTGTGGCACCGCGACTAGCGGCGGGCCCACCGAGACGACGGTTACGCCGGCGCCGGTGCCCAACGCGGAGCAGGCGACGGCGGGCGCGACCGGGACGATCGGTCCCTCGGCGGCGGTCGACCGCCGGCCCACCTGTGAGCGGACACCGGGGCGTGTCGTCGAGATACAGGTGGCAGCGCTGCGCGCCGAGAACCGCACGGCGGCCATCAACACGACCTGGCAGTTCACCGCCCCTGACGCGAGACGCTTCTACGAGTCGCGAGCCGCGTTCCGCGAGACGCTGGAGACATCCTTCAGCGCCCTGCTGAACGCGACGGCGATCGAATTCGGGCCGACCGTCGTGGTCGGCAACGAGGCGAGCCGCGAAGTACGGGTCACTGCTGGTGGAGAGCGGGCGACGTTCGAGTGGGAACTGGAGCGCCAGTGGGGCGGCCGCTACGAGGCCTGCTGGATGACGACAGTCGTGACACGAGAGCGAGACCGCCGTGCAGGCGAGTGAAAGTAAGCGGCCGGCCGCTTAGTCGTCGGCCGGTTCGGGGTCTGTCTCCAGGTCGACAGGCGGGGCGGCGGCCTCGGCGTTGTGCTGGCGGGCCAGCTCGCGCAGTCGATTGGAGACACCGGGCGCGGCATCCGCGGGCACCTCGCCGTCGTACTCGTCGAGATCCTCGACCGCCACAGGGAAGGTCCGGAGATCGTAGTGGTTCTGGATCCCACACCGGGCCCCCTCGCCCATCGCAGTCGGAATCTGGTTGTGGCCGGGAGTGACGTCGCCGACAGCATAGACGCCATCCACGTTCGTCTCGCCGTGGTCAGTGACGGCAATGGTCCCGTCATCGTTGAACTCGACGCCCAGCGACTCCGCGAGTTCGGTATTGTAATCGCTGCCGTACATCGGGAAGCCGCCGCGGTACTCGCGAGTCTGGCCGTCTTCGAACGTGAACGACTCCAGCCAGCCGTCCTCGCCCTTCTGCATTGACTCGATATCGGCCTCGACGACATCAACCGGGTGTGCCTCGAGCTGGCGGGCGGTCTCTTCGCTCCACTCTGGCTCGTCGCCTCGGGTGAGCAGGTCCACATCGTCGGTAAAGTTGAGCATAATCATCGCGACTTTCGCCGCGGACTCGCCGGTGCCCATCACGAAGACCGGCTGGTCGACGAACATGTAGGCGTCACAGTGGAGACACCAGTGGAGTCCACGGCCGGTGCGGGGCAGCGGCGGGTCGGGACGCACGTCGGAGAAGCCAGTCGCCAGCACGACGTGCTCGCTGATTACCTCAATGTTGCCGGCGGTGACGTCGAACCGGCCATCCTCGCGCCGCTCGATATCACTCACGAAGTCTTGGTGGTAGTCGGCGCCGTATGCCTGAATCTGCTCGCGAGCGGTCTGGAGGAACTCGTTGCCGCTCACGTCCTCCGTGACTCCGATGACATTGTGTGTGTCCAGCATCATCGCGGCGCGGCCGCCGCCGCGGTTAATCATCGCGGTATCGTGGCCGAGCCGGGTCGTGTACAGCGCCACCGTCAGGCCGGCTGGGCCGCCACCGACGACTGTTACCTCGTACTCCGGAGTATCCGTCATGGACATGGGTAGTGCCGCCAGGGGTATAACTCCGACGTGAGTTGGTGGTAACCGGACGTAACCGCCAGCGAAGACACGACCGCTCGTGGAGCGAAATCGAGAGATATTGCCACTCTTCCGTCCGAGTTCGGCGGCTACTGGCGTCCAACTGGGTCGGACGTGGGCAAGGCGAGACACTATAAGTACGCAGTCCGTACATTCGGGTGACCCTACAGCGGTCAGGGGCCGTGCCCCGACAAGGGACGAGGGATACCACATGACCAGTCGCGTATTCAGACTACATTCGACACTCGAACTGCCGCTCGACGACGTGCACGACTTTTTCGACGAGGTTGAGTTGCCCGTCGAGATTGCCGACGTCGACATCACCCGACGAAACAACACGCTCATCGTCAAGGCCGTGTCGGCGGAGGACAACATCTCCAAGTACACGCCGACGGCCCAGCTGAAGGCGAGCGTTACCGAGAATCGGGTGTACGAGAACGAGGACGGCGAGTGGGTCGAGGAACAGCCCGAAGAGGCCGAGCCCAGCTTCGGTGGGGGCGGCGGCGACGGTCCCTCGTGGGGCAGTCTCGCTCAAGAGGAAGAAGAGCCGGAAATCAACTCTAAGCTCCGCGAGTACGCCTGCTTCAAGGGCGACCGCGAGACGGTGCTCCAGAACACGGCGCTCCAGTATCCGATGTTCCAGGTCCTCCGCAAGCTGGCGCTGTTTGCCGAGCGCGGCGAATTGACCGCGATCGCCGCCGTCGACGGCGAACTCGAGGCCCATCGTATCGTTGACGGCGAGGAGCGGGCCGCCACCATCGAGATCGTCGAGGACCCCCGCGAGCGGGATGCCGACGGTTCCGTCGAGTGGCGGGACAACAAGTTCATCTCTAACTGATCCCGGGACGGCCGGCGGGCCGTTCCAAGTCGAAAACGGTTTAGGGATTCTAATTAGATGTCATTAACACGCGATGAGCGAGTTCTCCGATTACCTTGACGTCGATTACACGGACGGCGAAGGCGAGTCACCCGACGAGTACCCGAGCATCGAGCACAAGATAGAGAAGGCGCTGGAGGTCGTCGAGACCGGCCTGCGCGAGTACCGGAACCCAGCGGTGATGTGGACCGGCGGGAAGGACTCGACGCTGACGCTGTACTTCGTGAAAGAGGTCGTCGAGCAGTACGACGACCTGGAGATGCCGCCGGCAGTGTTCATCGACCACTACCAGCACTTTGACGAACTCATCGAGTTCGCCGAGCGGTGGGCCGACCGCTGGGACGTCGAGCTGCTGTACGCCCGCAACGTTGACGTCGGCCGCTACGTCGACGAACACGGCCTCGACCCCGGCGACGACATTCCCGTTGCCGAACTGTCCGAGCACAACCAGCACCACATCCGGAACATCCTCGAGTACGAGGAGGAGACGTTCCCATTCCTGCTGGACACCTACGTCGGCAATCACCTGCTGAAGACGGTCGCGCTCAACGACACGCTTGAGTCGGAGAACATCGACGGTATCATCTCCGGCATCCGCTGGGACGAACAGGAGGCTCGCGCCGACGAGACGTTCTTCTCGCCGCGGCACGACCCCGACATCTACCCACCTCACGACCGCATCCAGCCCATCCTGCAGTTCATGGAAGCGGACGTCTGGGACGCATTCTGGTACTTTGTCGTCCCGGAGACCGTCGAGGGCTACCCCGAAGAGGGGTACGTCCCGCAAGGATTCGACGATCTCCCGGAGGGTATCACCCACGAGGATATCCCGGTGTCGCCGAAGTACTTCGCGGGTTTCCGCTCGCTCGGCTCCGAGATCTCAACCGACAAGTCCGCCGAAGAGCCCGCATGGCTCCAGGATATGGAGAACACGACCGAGCGCGCTGGCCGCGCCCAGGACAAAGAGGACCTGATGGAGCGGCTGCGCGATCTCGGCTACATGTAACCAGACGACTCCACACCCCTTCTTCTGTTCACACGTCTGACGAGCGTCACTACCGCGCTGCTGCGCGGTATTCACCGAACTTCACGCCGATTCCCAGACACAGCGCCCCGAACACGAGCATCGACGGGGCGACCATCATCAGAATCGTGCTGGCCGTCATCGGGAGGGGCGCGGCAACGAGTCCGGCAACGCCCAGCGCGACGAGCCCGAGGAAGACGGCGACCGTGGTGGTCGTGTCAAACTCCATATCAGCTCGAGGACCGCCAGCCCGAAAACGGTTCAGGAACCGGCCGGTTCCTCCTCGCCGGCCGGTCGCACCACATCCGCCAACGTGACGACAATCCCGAGCAGCCAGCCCAGCGGCACGGCCACGGCAAACCACATGGTGACGTACGCGACCCCTTCAAGATCGTACGAGGAGCGGAGGAATGCCGCCAGCTGGGCCGGCGCGACATTATCGAGAAACCACACTGCAAGGTCGAAGCTCCGGGGGAGCACTGCCGAGGCGACGGTCGGCGAGTACAGCGCCGCAACGACCGGCGGGAGGAACAGGGCGGTCGTGGCGAACGGATACGCGAAGAGAACGGTGGTCGACCGGCCGTCAATCCGGAGGAAGCCGTACGCAAGGAGGCTGGCGACGACGGCCGTGACCGAGGCGGCGGCGACGGCGTAGAATCCCTCGGCGGTCGCGCCGAACCGGATTCTCGCCAGCGCTGTCAGCGCGCCCCACGCAACGACGCCAAGCAGGAGGACACCGATTGCGCCCAGCCGGGTGACGCCGCTATCGATACGGCGTGTGTAAAACCGGGTCGCCAGCCCGACCAGCACGAACGGGTACAATAGGGCGATGATCGGGACGCCGAGCGTGGCCCAGATGTTGTACTTCAGTCGGTCGGCGGTCGTCGACGGCTTCCACTTCCCGAGCACGGAGTGTGCGTGGCCCCGCTGGCGTGGGAACAGGAGTTCCATCCACGTCTCGTGGAGCGTGACGACATCAAACTTGACGGCGGCGACGACGCCGTCACGCTCCCGTCCCTGCTCGGCTGCCATGTGCGATAGGTTCGGTCGCGCTCACCTGAACCTTCCGGCCCGCACGCAAAACCGCCGGACGAACGGGGCCTCAGGCGACGGGGATATCCTGTTCGGCTTCCAGCAACTCGTGGTACCGGTTGCGGATGGTGACCTCCGAGATATCGGCCACCTCGCTGACAGCCGCCTGTGTCGTCTTCTCGTTCGTGAGCAGCGCTGCCGCGTACACTGCGGCCGCGGCGAGGCCGACCGGCGACTTCCCGGAGTGGACGCCCTGCTGTTTGGCGTTCTGGAGCAGCTGGCGCGCGCGGTTCTCGGCCTCGTCGGAGAGCCCGAGGTCAGAGGCGAACCGGGGCACGTAGCTCTCGGGGTCGGCGGGCGCGACCTCCAACTTCAGTTCGCGGACGACGTAGCGGTACGTGCGGGCTACTTCGTCCTTCTCGACTCGAGAGACCTCGTCGATTTCATCAAGCGAGCGGGGGACACCGGCCTGCCGGGCGGCCGCGTACACGGCGGCCGTGGAGACCCCCTCGATGGAGCGGCCCGGCAGGAGATTCTCGTCGAGCGCCCGCCGGTAGATGACGCTGGACGTCTCGCGGACATTGTCCGGGAGGCCGAGCGCGGAGGCCATCCGGTCGATCTCGCCGAGGGCCTGCTTGAGATTGCGCTCCTTGGAGTCACGGGTGCGGAACCGTTCGTTCCACTTGCGAAGCCGCTGCATCTTCTGCCGCTGGTTGGAGGACAGTGAGTTCCCGTAGGCGTCTTGGTCGCGCCAGTCGATATTCGTCGACAGCCCCTTGTCGTGCATCATGTTCGTCGTCGGGGCGCCAACGCGGGATTTCTCGTCTTTCTCGGCAGAGTCGAACGCGCGCCACTCCGGCCCGCGGTCGATGTTGTCCTCTTCGACGACGAGCCCACAGTCTTCACAGACCGTCTCGTGATCAGCACTGGCGGTGAGGTTGCCGCCACACTCCGGACACCCCTCCGTCTGCTCGTCCTGTTCAGCTTCCTGTTCTTCGGTTCGCGCTGCGTGGGTGCGAATGTGGTCGCTCATTGGTGGTACGCTGGCGGGGGCTACCGGGGTGGCGCGGCCGCCGGAGAAAGCCCGGGTAGCTTCGCTTATCAGATTCACGCGAACCCAACTTATAAGCGTACCGGTACTCTGTGGGCGACCGACTGTACGGGAGTCGCCTGGGGCGAATAGCCGGCACAGCTGACCGGTTTATGCCGGAGCGTCGGTGTCAACGTACAAGCCAGTGGGACAGCCAGTGGAGGTATGTACGTAGCAGTCGGGAGCGGCAACCCAGTGAAGATCGCCGCCGTCGAGGCGGCCCTTCCCGAAGCGCGTGTCGAGGCAGAGCCGGTCGAGTCGGGCGTCTCCGAGCAGCCGTACGGTCTCACGGAGACAGTCGCGGGCGCGGAGACCCGCGCCGAGCGAGCCCTCTCCGGCGAGTACGACCTCGCGGTTGGGCTGGAAGGCGGTGTCGCCCGCTACGAGGCCGCCGAAGGGCTCTGGCTGGTGATGTGGGGCGCAGCGACCGACGGCGAGCGATGGGGTCGAGGTGGCGGTCCGTCGATACGGCTCCCAGAGGCTATCGCGGCCCGCGTCGAAGACGGTGAGGAACTTGGCCCAGTGATGGATGATGTTCTCGGCAAAGAGGGCGTCGCCCGCGAGCAGGGCGCCGCAGGTGTCCTTACCGGCGGCGCGACCGATCGGCAGGCAGCCCTGCGGACGGCCGCGGCGGGTGCCCTCGGGCCATTTCTCACCGATCACTACTGACCGGTTCCCGCTCGGCCTCGGCAGCTCCCTCGACGGCCTCGACCAGCGAGACATTGAACAGCAGGGTCGCAGCTACGCCGCCGAGGACGGTGACGACGTTCTTCACCGCATGGTCGACGACCGAAACAGCAAGCGCGACGGCAGCAGTCAGTCCGGGCACGGCCGTGAGTGCGACGACAATGAGGGTGAACGCGCCCTCGTAGAGACCAATCCCACCCGGCGACAGCGGCACCACCTTCGCAAGGTTGCCGACGCTGACAGCGAAAAAGAGGACGGCAAGCAAGTATGGCGTCACGGCGACACCGAAGGCGGCCAGCACGACGACCGCAGTCGCGACGTCGATACCCCACACAAGGAGGCTGGTCGCGCCGACGCGGGCAAAGGCTCGTCCGTCGCCGGCGACAGCCTGCACGTCGCCGACGAACCGGCCAATCGCGTCCGAGACGTAATCCGCGTAGGAGTCGTCGCTGACGGCCGCAAGCGCGCGGTGGACGAAGTTGGTTTCATGCCGGGCACTCGCGAGGATGACGACGACGGCAAAGATAGCGAGCAGGCCCACGCCTGCGGCTACTTGAAGGGCGGTCCGGGCCGCCTCGCCTGGTCGGATGGTCTCACCGCCGATGGTGACAGCCCCGACATCAGCAGCAATCGCCGCGGCCAGCCCGGCCGTGCCGTCTGTGAGCACTAGCCCCACTAGGACCGTCCCCGCCAGCACAGTGATCGCCAGCAGGTCGAACACGCGTTCGACGGCCAGCGAGGCAAATCCACTGGGGTACGGGACCTTCCGACGAGCCTTCACCACGTAGGCGCGGACAGCATCACCCGCCCGTGCGGGAAACACGAGGTTGCCGGTCTGAGAGATAAACACCGCACCAGTGAGGAAGCCGACATCGCCGGGGTAGCCGAGTTTCGCCAGGATATCGCGGTAGCGAGCACCTCGTAGCGGCCACGAGAGGAGGTAAACAACGCCAGCGACGGCCACGAGTGTTGGGTCGGCGCCGGCGATGGCGTCGAGCACTGCCGACGGGTCGAGATAAACAGTCATCAGCGCTAACGCGGCGACCACCAGCAGACTTCCAGCGGCGAGGCCGGCTCGGCGTGTGGCCCGCGGCTGGATGCTGAACTCCCACCAGACACGGAGAATCTGGCTTCCCATCCCGAGGACGTCACGCACGAGGTCGACCGTCGTGTCTCCCTTTGGTGTCCACCGAACGGGAAACTCTTTCACCCGGTAGCCGGCCCGCTGAGCGCGCACGAGCACCTCTGTGTCCCAGAACCAGTGGTCGTCTTCAACGTCATTGAGCAGGGCGAACAGCGCCGTCCGGTCGAACGCTTTGAAGCCGCACTGGTGGTCATGCAGTTCCGATCCGAGCAGCAGCCGGACCAGCCCGTTGAATCCCGTCGAGGCGACGCCCCGCTCCGGCTCGCGCTCCTGCTTCCGGCCTGGGATACGCCGGGACCCGGTAGCGACATCGTACCCCTCTGTGCGGATGGATTCGACCAACTCTTCTAGGTGCGCCATGTCCGTCGCGAGGTCCGTGTCAAAGTAGACGAGCACGTCGCCGTCACTGGCGCGAAACGCCCGTTCCAGGGCGCCGCCACGGCCCAGCCGCTCGTCGCTGTGGAAGTGCCGCACGCGAGGGTCTTCGGCCGCGAGTTGGTCAGCGATCTCTGGTGTGCGGTCCTCGCAGCCATCCTCAGCGACGATGACCTCGAAGGAGTCGCAGAAGGAGGCGAGCGTGTCGAGGGTCACGTTGACGGTGTGCTCCAGTGTCTCCGCCTCGTTGTACGCCGGGAGAACCACGCTCACCTCCGTCATGAGGGTCGTTTGCGAGCAGCCGGCTATGAACCTTCTGGGACTGGTCGACGTGCGAGCTGGCCGCGCCTCCTGAACCATTTGATGGTACTCAATGGTATCAGGTGGTTTATGGGGGCAATCTTTATAAGTCTCGTCGGCGAAGTATAGTATACACGATGACGAACGATACGTTCAGTACCCCGATTCAGACCGCCTTCGAACTCCAGCGCAACGCCATCGAGCAGAGCCAGGCGGCCCTCGAGAGCAGCGTCGAGTTCCAGCGACAGTTCAACGAGGCCGTTCTTGACGCGACCCAGCCGGACGCCGGCGAGACGCTCCCGGGCGTCGACTTCGCGCGCCGTGCCATCCACAGCCAACTGGACGCCATCGAGGCAACGGCACCGGACGCAGCCGGGCCTGTCGAAGAGGTTCGGAACACGGTCGACGAGCAGTTCGACCAGCTCGAGCGCCAGCGGACGGACGCACTTGCGGCCGCCGAAGACGCCGTCGAGGACGGCACTCAGAGCTACGAGGAGTTCGTGACTGAGTATCTCGAGGCTGTTACCGAGCAGCTGGACATGCTTCTGGAGGCCCACGAGGAGATCGAGGGCCAGACCCTGGAGGCGTTCCAGCAGGCCGAGTCACAGTTCGAAGAGATGCAAGCACAGTTCGAGGAGGGTAGCGAAGAATTCCAGAGCCGCCTCGAGGAGCAAAGCGAGGAGATGCAGGAGCAGTTCGCGGCCCTTGAGGAACAGTTCGAACAGCAGTTCGAGCAGTTCCGCACTCAGATCGAAGAGATGCAGTCCCGCGTCGCGGCCGCCGACGACGAGTAGCGCCGACAGTCTATTCTTTTTGGCTACGCGGAGTGCTGCCGGCTCAATCGGCTCCCTCTGGCGTATCGATCGTAAAGAACGCCTGCAGACGTTCATCATCACCGGGGACCGACTCGAGACTGGCGTGTGGTCGGTCGACGACGATGTCGCCGGCTCGGCCACGGCCGATGCCGGGAACCGCCACGAGTTCGTCCATCGACGCGCTGTTGGGGTCCAGCGGGTGGGGGACGCCGGTGACCGAGCGGTAGCCGTGGTCGGTGACAGCCACATCCACCGTCCTGCCGAGTTCTCGCTCGCCGGGCACTGCGACGAGCAGCGAGTAGGTGCCCAGCTGTCGGCCGAATGTCCGGCCGTCTTGGTGGTACTCGAGGTGGACGTTCGGGAGGACGGTGCCGGGGGGCACTACACGCTCGAGCATCGGGCGGTCGATGCGCTCGCGCACCTCCTGTTTGTAGGATTTGAAGTTCTGCTTGTGCGCCTCGGCGATATCGGCACCTGTCTCGGCCATCTCTGTCCCCTCGAAAGCCATCACCTGCCGGATATTGATGCGCCGGAGCATCAGGCCCTCCTCGAGAACGCGCTCGAGGAATCGCAGATTATGCTCGTAGGTTTCTGGCCGCTCGCCCATCAGTCCGTGGACGAGGTTGATCCCCGGGAGAAGTTTCGGCAGCCGGCGTGGCGCCTCAGCCCCGATAGATGGGGCATCGGCAGGCGACTCACCGGGTCGCCAACCGCCGGCTCCGTTCACCACCCGGACTGCCTCGAGACATTCCTCAGCGGTGACCAGTAGGTTGTTCTCTTCTTGGACAACGGGATCGGCAGATTCGAGCCCGAATGCCGCAGTATCGCCGGGCGTGTTGTGCTCTGCGATAATCCGAATCGCCTCCCGTGACCGCTCCGGATAGTCCACGATAGTCACGGGATTCATATTGTCGAGGTGGAGCGTCTCGAGGTCAGGAGCAGCCTCACGGATACCGCCGTAGAGGTCACGGAGAGCCTCTGGATTTGGCGCCTCGCCGTCGCCGCCAAATGCGAGGATATCTGCCTGCCGGCCGAGCCGGAAGTGACGGACTCCCCAGTCTGATAGTGCGGCCACCTCATCCACGACTGCCTCGGCCGACCGGAAGGCTGGATCGCCGTACATCGGCTCCGTACAGAATGAACATCGGTAGGCACAGCCCCGTGAGGTCTCCATCTCACAGATGAGGTAATCGGGGTGGTTGGGGTGCTGCTCGACAACGAACGCCCCTTCCCGTGCCCACCGGGCAACCTCATCATTCGAGCGGTAGCGGTCCTCGAAGCCTTCCAGGCCCCCGTGGACGAGGTCGTAGGCAGCCGCTTCCACGTCCGCGAGCGCGAGGAAGTCGAAATCGAGGTCGTCGCGGGCCGTCTCCTGTGCGCCGGCGTTCTCTTCGCCAACGCCAAACCGGACCGGCCCCCCCATCAGGCTCGTCCCGTTGGCCGTCCACGCGAGTTCGCGCACCTCGTCCGGTTCGGCCGGCGTACCACCGACGTAACTCCCGGGGACGGTCATCCCCCCGACGTAGATGAACAGGTCCGCCTCCTCGACGTCGCGCCATTTGTGGCGGTCGTCGCGGAGTTCGTCGATAGTGTGGTAGGTCACCTGCTCCCGCGGGACGCCGGCGTCGACCAGCGCACCCGCCGTGTACCGCGGGTATGTCGAGACGTACGGCGGTACGCCAAAGTGAGCCGGCTCGTCCACGTACCCGTCCACGAGCGTGACGGCGAGGTCGGCCGGGTCCTCCATACCGAAGCCAGCGGGTCGAGCGGTAAAACGCCGCCGGTCGGGTCCGCGGCAGCGCCCGTGGCCGGACTTTTGTGGCCGGACTACCTCGGGCTGGTATGCCAGCCGACAAGGCGACGCTGCCACCGGAGACCCGTATCGGCCGGGTCGCGCTCGCCATCGCTGACCTCAACCGGATGACCGATTTCTACGCGGACGTAGTCGGACTTGTCGTCCGCGAGCGAACTGACGACCAGGCCGTCCTCGGCACGACGGAGACGCCGTTTCTGGTGCTCGAGGCGAGCGATGCCCCCGAGCGAGCCCCCGACGAGACAGGACTTTTTCACACCGCATTTCGCGTGCCCGACCGAACGGCACTGGGGGCGGCCCTCGAGCGGATTGAGACCGACTGGCGCCTCACTGGCGCCTCCGACCACCTCGTTAGCGAGGCGCTGTACCTGCGTGACCCAGAGGACAACGGCGTCGAGGTGTACTGCGACACGCCGCGGGAGACGTGGGAGATGCTCCCCAACGGCCGCGTCGACATCGACACGCGCCCGCTCGACCTCGGGCCGATACGCGCGGCCGGCGACGGGGGCGAGACGGTGCCGGCTGAGACCGATGTGGGCCACATCCACCTCGAGGTGTCGTCAGTCGCGGCCGCTCGTGAGTTCTACGTCGACACACTGGGGTTCCGGGTGCGTCGCGAATGGCCCGACGCCGAACAGCCGGACGCGCTGTTCGTCGCCGCCGGCGACTACCATCACCATGTCGGGCTGAATACGTGGCAGGGCCGGACGGCGCCGAAGACCGGCCGTGGACTCGCGTGGGCAGAGATACTCGTCCCCGAGGCAGGGCTCACGGCCCTCAAGAGCCGCCTCCGCGATGCCGATATCGAGGTCGGCGGCGACCACGAACTCCAGATTACCGACCCGGACGGCATCGACCTTCGTCTGCGAGTTCAGACATAGATGTACCCTTCCAGCGGGTCGTAGCGGGACTCGTCGACGGCGAACCCAGCCTCGGCGGCTCGGGCCACGGCGACGGCCGCGACGACGGCATCGAGCGCGTCGCCGCCTCCGTCTGCGAGGGCTGTCTCTTCGGTCTCTGCTGAGAGGTCGACGCCCCACGCCCGCAGGCCAGCGAGTATCCGCTCGCGGCGGGCCCGTTCTCCGTCGTGGGTACCACCCTTGTACCGTTCGGCCGGCAGGTCCAGCGCACGGAGCGTCGCCGCCGGGTACACCTCACAGAGCGGCGCGTCCCGGCCGGTCATCGGTGCGACAGTCACCCGGTCTGTGGCGACCAGTGGTGCGAGCACATCCCGGAGCCCGTGGAGCGTCTGGTAGCGTGTTATGAACGAGTACGGCGAGGAGGCGCCGGTCGGACCGTCTGTTCGGCGCTTCAGTTCAACGCCGTCAGCGTCGCTCGCACGCGCCCGCTCTTTGAGCGCGGCCTGCATCTCGCGGGCGTCGGTATCCGCAAACTCGTCTGCGACCCATGCGAGCGCCGCCGACCAGTCCGGGACCGACGGGAGCAGTGGTCGCGGCAGCCCGAAGGAGACATCGAGACCAACCGCGCCGTCAGCGCCGGCCAACCACTCCCGGAGCGCCCGGAGCACCGGCTCGCGGTCGGTCGCGTCGAACGCCGCACGGGCCGAGCGGCACGCTTGCACGCGAATCCCGTCATCGCTCGGGACGGCGCTCGCAAGCCAGATAGAGTCGCCTGGCCGGGCCGCGCCGCTGAAGTCGACGCCGTGGTACACGTCGGGAGTCGGACCGGTGGGCGCAAACCCGTTTCGCTGCGCACCGGTCCGCAACGGTTAACCTCGGGCCACGGAAACTCGCGTGTATGACAGACGACGAGACCGAGGCGCCGGCGGTGCCGCTGGGCGACGGGCCTGACGTTGCGGGCGTGCCGCTGGCGCAGGTGACTGGCCGGCTTCATTTCGGTATCGAGGCGAGCGAGGTCGTCCGCCGGGAAGGGGAAACGAGAATCCGAACGCCGACAGGGCCGCGTGACCTGGCCGCAGTAATCGAAGAGAGCGACGAGACCTACTTCCCGACCAGGCAGGCGTTCGAAACGGCTGTCCGCGACGTCATCGGCACCGGTCCCGTCCCGACGGAGTAGCCGCG
The DNA here is from genome assembly GCF_042216475.1 of Halosegnis sp. Taxonomy (NCBI): domain Archaea; kingdom Methanobacteriati; phylum Methanobacteriota; class Halobacteria; order Halobacteriales; family Natronomonadaceae; genus Halosegnis; species Halosegnis sp. The sequence continues at coordinate 86,461 of NZ_JBDGTV010000011.1, forward strand.
ACAGTGGGGGGGACAGGGCCAGACGGCTGGGGGGTGTTTGCCGACCGCGAGCACCGCGACCCCGTTGGTGGCCGGTTTGCTCGCCTCTCGTGGCCGGTGCGAGCACTCGCCGTCGGCGCCATCCTCGGCGCCGTGTGGACGCTGTGGACTACTGCCGGTCTGAACGAGCGCGTGCTGAAAGACGTCCTGCTGTTTTTCGCGGCGCCTGCTGCGCTCGTGGCATTTCACGGCCGGCGGCTGGGGTGGCGGGTCGACCGGGCAGCGATACGCAACAGCCTCCTGCTTGCAGCCTTCGTCGCGCCGTTTTACCTCGTTGGATCGACGCTTCCCTCTGTGCGGGCCTTTTACCCGATGTGGGGCGGCACGCTGGAGACGTACCCCAGCCACGCGCTCCGACAGTTCGCGGTTGTCCTCGCGGCCGAGACGTACTATCGGGGGTTGCTCTGCGTGAGCGTCCGCGAACTCGGCCGGAAGGCCGCGCTCATCAGCCCCATCGTCTACGCGTTCCACCACGTGCACAAGCCGCCGGTCGAACTGCTGTTGTCCGGGCCGACAGACGTACTGTTCGGGCTCGTCGATTACGAATCCAACTCTATCCTCCCGTCGGTTGTCGCTCATGGCGGCGGGCTGGCGTTGCTCGACTGGCTCGTCCTCCACGAGCCACTGGTGGCGCCCGAGCGGGTGCTGGAGTGGCTCTCCTGGCTCCCGCTCCCCCTTTGACCGTCTCCCACGAGCAAAGCCGTTGGCTTTCGCCGTGGAGGAGTGTAAGTTTCGCCACGTTCAATACCGGACCTGCCGACCCACGTATATGACACGCTCCGTCTGGCTGAAGGCCGACGACTCGGTCGGCGACTGGGAGACGCGGCGCGCACGCATCACCGCGGGGCTGGAAGCGGGCGTCGACGTCGTGCTCGTGGACCGCCGTGATGTCGAGCGCGTGCGGGAACTCGGGCAGGTGACCGTCGCTGCGTTCACCGGCGATGACGTTCACGTGATGGACGCCGAGGAGGCCGACGAGGAGCCGGACATCCGCGTCGTCGGCAAGGATGGCGAGGGGGACGGTACTGTCGACCTCCCGGGAGATTTCTCTGGCAGCGCCGACCTGACCACACTCCGGCGAGGGGGCGCAGAGGCTGCGTACGTCCGTATCCTGAACGAAGACTACGAGTCATTCGCGGAGACGGCCGCCGGGGATGCCGAGTATACTGTCGTTGTCGGCGAAGACTGGACCATCATTCCGCTGGAGAATCTCATCGCCCGCATTGGCGAAGAGACGGAGCTGGTGGCAGGCGTTCGCACCGCCGAGGAGGCCCGCACCGCCTTCGAAACGCTGGAGCTGGGCGCCGACGCAGTCCTGTTGGACGCAGACGACCCGGGCACCATCCGTGACGTTGTCGACGTGCGCGACGAGGCTGACCGCGAAACGCTCGAACTCACCCATGCGACGGTGACGGCCGTCGAGGAGACGGGCAGCGCCGACCGGGTCTGTGTCGATACCGGCTCGATGATGACCGACGACGAGGGGATGCTCGTCGGGTCGATGTCGCGCGGACTCTTCTTTGTTCACGCTGAGACGGCCGACTCTCCGTACGTCGCCTCGCGGCCGTTCCGGGTGAACGCCGGGGCCGTCCACGCTTACGTCCGGACACCCGGCGGCGGCACGAAGTACCTCTCGGAGCTCAAATCGGGCGACGAGGTACAGATCGTCGATACGGCCGGCAACACCCGGGAGGCCATCGTCGGCCGCGCCAAGATTGAGCGGCGGCCCATGTTCCGCATCGAAGCAGAGACGCCCGACGGTGACCGCATCGAGACGCTGCTCCAGAATGCCGAGACTATCAAAGTCGCCACCACCGAGGGCCGCCGAGCCGTCACCGACCTCGAGGCGGGAGAAGAGCTGCTGGTGTACTACGAAGACACCGCACGCCACTTCGGCGAGGCCGTCGAAGAGACGATAATCGAAAAGTAAGCGGCGTCGCCGCTCACAGCGGCCGCAAAATGAAAGCCTACCCCGTTTAGCGGTGTGAGGAGGGCAACCTGCGTTCAGTCGTCGAGTTCCGCCACCAGTCGCGCGAGCGTCCCGAGCTCGTACTGACCGGGCGCGGTCGCGTCCGTAGGGTCGACCGGGGCGTAGCCGATCCGCGAGCCATACAGCGGCGCGACCGCACGGGTGTGACGGCCCGGCTCGCCCATCGCCATCGTCGCGACGGTCGCACCCTCGTCGTGCATTGCCTGCGTCACCGATAGCAGCCGGAGGGTGTCGGCCCGCGACTCGGCGGTGACAGCGAGCTTGCCGATGTCGCCGGCCGCGGCCGCCCGTGCGAGCAGCCGTGCGAGCTCCTCACCCTCGGGCGTCTCCGCGAAGTCGTGGACCGAGGCGACAACCTGCGCTCCATGGTCGTGCGCATGCTCAAGCGTGGGCTGGGCGCCATCCTCGATTGCGGCCACCTCGATATCGACGGCGACAACCGCCTCATGCTCGGCGGCTGTCTCGAGAGCCGCCAGCCGGCCCTCATCGTCAGCCTCACCGCCCTCCCATGCAGCCCGATTCGTGCACAGCAGCGGCAGGTTGCCATCGTAATCGTCGAGCGCCGACAGCGGGTCAGCTGCGAGATCCATCCTAAACTCGACGAGGTCGGCGTGCTCGCGAGCCTGCGGCTCATCGGCGAGGTCCGCGGTCGAGGCCGCCAGTCGGAAGGTGTCGAACGAAAGATCGGCGTCCATACGGACGGGTGAACGCCGACCGGCAAAACCCCGGCGGCCAGCGGTCGTGCAGGCGGCCTTATGTCGGTGGGGCGTCTATCTCTGGTATGCCCGAAGAAGTGCTGTTCAAGTCGGAGACGGAGCGTGACCGCGGCGAGATTGCCTCGTATCTACGGACAGTCGCCGAGAACCTCGAGGGTGGCGAGCCACTCCGGCTCAGCGCCGGTGGCGAGACGGTGACCCTCGACCCGCCAGCCCGCCTACCTTCGAGGTGAAGGCAGAACGTGAGGGGCCGGCCGATACCGCCGACGAACTGAGCATCGAGTTCGAGATCGAGTGGGATGAGGACGCCGGGGACGGAGACGGCGGCGAGCTCCAGATTGAGTGAGCGTGGTCTCGTAGACGTGCGTGTGGATGGTGGGCTACCTGCGCGTTCCTCTCCGACCGGAAGACCGCCTTCTACGGCGAGGAAGTGCGCCGTCTCCGCGAACACTACAAGCAACTGCGGAAGTCCATCGGGAAAGCGAAACCCCGACAAGGACAGCAGGTGGTCGAGCGTATCGGTGACGCGGAAGCGCGGAAGGTGGACGACCGCCTCCACAAGATTGCTCGCCAAATCGTGGAGGACGCCGAAGAACGGAACGCGGTCATCGTCGTGGGCGACCTCGGCGGGATTCGCAAGGACAACGACAAAGGGCGGTACGTCAACGACAAGACCCACAAGATGCCGTTCGCCCGCCTGCTCAACTACATCGAGTACAAGGCCCACGACGCGGGCATCGAGGTGCAGTTGGTCGAAGAATACGACACGTCGAAGACCTGCAATCGGTGTGCCTGTGAGGGTATCCGTGAGACGCAGGGACGCTTCGAGTGTCCCGAGTGTGGGTTGGACGACAACGCCGACAAGAACGGTGCGCTGAACATCGGCAAACGAGCCTTGGGCAAGTTCTCGAAACCGCTGTCCGAGGCGGGGGCCGTACTGGCACGGCCCGAAACGCAGGTCATCGTCCCACGCGACGAGGAACCTGCGAACCTCTCCGTCTCCGTGGGTTCAACCCCCAGTGGGGGAACCCCACGGCGTTAGCCGTGGGAGGATGTCAGACGGGTGCGTAGCTGGCTGTCCACGTCTGGCCTTCACGGACCACGTCGGTCACTTCGTAGAGACGGATTTTCCGTTCCAGCTTCGTCTTCACGCCGAACTCGTAATGGACCGCCTCGTGGTTCGTTTCGGCATCGGCGGCAAACGCGCGGTGGGCCTCGAGCCGGTCCTCGACGACGGTACGCGAGAGGGTGGGCGCGTCGGCGGCAGCTGCGGCGAATGTCTCCACGAGGGCGGGATCCCGCTCATAGCCGATGCTGTCGCGGCCGGCGACAAGCGCGGCCAGCGCTGTGGTCCCCGTCCCCCAGAATGGGTCCAGTACCCGGTCGCCGTAGACAGAAAACATCGACACCAGCCGATAGGGGACGGCAAAGGGAAACGCCGCCGAGCGATCGCGGCCATCGCCCGGCAGTGCCTGGCGTTCGCCGCGTATCTCCCAGAGGTCAGAAAACCACTCGTTGCGCTCCTCCCAGAAATACGCCGACTCGTAGCGCGTCTCGTCGCTCGGAGGAAACTCGCGAGGGCCGCCGTTGCGGAACAGCAGGATATGTTCGTGTTCCAGCGTTGGGTAGGCGTTTGTCGGGAGCGTGCCGCTCCCCATGAATTTCGCCGCCGAGTTGGCCGGCTTGCGCCAGAGGATGTCCGGCAGCGGCTGGAAGCCATGATTGCGCAGCCGGCTGGTTATCTCCGCCGCGTTAGGGTACTGCTGGAACTCGTCGAGGGTTCGGGTTGCGTCGCCGACGTTGATCGCGACGATTCCTCCCTCGCGGACGACATCGGCCAGTCGCGCCCAGACATCATCAAGCAGATCGTGCATCAACTGGAAGGCACGGTCGCCCTCGCCGGCCGACAGCGCCGTCTCGATCGCCGGTTCTTGGGCGCAGAAGCTCTCGTCCCACATTTCCACCATTGGATACGGTGGAGAGGTGACCACGAGGTCGACAGAATCGAGATCGAGTCCGCGCGCGTCGCCGACGCGGACCTCGTGGCGCGTTTGCATACGGGCGTGAGGGCGAGACGGCTTACGGGTCTTGCGGTCACGTCACTCCCAGTCAGGGCCGAAGTCGGGGTCGACACGGCGGTCCCGCCGGTCGATGTCGTCGATGCGCGCGATGTCTTCCGCAGAGAGGTCGAGCCCCAGGCTTGCCCAGTTGTCGCGGATGTGGGCCTCACTGGTCGCCTTGGGAATAGCGGTGACGCCCTTCTCGCGCAGCCACGCGAGACTCACCTGCGCGGCACTGGCGTCGTGCGCGTCGGCGATGTCCGTGAGGACAGGCACATCGAACACCTGGCCGCGAGCCAGCGGCGAGTAAGCAACAAGTTCGATATCGTTGCGGGCGGCGTACTCGCGCAGTTCGGTCTGGGGGAGCAGCGGGTGCATCTCTACCTGGTTGGCGAACGGCTGTTCGCCGAGCACATCCGCCGCCTCGTCAAGGTGAGCCGGCTCGAAGTTAGAGACGCCGATCCGCTCAACGAGGCCGTCATCGACGAGTTCTGCGAAGGCGGGCAGCGTCTCCGCCGGCGCGTACTCGCCGGCCGGCCAGTGGACGTACATCAGGTCGACGTAGTCGGTGTTGAGCCGGTCGAGACTCTCGCGTGTGGACCGAGCCACATCGGCCGGCGAGAGCTTGTCAATCCACACCTTGGAGGCAAGGAACACGTCCTCGCGGTCGACGTTGGCGGCGGCGATACCGTCGCCGACGCCTGCCTCGTTGCGGTATATCTGGGCGGTATCGATGTGGCGGTAGCCCACCTCGAGGGCGGTCCGGACCGAGTCGGCACACTGGTCGAGGTCGTCGTTCTCCCACGTGCCGAGGCCGAGCATCGGCATCCCCTTCCGGGTCGGTCCCTCGATGGGCTGCTGTCGCTGTGACATACCCTCCGGTACCGGCGTCGCCGGAAAACCCCTTGCGGTCCGTCGCGGGCTGGGACGCGAGTTTTATACGAGCGACGGCCGGCGGTTGGCGCATGAAGGCGACCGCGAAGGCCCATCCGATTCAGGGGCTCGTCAAATACCACGGGATGCGCGACCCCGAGCTTCGACTCCCGTACCACGACTCCATCAGCGTCTGCACTGCCCCTTCCCACTCGAAGACGACCGCCGCGTTCGACGATACGCTCGATGAGGACGAGTTCGTCATCGACGGCGAGGCGGTGACTGGCCGCGGCCGCGAGCGCATCGAGGCGGTCGTCGAGTACGTGCGCGAGTTAGCCGACATCAATGCGCCGGTCCGGTTCCACTCGGAGAACAACTTCCCGACGAACATTGGCTTCGGGTCCTCATCATCGGGATTTGCGGCCGCAGCCGTCGCGCTTGTCGAGGCCGCTGGCCTTGAGATGACCCGCCCGGAGATATCGACAGTCGCCCGGCGCGGCTCCTCGTCCGCAGCGCGCGCGGTCACCGGCGCGTTCTCGCAGCTTGACGCTGGCATGAACGACGCCGACTGCCGGGCCCACCGTATCGAGACGGATCTCGAAGAGGATCTCCGCATTGTGGCCGCGGAAGTCCCGGCGTTCAAGCACACCGAGGAAGCCCACCGCGAGGCGGCTGACTCGCATATGTTCGAGGCGCGGATGGCCCACATCCATCAGCAAATCGCGGATATGCGCGACGCCCTGCGGCGCGGGGCGTTCGAGGACGCCTTTGAACTCGCGGAACACGACTCGCTATCATTGGCCGCCACGACGATGACTGGCCCTGCAGGCTGGGTCTACTGGCAGCCAGAGACGCTGGCAGTGTTCGAGCGGGTGCGTGACCTCCGCGAAGAGGGGATACCAGCCTACTACTCGACAGATACCGGCGCGTCCGTCTATGTGAACACGACCGCAGCGCACGTCGACCGCGTCGAGTCCGCAATCGCCGAACTCGTGCCGACCCGCGTCTGGGAAGTCGGCGGCCCGGCCGAACTGCTCGACCAACGCGAGGCGCTGTTCTAAACAACCTGCGAGGGCGAGTTCCCCGACCCACCGGGGTCGGGGGTGAAGCCCGACACTCGATTCAGTGTTCTGTCTCCTCGATATATCGTTCAACTACTTCCTCCGACACCGCTCCCGCCGTTCCAACGTAGTGCCCAACCTTCCAGAATCCACCGCCCCAGAAATACGACTCTCGAATTTCGGGATACCGCTCCAGCAAGTGCTTACCCGAGTACGATTTGAACTGCCGGGCAATATCCGCTGGACTGTGCTTCGGGTCTGTTTGCACAAACAGGTGGACGTAATCGTCCGCAATCTCCAAGGCGAGAACCTCGTGTCCGAAGTGGTCGGCAGTCTCCGCAAACAACTCTCGCACATCGGCCTCCACTACATCGAGAACCGGGTGGCGGTACTTGGGACACCACACGAAGTGATACTTGCAGGAACTAACTGAATGCGCATGACTGCGGTACTCCTCCATCTCTAATCCCTACATTTATGACAGTCTATAACGGTTGTCATGGTATGGGTGAGGAAGCCACGAAGACGATTCAGACGCGCCTTCAGATAGCGTCTGGTGAACGGTCGTGGCTTCACGACGCCCGCCTCGCCTCACGCGAGATATTCAACGACACCATTCACCTCAAACAGCAAGGGTACAATCGTACCGAGATACAGAAGGAGGTTGACCGCGACGACTTCTTGCGGAACAACAAGTGCGCGGTCGTCGGCAAAGCCCTCCAAACATGGGACTCCTACCAGTCACTCCTCGACTGGTGGCGCAAACAAGACGACCCCGATGGCGGCAGACCGACTCCGCCAAATACGGACAAATCTGGTGCGTACCCGCTCGTGATGGCGCACACGGAAGGCTACCGC